>JAZKEE010000144.1:0-14899 GCA_040387235.1 Pseudomonadota bacterium
TCGCCGCCTACCTGCCCAACATCCCCGAGGCCATGATCGCCCTGCTGGCCACGGTTAGCATCGGCGCCGTCTGGAGCATCTGCGCGCCTGACATGGGCACGAACGCGGTGCTCGACCGCTTCCGCCAGATCGAACCCAAGGTACTGATCGGCGTGGACGGCATCACCTACGGCGGGCGTGACCACGACCGCGCCGGCGTGCTTACCGAGCTGCGCGAAGCCCTGCCCAGCGTGCAGCACGCCATCCTGGTGCCCAACCTCGACGCTGCGGCCGCGCTGTCCGGCTGGTCCGACTGGGCCGCCGACGTGGCGGGCACCGGCCCGGCGGTCGACGCCTTCGAGCCCGAGTGGATGGCCTTCGAGCATCCGCTGTGGATCGTCTATTCCAGCGGCACCACGGGCCTGCCCAAGCCCATCGTGCACGGCCATGGCGGCATGGTGCTGGTGGCGCTGCAGCTCAAGGTGCTGCACAACGACATCGGCTGCAGCTACGAGGCCAACAGCTTCGGCGAGCGCTACCACTGGTACAGCTCCACCGGCTGGGTGATGTGGAACGCCCAGGCCAGCGGGCTGCTGTCGGGCACCACCTGCGTGATCTACGACGGCAACCCGGGTGGCAGCAAGGACCGGCCCGACTGGGGCACGCTGTGGCGCTTTGCGGCCGAGACGGGCGTGACCTTCTTCGGCGCGGGCGCTGCGTTCTTTGCCAACTGCATGAAGTCGGGGCTGGAGCTGACGGCTTGCGGTGACCTTTCGCGCGTGCGCGCCCTGGGCACCACGGGCTCCCCGCTGTCGCCCGAGGTGCAGGCCTGGGGCACGGCGCAGTTCGCGCGCGTCGGCACGCCCGATATCTGGTGGAACAACATCTCGGGCGGCACGGACTTCTGCGGTGCCTTCATCGGCGGCCACCGCGAGATGCCGCAGGTGCCCGGCGAAATGCAGTGCCGCATGCTTGGCGCCGCAGTGGAATCGTGGAACGCCCAGGGCGAGCCCGTGAAGGACGAGGTGGGCGAGCTGGTCTGCGTGCAGCCCATCCCCTCCATGCCGCTGTACCTGTGGAACGACCCCAAGGGCGAGCGCTACCTGGCCAGCTACTTCGACATGTACCCGGCCGGCCATGGCCGCCGGCCCGGCGGCGGCGACACGGCGCCCGAAGCGGGTGCCGTCTGGCGCCATGGCGACTGGCTCAGGATCGATGGTGCCAGCGGCGGCTGCATCATCTACGGTCGTTCGGACGCGACCATCAACCGCCATGGGCTGCGCATGGGCACCAGCGAGATCTACAGCGCCGTGGAGGCCCTGCCCGAGGTGCTCGACAGCATGGTGGTGGACCTCGAATACCTGGGCCGCGAGAGCTACATGCCGCTGTTCGTGGTGCTGCGCGAGGGCGTGGCGCTCGACGGGGCGATGCGCCAGCGCCTGAACAATGCCGTGCGCACCGCACTCAGCCCGCGCTTCGTGCCCGACGACATCTTCCAGGTGCCCGAGATCCCGCGCACCCTGAGCGGCAAGAAGCAGGAGCTGCCCATCAAGAAACTGCTGCTGGGCCAGCCCATCGAGAAGGTCGTCAACAAGGACGCCATGGCCAACCCGGGCTGCCTAGACTGGTATGTGGCGTTTGCGAACCAGCGGGCCGTGGCTGCGACCTGAGGCAGGCCAGACCTTGATCTGGCACGGCGCAGGCCAGTGCCCCCGTGCAAGGGCTGCCCCGCCGCACAGGGGGCGGCTGCTCCTGGCGGACGCACCGAGACGCGAAGCGGCTCAGGGGGTTAGTCCAATTTTGCGCCGGATTGCTTGATCAGGCGTTCCCACACTGGCCGCTCCTTCATGTAAGCGGCCTTGAACTCCGCCGGTGAGCTGGCCTTGGCCTCGAAGCCCATGCCCGCGATGCGCTGTGCCACGTCGGGCAACTGCACGGCCTTGCGCACCTCGGCCGCCAGGCGCTCCAGGATGGCCGGCGGCGTGCCCGCCGGCGCGGCAAAGGCCAGCCAGCCGGCCACGCGGTAGGCCTCGTCGGTCATGCCCTGCTCGGCGAGCGTGGGCACATTGGGCAGGATGCCCATGCGCCGCTCTCCGGTCACGCCCAGCGCCTTGAGCTTGCCGGCGTCGATGTGCGGCTTGGCCACCAGCGCGCTGGCGTAGGCCATCTGGATCTGGCCGCCGATCAGGTCCTGCACCATGGGCGCCTCGCCCCGGTAGGCCACATGGCTCATGTCGGCGTTCTGTGTGAGGCTCATGTAGGCACCCGCCAGGTGTGGGTAGGCACCCGTGCCGTAGGAGCCATAGGCCACCTTGCCCTTGTTGGCGGCTGCGTACTTGAGCAGCTCGGGGCCGGTCGCCACGGGCACGCTGGGGTGAGCGACCAGCACCAGCGGGGCGATGGCGATCTGGTAGACCAGGGCCAGGTCGCGCTGCGGGTCGTAGGGCAGCTTTTCGTAGAGGAACTGGTTGGTGAGCAGCGAGTTGCTCAGGCCCAGCACGATGGTGTAGCCATCAGGCGCGGCCTTGGCGACCGCATCGGTGCCGATGATGCCGGCCGCACCCGGCTTGTTGTCGATGACCAGGGGCTGGCCCAGGCCGGCCGCCATCTTCTCGGCGAGCACGCGGGCCAGCACGTCGGTGGCACCGCCGGGCGCAAAAGGCACCACCACCTTGATCGGCTTGGTGGGATAGGCCGGCTGCTGGGCCAGCGCGGCCGTGCCGGCGAGGGCGCCGATGGCAAGGGCGGCTGCGCCGAGCCAGGTGCGTCGCTGGGGGATTGGGAAGGTTGGCATGGTTTTGTCTCCTGGAATAGTTGTAGGTGAAGCGGTGCGAGGAATCAGGTGGCGGGTGGTGACAGCACCACCTGCACCTTGACGGGCAGGGGCTCCAGCACCTGGCGCAGGCGTGCGCACAGGGCCTGTGCATCCTGGCCTGGCGTGCCTGCATCGACGGTGACGCGCACGGCGCTCTCGCCCTCGGCCTGCACGCGGGGGCGCGTGGCCACGCCGTGCTCGGTGCACACGCCGTCCACCAGCGCCTGCACGGTCTGGCAGGCGGCCTGCAGGCGCAGTGCGGGTTTGTAGATCTTGCCCACGTTGGTCACGGGCATGGTGTCCAGCAACGTGAGGCGGCGCGGCCGGGATACCGCCTCGTCCACGCCCGCGCTGACGAAGTCGAGCAGCTCGGCCTCGCTGGCCTCCCGACCCGGCACCAGGGTGGCGAACAACACGGGCAGCTCGCCTGCGTACGCATCGGGCGCACCCACGGCAGCGCACAGCTGCACGGCGGGGTGGGCGCCCAGGGCATCCTCGATCACCTTGGGGTCGATGTTGTGGCCGCTGCGGATGATGAGGTCCTTGGAGCGCCCGCTCAGGTGCAGCCGGCCCTCGGCATCGACAAAGCCCAGGTCGCCCGTGGCCAGCCAGCCATCGGCCGTGAAGGCCCGGGCCGTGTCAGCGGCATCGAGAAACCCCGAGAACAGGTTGGGCGAGTGGAAGAGCACCATGCCCGACTGGCCGGGCGGCATCTCCTGGTCCGACGCATTGCCCTGCGCATCGAGCGCCACGATGCGCAGCCGCGTATAGGGCAGGCGCCAGCCCACGCAGCCCGCGGGTGCGTCAACGCCGGGCGGCGTGATGGTGGAGATGCCGGCCATCTCGGTCATGCCCAGGCTCTCGTGCACGTGCAGGCCGAACAGGCGCGCAAAGCGCGCCGCGAGTTCGGGCGCCAGCACGGCCGCACCGGTGCGGCAGTACCGCAGTGCCGAGATGTCGGCGCCGTCCAGCGGCACGTTGGCCAGCGCCGCCAGCACCGTGGGCACGGCCGACAGGTAGGTGCAGCGGTAGCGCTCGGCCAGGCGCCAGTAGTTGGCGATGACCTGCCGGTTGCGGAACAGCCCGGTGGTCGGGATGATGGTCTCCACCCCGGCCGACAGTGCCGCCAGCGAGCCCGGCAGCACGCCGGCCACATGGAACAGCGGGTAGCCGTTGATGCCGGCATCTTCCGGCCGGATGCCCTGCATCTGCACGCACGCCCAGGCGGTGAACACCTGCGCGCCGTGGCTGTGGCGCGCGAGTTTGGGCGCGCCCGTGGTGCCGCCGGTGTGGAAGTAGGCCGCGATGTCGCCGGCCACGATGCGCCGCCCGCTCACCAGCCGGTCATCGGGCTGGGCGCTGCGGCTGGCAAAGTCGATCACGCCCTCGGGCAGGGGGCCGGCCGCGCCTGGGGCCTCGCCGTGCGGCGCCACGCGCAGCACGCTACGCAGCGTGGGCACCTGGCCGCGCAGGCCCATGGCCTTGGTCCAGAAGCCCGAGTCGCCGTCCTCGCCATAGGCGATCAATACCTTGGCGCGCGCCAGCGTCATCATGGAGGCGAGCTTTTCGGGCGTGAGCAGCGGGTTGAGCGGCTGCACGATGGCGGCCGCCTCGCCACCCCACAGCGCCAGGTGGTATTCGAGGCATCCGGGCAGCAGCACGGCCACGGCGTCGCCGGGTGCAACGCCCAGTTCGTGCAGAAGGTTGGCCGTCTGGTGGATGCCGGCAAGCAACTGGGCGTACGACCAGCGCACGGGTGCGTCCGCCGGGTCGGCCGTGGGCAGGAAGGTCAGTGCCGTCTTGTCGCCAAAGGCATGGGCCGAGTTGCAGAAGATCTCGTAGGTGCTCTGCACTGGCAGCGCCTGGGCCAGCGGCAGTGCTTCCAGGCGCTCCACGTCCTGCAGGCTGCGCACGGGGAACGCCGGGGCGAAGGGGGGCGACAAGGGTGGGCGCGCGTGTGTGGTACCGATGGTGGTCCTCATGCGCAGGCTTCCCAGCCCGTGGCGACAAGGGTGGGGCAGGGCGACTGTGCGCTCCCGGCAGTGTGCATGGTGTTGTCTCCTGGCAAATCGGGTCCATCCTAAAAAACAGGTGGAGAGGCCATTGTTGGTGCGCGCCGATTTTTTGACAATCCTCTAAATGAATGGACACTCTGTTCAAAAAAATTTGACAGTCAGAAGGGATGGGCAGCGCCCATCTGCCAGGGTGCGCTGGCAGGCATCTGCGGCGGTGCACACCGTATCTCCGCCCGCGCGGGTAATGTGCCTACAGGAAACGGCGCGCGCAGCCGCCCATAATGTGGCGTCACCACTTCCCCTGGCGCGACCGGAGCGCTCCCGACATGACCACCCCCCAACCCCATCCCAAGCGCTTTTCGATGATCCGCGAGTTCCACCTGGCCGACTGGTTCACGCTGGGCAACGCGGTGTGCGGTGTCGGCGCGCTGTTCTCGGCCATGACCTACCTGGCGACCGGGGATGTGCTGCACGTCTACTTTGCCGCCGCCCTGGTGCTGGCGGCACTGATCTTCGACGTGCTGGACGGCCGCATCGCGCGCTGGCGCCAGAAGAGCTCGGCCATGGGGCGCGAGCTCGATTCGCTGGCCGACGTGATCTCGTTCGGCGTCGCGCCCGCCATCATGGCTTATGGCTGCGGCATGCAGGGCCTGTACGACCGCGTGGTGCTGGCCTACTTCGTGGCCTGCGGCGTCTCGCGCCTGGCGCGCTACAACGTCACGGCCGAAACGCTATCGGGCGACGACGGCAAGGTCCGGTACTTCGAGGGCACGCCCATCCCTACCTCCATTGTGCTGGTGGCCCTGCTGGCCCTGGCCGGCTACATGGGCGCGCTGGGCGAGAACCTGTGGTTCGGCAAGGTGCTGGTCGGCGGCTTCACGCTGCATCCGCTGGTGCTGCTGTTTGCGGTTTCCGGCTCCTTGATGATCAGCCGCATCCGTATTCCGAAGTTCTGAACAACCCCCTGAGTCGCTTCGCGCCTTCACCCCTTCTCTCGAATTGCTGTGCAATTCGGAAAGGGGGACGCAGCCAGCGCACGCAAGCGAAGCGCCGCATCCGCAGTGGGGCGGCCCTTGCGCGGTTGCCCTGGTTTGGGCAGCGCGATTACCGATGCCGCACCCGGTACGCCGACCCGCGGTCGCCGCATAGGATCTTCAGGGTGCTGCGGGCTTCCGGTTCACCAGCACGATGCCGGCCGCCACCAGCCCCAGGGCCACCACCAGCCCCGTGGTCACCGGCTCGCCCAGCCACCAGGCGCCGAACAACAGCGCGAAGACCGGCGTCAGGAACACAAACACCGAGATGCGGGTCGCTGGGTAGTGGGCCAGCATCCACATCCAGGCCAGGTAGCTCACGAAGGCGCCCACCAGGGCCTGCACCAGCAGCGAGGCCCAGGCGAAGGTGCTGAACTGCCAGGTCCAGGTCTCGCCCAGTGCCAGGGACAGCACGGGCAGCACGGCGGCGCTCACGCCCACCTGGTAGAGCAACTGCTTGGCGGGCGCTACGCGCGCGAGCGGTGTGGTGCGGATCACCACCGTGGTCAGCGCCCACATCAGGCCGGCGGCCACACCCAGCAGGTCGCCGAGCCAGGCCTGGGGCATGGCGGCATTCGCCGCGCCCAGCATGCCGTCGCCCAATGCCAGCCCCACGCCCACGAAGGCGGCGGCCAGGCCCAGCCACTGCCAGCCGCGCAGCCGCTCACCGGGAATGAAGTGCGGCAGCAGCAGCGCCACCCAGAACGGTGCGCCGTACAGGAACACCGTGAGCCGCGAGGCGCTGGTGTACTGCAGGCCCACATAGATGCAGGCGAACTCGCCCGCGAACAGGGCCCCGGCCAGAAGCCCGGCGCGCAGGGCGCCCGCTGGTTCGCCGCGGCTGGACAGGGGCACGCCGCGCCACAGGCACCACGCGGCCACGGCCAGGGCGGCCAGCGCGAAGCGCACGAAGGCCTGGTACACCGGGGCCACCTCGGCCACCGTCGCCTTGACCAGCACCTGCTGGAAACCCCAGAACATGCAGCAGGCGAGCAGCAGGCCGATGGCCAGGGAATCGAGATGGGTTTTGCGGGCAAGGGACATCGGTTGATTATGGAAGGCGCATGCCGATGCTGCAGGGCCGCCGCACCTGGGGCCACAGGCCTGATACCTTGCGAGACAGCCTGGAACGGGCTCCGAAGCGGGCCCACGGTACACTTTGCGACTGGCAATACCGGTTTCCGGGCGCTTATTTCATCAAAATCCATTTACATGGCCTTTTCCACGGCGGCCCAGGCCCGCACCCGCTTCGACCTCAAGAGCGCATCGCTGTCCGTCGTGGCCGTGTTGCTCAAGACGACCGATGCCACGCAGTTCGCTGCCGAGCTGGCTGAGCGCGTGGCCGATGCCCCCGGGTTTTTCGACAACGATCCGGTGCTGATCGACCTGGCCCTGGTGCGTGAGGCCGAGGAAGCCATCGATTTCGCCGCCATCGTTGCCGTGCTGCGCGAACACCGCACCCTGCCCGTCGCCGTGCGCGGCGGCAGTGATGCCCAGATGGAGGCCGCGCGCGCGGTGGGCCTGGCGGCCGTGCCGGATGCGCCTGCCGCCCGTGCCGAGGCGGCTGCCGAGCCGGAGCCTGCGCCCGAGGTGCAGGTCCAGGTGCAGGAGGTGATCCGCGAGGTGGTGCACGAGGTCGAAGTGGTGCGCGAAGTGCCCGTGGCCGGCCCCGGCACCATGGTGATCGACAAGCCGCTGCGCTCGGGCCAGCAGGTCTATGCGCGCGGCGCCGACCTGGTGGTGCTGGCCATGGTCAGCTTCGGCGCCGAGGTGATTGCCGACGGCAACATCCACGTCTATGCGCCGCTGCGCGGGCGCGCCATCGCTGGCGCGCGCGGCAACACCGAAGCACGCATCTTTTCCACCTGCATGGAGCCGCAGCTGGTCTCCATCGCAGGCATCTACCGCACGACGGAGACCGCACTGCCCGACGACGTCGCGGGCAGGCCGGCCCAGGTGCGCCTGGAAGGCGAAAAGCTCTTCATCGAGCCGCTGCGCAATCCCGTTCGTATCAACCCCAGAGAGACTCAATAGACCCATGGCCAAAATCGTCGTCGTGACCTCCGGCAAGGGTGGTGTGGGCAAGACCACCACCAGCGCCAGTTTTGCCACCGGCCTCGCCCTGCGCGGCCACAAGACCGCCGTGATCGACTTTGACGTCGGCCTGCGCAACCTGGACCTCATCATGGGCTGCGAACGCCGCGTGGTGTACGACCTCATCAACGTGATCCAGGGCGAGGCCAACCTGAACCAGGCCCTGATCAAGGACAAGCAGTGCGAGAACCTGTTCGTGCTGGCCGCCAGCCAGACGCGCGACAAGGACGCCCTGACGCAGGACGGCGTGGAGAAGATCCTCAAGGACCTGGCCGAGATGGGCTTCGAGTACATCATCTGCGACTCGCCTGCCGGCATCGAGAGCGGCGCGCTCATGGCCATGCATTTCGCGGACGAAGCCCTGCTGGTCACCAACCCCGAGGTCTCCTCGGTGCGTGACTCCGACCGCATCCTGGGCATGCTGGGCAGCAAGACCAAGCGCGCCATCGACGGCGGTGAGCCGATCAAGGAGCACCTGCTCATCACCCGCTACAACCCCAGCCGCGTCGAAGACGGCCAGATGCTCTCGCTGGAGGACATCCAGGACATCCTGCGCATCAAGCTCATCGGCGTGATCCCCGAGTCCGAGGTGGTGCTGCAGTCGTCCAACCAGGGCACGCCCGCCATCCATGCCCAGGGCACGGACGTCTCGGAAGCCTACAAGGACGTGATCGACCGTTTCCTCGGCCAGACCGACAAGCCCCTGCGTTTCATCGAAGCGGAAAAACCCGGCTTCTTCAAACGCCTGTTCGGGAGCAAGTAAGCCATGGCATCCTTTCTTTCCTTTCTTCTCGGCGAAAAGAAGAAGACGGCCAGCGTTGCCAAGGAGCGCCTGCAGATCATCCTGGCGCACGAACGCAACGGCCGCAACGCCTCCGAACCCGACTACCTGCCCGCGCTGCAGCGCGAACTTGTGGCCGTGATCTCCAAGTATGTGAAGATCAACCCCGAAGACCTCAAGGTGCACCTGGAACGCCAGGACAACCTGGAAGTGCTCGAGGTCAAGATCGAACTGCCCGACACGGTCAGGTGATCTCCCCCTGAGTCGCTTCGCGCCTTCCCCCTCTCTCTCGCATTGCTGCGCAATGCGGGGAGGGGGACGCCCCCAGCGCAAGCGCTGATACGCCGCCTTCGCGGCGGGGCGGCCCTTGCGCGGGGGCACTGGCCTTGGCCGCGCCAGTTTCATCGATCGCGCGCAAGACAATGAATCTCAGGGAGGTCGCAAGCACATGCTGTCCCATGTCCATGTCGGCGTGAACGATTTCGAGCGCGCCTTGGCGTTCTACGGTCCCGTGCTGGAGCGCCTGGGCTTGGTGCAGCGCTTTTGCGAGCCCGAGGTGCCCTGGGCCGGCTGGCAGGTGCCCGGCGTGGCGCGCCCGCTGTTCCTCATCGGCCGCCCGTTCGACGGGCAGGCCGCCAGCCCCGGCAATGGCGCCATGAATGCGCTGCTGGCGGCTGACCGCACCACCGTGGACGAAGTGCATGCCCTGGCCTTGCGCCACGGCGGCAGCTGCGAAGGTCCGCCCGGTTTGCGGCCCCAGTACCACGCGAACTACTACGGGGCGTATTTCCGCGACCCGGATGGCAACAAGCTGTGCGTGTGCTGCCACGGTGCGGCCTGAAAAGCCTCTGGCCGGTTTATTGCTTAACATTAGGGTAATCCCTGATGTGAGGCATTCCCGTGGACGAATCCTGGAAATCCAGCTGGCAGCGCGCACGCAACCACGAAGGCTTCACGCGCGGGGCGCGCGCCTTTGCCGCGCTGGCGGCCGTGCTGGTCTGGGGCTGGTGGGCCGGGTGGCAAGCCGAGCTGATGCCGGTGCTGCTGGGCGTGATCGCCAGCGCACTGACCGAGACCGATGACAGCTGGCGCGGCCGTCTGCGCGCGCAGTTGCTGGCACTGGGCTGCTTTGGCCTGATGGCACTGGCGGTGTGGGCCACGGTGGCGTGGCCCTGGGCGCTGATGGGGGCGCTGGCGCTGTCGGCCCTGGGTTTCACTCTGCTGGGCGCGCTCGGCGAGCGCTATCGGGCCATTGCCTTCGGCTCGCTGGTGCTGTTCATCTACGCGGCCCTGGCCGCCCACACCAGCCGCGCCGGGGCGGCGCAGGCGGCACCGCTGATGCTGGCCGGCGCCGCCTGGTACGGCCTGGTCTCGGTGGCCTGGACCTGGGCCATGCCGCGGGCGCCCGTGCGCTTTCGCCTGGCGCGACTGTATGCGGTGCTGGGCGAGTATCTGCGCCTGAAGGCCCTGCTGCTCGAACCCGTGCGCGGCGTGGACCTGGAGCGCCGGCGCATGGCGCTGGCCCTGCACAACGGGCGCGTAGTGGACGCCCTCAATGCCGCCAAGGAAAGCCTGATGAGCCGCATGGGCCGTGGCACCCCGCCAGCGTGGCTGCAGGCTGCCATGCACCAGTACCTGGCCGCGCAGGACATGCACGAACGCGTGAGTTCCTCGCACGAGCATTACGACCTGCTGGCCACCTCGTTCTTCCACAGCGACGTGCTCTACCGCTGCCAGCGCGTGCTCACCTTGCTGGGCGAACAATCGCTCAAGCTGTCGCTCGCCATCCGGCAGCAATCGCTTCCGCAGCACGAGGGCATGACCTCCCGCGCCATCGAGGACATGCAGGCCGCCATGGCGCACCAGGGTGGCATTGCTGCCGACCTGGCTGGCGTGCAGGCCACCGCCTCCATGGCCCGGCCGCTGCGCTCGCTGCACGCCCTGGGCCATAACCTGGCGGCGATGGCCGGGGTGTTCGCCGGCGCGCTGGGCGGCACCGCCGCCGGGGACAGCGTCGACCACGCCCTGTTCGACCGCGAGCCACGCAGCCTGCGCGATGCCTGGGGTCGGGTGCGTGCGCAGTTGCACTCACAGTCGCCCTGGTTGCGGCACAGCGTGCGCCTGGCCCTGTCGCTGCTGGTGGG
Organism: Pseudomonadota bacterium; assembly: GCA_040387235.1. Taxonomy (GTDB): domain Bacteria; phylum Pseudomonadota; class Gammaproteobacteria; order Burkholderiales; family Burkholderiaceae_C; genus Acidovorax. The sequence goes on from JAZKEE010000144.1 coordinate 10,863, forward strand.
CTTTGCCGTCATGCAGGCCACCAACGACCCGCATGGCTACTGGATCCTGCTGACCATCGTCTTCGTGAGCCAGCCGCAGTACGCAGCCACGCAGACGCGGCTGGTGCAGCGCGCCAAGGGCACAGCCATTGGCCTGGCCCTGGGCTGGGCGGCCATCCAGCTGTTTCCGGGGGCCCTGGTGCAGGCGGCACTGCTGGTGTTCGCCGGCGCCGTGTTCTTCGGCGCGCGCCACACCCGTTATGTGCTGGCCACGGCAGCGGTCACCACCTTGCTGCTGCTCGGCTTTCACCAGATGGGCATGGCCCAGGGCGTGATCCTGGCGCGCCTGCTGGACACCGCCGCCGGCTGCCTGATCGCGGCGGCTGCCTCCTGGCTGGTGCTGCCGCACTGGCAGTCGCGCCAGTGGCCGCGCCTGGCTGCCCAGGTGCTGCAGACCCAGGCCCTGTACCTGCGCGCCATCCTGGCGCAGTACCACAGCGGCAAGCGCGACCACCTGGAATACCGCCTGGCACGGCGCAATGCGCACAACGCCGACGCCGCGCTGTCCAATTCCTACAGCGCCATGCTCAAGGAACCGCGCAGCGTGCGCGGCAACGTGGAGGTGGTGGCCAACTTCCTGCGGTTGTCGCACACCCAGCTCAACTACCTCTCGGCCCTGGGTGCGCAGCGCGGCGGGGCAGGGACGGACGTGGACGCGGCAGACCAGGAGGTGGCGGGTGCCCTGCTGCAGTCGCTGCAGCAGCTGGCCGACCGGCTGGAGCAGGCACAGCAGGCCAGCGGCGCGCGGATGGGCAAAGCGCCTGCGGCGCCCGCCGTGGCGCAGGTGCTGCAGGAGTTCGGCGCACCCGGCATCGCGCCGTACCAGGCGCCGGCCCGCAGCCTCATGGCTGCGCAACTGGCGCTGGTGGGCAAGGTCTTCCCGCAACTGCAGGAGCAGGCGCGGCAACTGGTGGAGCCGCCGCACGGCCGGGCCGCGTAGCGCTGGAGCGCGTTAGAACCTGTTCTTAGCGCGAGTGCTTCGCGAACTTGGCCGCGAAGGCCTGCGCAATGCCCAGCGAGCGCCGGCCGGGCACCAGCGTGGCGCGCTGGCCGGCGGCGATGGTGCCGGGTTCGTCCACCGCAAGGTAGTAGCCACAGCAGCCCGCCAGCGCCATGGCGCGGCTGGCCTGGGCAAAGCCCATCACCGCGTTGAACTTGAAGCAGGGCTCGCGCGGTGCGGTCACGCGCAGCACGCAGTCGGGAAAACGCAGGCTGTCACCGACGAAGACCTCATGCTCCAGCAGCCCGTCCACGCTGAGGTTTTCGCCCATGAAGCCGGGCGGCAACTCCTCGTCGAACAGGCTCACACCGTGCCGGCGCCGCTCGGCCTGCCAGAAGGCGTAGTGCGCAAAGGGATAGGCATACACCGCCTTGTCCAGGCCACCATGCACGCTCAGGTCGGCCTGCTCGTCGCCCGCCAGCCCCAGGCGATGCACCGCAACGGGGCCTGCCGCGGCCGTCTTGCCGATGGCCGTGAGCACGCTGCGTTCGCCCACCTTCAGGCGGCGGGCACTGCCGGTGTTCACATGCCGCACCAGCAGGCCTGGGGCGCTCTCGGGCGCAGGGCTCACAGCGGGTGTTCGGTGTAGAAGCGCCCGCCGTGGTACAGCAGCGGGGGCACGCCGGCACGGTGGCTGCAGCGTTCGACCTCGCCCACGAAGATCAGGTGATCGCCCTCTTCGTAGCGGCTGCGGTTGAAGCATTCGAAGCTCGCGGCCGCGCCGTCGAGCACCGGGGCGCCACTGATGCCGGGGTGGTGGTCCACGCCGGCCCAGCGGTCGATGCCGCGCGTGGCAAAGCGCTCGGCGAGCTGTTTCTGGTCCGCCGCGAGCACGTTGATGGCGTAGTGCGCGCCGTTGGCGAAGGTGGGCATGGTGCTGGCGCCGCGCGACAGGCTCCACAGCACCAGGGGCGGGTCCAGAGAGACGGAATTGAACGAACTGGCCGTGAGCCCCACCAGGGTGCCGTCCTCATTGCGTGCCGTGACAATGGTGACGCCGGTGGCAAACATGCCCAGCGCATCGCGGAACTCGCGGGCGGAGAAGCTCGGGGGCCGGGCAAGGGCGGGGCGGGGCAGGGGGCGGTTCACGGAGGGCGGGCGCAGCGGCCGGAAAAGGGGCAGGCGCCCATTATGGGCCGCATGCCACAGCCATGCTGCGGCCGGGGGCGCTGGGTGTGTCGCGCACGCGTGCCAGGCATGGGTGCACGCAAAGCGATGGCCTGACCAGCATCCGGGGTTAAAAAGGCCTGGGCTATCATGGCCAGGCCCTTGCCATGCAGGGCTTTTCGCAGGAAAACCATGGCACTCCTCCCCCATTTCTCCACCCTGGGCAGCGGGCACACCGTGCTCATGCTGCACGACGCCGATGGCGGCCACCTGACGTTCGCGCCCCAGGTCGAAACCCTGGCCAGCCTGGGCTACCGGGCCGTGGCCTGGGACATGCCCGGCTATGGCAACAGCGCTCCCATCGAACCCTATGGCTTCAAGGGCCTGGCCGAGGGCTGCATTGCGTTGATCGATGCGTTGCAATGCGGCCCCGTGACCCTGGTCGGCCACGGCATGGGCGCCATGGTGGCGCTGGAGGTGGCCGTGCGCCAGAAGGCACGGGTGCGCCGCATGGTGCTGTGCGCCGGCGGTCCCGCGCTGGATGCGCAGGCCGTCGAGGACTGGGTCGAACCCCGGCTGAAGGCCCTCGACGCCGCGCAGGACAACATGCAGCAGTTGGCCCAGGCCCTGGTGCCGCAGTACATCGGCAGCGGCGCTCTGCCCGAGGGCGTGCGCCTGGCCACCCATGCCCTGTCGCAGGTGTACAAGGGCTCGTACCGGCGTGCGCTGCAAGCCCTGTCCACCTTCGACCGCAGTGCTGGCGTGCTGGGCCAGCTGCACATGCCCACCCTGGTCATCGGCGGCGCGCAGGACCGCTGCACACCGCCTGCCGCGCTGCAGGCCCTGGCCCACGTGCTGCCGGATGCGCGCCACCTGAGCCTGCCGCACGCGGGCCACTGGCCGCAGCTCGAGGACCCCGACGGCTTCGACGGTGCGCTGGCGGAGTTCCTGGCTTCTGCGCGGGTACTGCATTGACCCAGGGCGATTCTTGCGCATCGCCTGCACGGCCCGGGGGCTCGGCCTGGCTGGGTCCTGTGCTGGCCGGTGCCGTGCTCGCCGCGCTGGCGGCGGGAGGCCTGTGGATCGCCCCGCGGGCCGACGTGGAGCGGGGGACCACCGCGCAGCACGCGGCGACGCCGGTGCAGGTGCTGCAGGCGCCGGCGCCCCCCGCCGCGACTACAGAGCCGGCGGCTCCCGTACCCGCTGCACCGGTGGCGGCCGCTGCGCCGGCGGCCGGCCCTGGGGCCTGTGCGCTCTTTCTCGCGCGCCTGCCCACCGTTTCGCGTGCGCAGTGCGAGGACGCGCAGCTCACGCCCAGCGGCGCCCTGTCCGCGCATGGCGTGCCCCTGTTCTGGCGCGACGTGCCCGTGCCCGGGGGGCGGGCTGCCGCCGACGCCCCGCTGCGCGTGCTGGTGGCTGGCGCCATCCACGGCGACGAACTCACGGCCGCCGCGTTGGCCTTGCGCTGGATTGCCCTGGCCGAGCAGACCGAGCGGCCGGTGCACTGGCGCTTCATCCCCGTGCTCAACCCCGACGGGCTGCTGGCCAGGCCGGCCACACGCACCAACGGCCGCGGTGTGGATCTGAACCGCAACTTTCCCACGCCGGGCTGGGACAAGGATGCGCCGCTGTACTGGGACAAGCGCACCCGGCGCGACCCGCGCCGCTTTCCCGGTCCGTCGGCACTGTCCGAGCCCGAATCGCAGTTCCTGCACGCACAGATGGCGGCATTCCGGCCGCACCTGATCGTGAGCATCCATGCGCCCTACGGCGTACTCGATTTCGACGGCCCGCTGTCACCGCCCGAACGGCTGGGCCGCCTGTGGCTGGACCAGGTGGGCATCTTCCCGGGGTCGCTGGGCAACTACGGCGGCGTGCACCGGGGCATGCC
>JAZKEE010000145.1:0-7411 GCA_040387235.1 Pseudomonadota bacterium
GAAATCCTGCAGATGCGCCTGCAGCGCCTCACGGGCCTGGAGCAGGACAAGATCGTGGCCGAGTACAAGGAAGTCATGTCGGTCATCGAAGACCTGCTGGACATCCTGGCCAAGCCCGAGCGCGTCTCGATCATCATCGGCGACGAGCTCACCTCCATCAAGACGGAATTCGGCCAGACCAAGCTGGGCGCCCGGCGCAGCATCGTCGAGTACAGCGCGCAGGACCTGTCCACTGAAGACCTGATCACCCCCACCGACATGGTGGTGACGCTCAGCCACACCGGCTACATCAAGAGCCAGCCGCTGTCCGAGTACCGCGCGCAAAAGCGCGGCGGGCGCGGCAAGCAGGCCACGGCGACGAAGGAAGACGACTGGATCGACCAGCTCTTCATCGCCAACACGCACGACTACATCCTGTGCTTCTCCAACCGCGGCCGGCTGTACTGGCTCAAGGTCTGGGAAGTGCCTGCGGGTTCGCGCGGCTCGCGCGGCCGCCCCATCGTGAACATGTTCCCGCTGCAGGAGGGCGAGAAGATCAACGTGGTGCTGGCCCTCACGGGCGACATGCGCACCTTCCCGGCCGACCGCTACGTGTTCATGGCAACCAGCATGGGCACCGTGAAGAAGACGGCGCTGGACGAATTCAGCAACCCGCGCAAGGGCGGCATCATCGCCGTCAACCTCGATGACGGCGACTACCTGATCGGCGCCGCCCTCACGGACGGCGCGCACGACGTGATGCTGTTCAGCGATGGCGGCAAGGCCGTGCGCTTCGACGAGAACGATGTGCGCCCCCTGGGCCGCCAGGCCCGCGGCGTGCGCGGCATGACGCTGGAAGACGGCCAGAGCGTGATCGCCATGCTGGTGGCCGAGGACGAGACGCAAAGCGTGCTCACCGCTACCGAGAACGGCTATGGCAAGCGCACCGGCATCGTCGAGTACACGCGCCATGGCCGCGGCACCAAGGGCATGATCGCCATCCAGCAGAGCGAACGCAACGGCAAGGTCGTGGCGGCCACGCTGGTGCATGCCGACGACGAGATCATGCTGATCACCGACAAGGGCGTGCTGGTGCGCACCCGCGTCTCCGAGATCCGCGAACTGGGCCGTGCCACGCAGGGCGTGACGCTGATCGCGCTGGACGAAGGCTCCAAGCTCAGCGGCCTGCAGCGCATCGTGGAGAACGACGCCAACGTGATCGAGCCAGAGGGCTCGGATGAAGGTGGTGCCGGCCCCGGCGGAGATGCCGCGCCAGGCACCGATAGCACACCTCAGGCCTGACGGCGAGCCGCCTGCAGGCTGCGGCACACCGGTGCGCCGGGTGCCGCAGGCCATGCCCATCGGGCGGCGGTGACAGCAGCGCGGGCCACGGCGGGCAAGAAGCCGCCAGGCCCATTGAACGACAGTCTTATTTTTCGTTTCCAGATGAACCGCCCCTACAACTTCTCCGCCGGCCCCGCCGCCATCCCCGCCGAAGTGCTGCAGCAAGCCGCTTCCGAAATGCTGGACTGGCACGGCAGTGGCATGGGCGTGATGGAGATGAGCCACCGCGGCAAGGAATTTCTGTCCATCTACCAGCAGGCCGAGGCCGACCTGCGCACCCTGCTGGCCGTGCCGGCGAACTTCAAGATTTTGTTCATGCAGGGCGGCGGCCTGGCCGAGAACGCCATCGTCCCGCTGAACCTCTCGCGCGCCGCAGCGGTGGACTTCGTGGTCACCGGCAGCTGGAGCCAGAAGTCGCAGAAGGAAGCGCGCAAGTACGCCTCCGAAGTCAACATCGCCGCCAGCGCGCAGGACAGCGATTTCACCACCCTGCCCGACCCCGCCACCTGGAACCTGAGCCGCGGCGCGAGCTACCTGCACATCTGCAGCAACGAGACCATCAATGGCATCGAGTTCCACGAGCTGCCCGACCTCAAGGCCCTGGGCTCGGACGCCCCCCTGGTCATCGATTTCTCCTCGCACGTGGCTTCGCGCGGCGTCGACTGGTCGCGCGTGGGCCTGGCCTTCGGCGGCGCGCAGAAGAACCTGGGCCCCGCCGGCCTGACCCTGGTGGTGGTGCGCGAAGACCTGCTGGGACACGCCTTGCCCGCCTGCCCGAGCGCCTTCGACTACAAGACCGTGGCGGACAACGAGTCCATGTACAACACCCCCCCCACCTGGGGCATCTACGTGGCGGGCCTGACCTTCCAGTGGCTGCTGCGCCAGCGCGAAGGCGAGCTGAGCGGCGTGGCCGCCATGGAACGGCGCAACGTCGCCAAGGCCGAGCTGCTCTACAACGCCATCGACGCCTCGCAGCTGTATGTGAACAAGGTGGCCGCCAACTGCCGCTCGCGCATGAATATCCCCTTCTTCCTGCGCGACGAGTCGCGCAACGATGCCTTCCTGGCCGGTGCGCGCGAGCGCGGCCTGCTGCAGCTCAAGGGCCACAAGTCCGTGGGCGGCATGCGCGCCAGCATCTACAACGCCATGCCATTGGCCGGCGTACAGGCGCTGGTGGACTACATGCGAGAATTTGAACAAAAGCGCGCCTGAGCCCCTCCCTCCACCTTCCGCCGGACGCCAGCCAGAAAAGTTGCCCCCTTCATGACCCAACCGCAAGCCTCCCCTGATCTCGCCAGCCTGCGCGTGCAGATCGACTCCATCGACCAGCAACTGCTCACGCTGCTCAACCAGAGGGCCCTGGTGGCCGAACAGGTCGGCGAGGTCAAGAAGCGCGAGGGCACGCCGTTCTTTCGCCCCGACCGCGTGGCCCAGGTCATCGACAAGATCCAGACCGCCAACCCCGGCCCGCTCAAGGGCGCGCACGTGGCCGCCATCTGGCGCGAGATCATGTCCGCCTGCCTGGCCCTCGAGTCGCCCCAGCGCGTGGCCGTGCTCGGCCCCGAGGGCACCTTCTGCGAACAGGCCGCCATCGAGTTCTTCGGCGGTGCGGCCGACCTGATGTACTGCGCCAATTTCGACGAGGTGTTCCACGCCACGGCCGCTGGCAGCGCCCAGTACGGTGTGGTGGGCGTGGAGAACTCCACCGAGGGCGTGGTCACGCGCTCGCTCGACCTGTTCCTGCACACCCCCACCCACGTGGTCGGCGAGGTGAGCCTGCTGGTGCGCCACAACCTGCTGCGCACCAGCAATTCGCTGGAGGGCATCGAGGTGGTCATGGCCCACCCCCAGGCCCTGGCCCAGTGCCAGGCCTGGCTGTCCAAGCACCTGCCGCACGCCGAGCGCCGCCCGGTGTCCAGCAATGCCGAAGGCGCCCGCCTGGCCACCACCAACCCCACCTGGGCGGCGCTGTCGAGCGAACGCGCCGCCACGCAATTCGGCCTGCACATCGTCTCGCACGCCATCCAGGACGACGCGTACAACCGCACGCGCTTTGCCATCATCTGCCTGCCGCACACGCTGCAGACACCCCCACCCTCGGGCAAGGACTGCACCAGCCTCGTGGTCTCGGTGCCCAACCGTCCCGGCGCGGTGCACGACCTGCTCGTGCCGCTCAAGGCCCATGGCGTGTCCATGACGCGCTTCGAATCGCGCCCGGCGCGCACCGGCCAGTGGGAGTACTACTTCTACATCGACCTGGACGGCCACCCCGCCCAGCCCCACGTGGCGCGCGCGCTCGAAGAGCTGCGCAGCCTGTGCGCCTTCTACAAGGTGCTGGGCACTTATCCCGTTGCGCCATGAGAGCAGCGCACACCGCCCAACGCCTGGCAGCCGCCCCCACTGGGACGGCTGCGCCCTCGCGGGGAACGGCCCCGCACCGACACATGCCGGGATCGCACAATGTTTGAACAATTGGGACTCATCGGCTGCGGCCTCATGGGCGGATCCTTCGCCCTGGCGATGAAGAAGGCCGGCCTCGTCAAGCGCGTGGTGGGCTACAGCAAGTCGCCCTCCACCACCGACCGCGCACGCCAGATGGGGGTGATCGACGTGGAAGCCCCCTCGGCCCTGCTGGCCGTGGCCGGTGCCGACGTCGTTCTGGTGGCCGTGCCCGTGGCCGCCACCGAGGCCACGCTCAAGGCCATCAAGCACCTGGTCACCCCCAACATGCTGATCATGGACGTGGGCTCCACCAAGGCCGACGTGGTGCAGGCCGCGCGCCGCGCACTGCGCGACCAGGTGGGCTCCTTCGTGCCCGCCCACCCCATCACGGGCCGCGAGGTCTCGGGCGTGGAGCACGCCGACGCCGAGCTGTACACCGGCCGCCAGGTCATCCTGACCCCCACCGAGAAAACGCTGACCACCCAGCTCAGCCAGGCCGAGACCGTATGGACCGCGCTGGGCTGCCGCGTGAGCAGCATGTCACCCGAGTCGCACGACGCAGCCTTCGCCGCCGTGAGCCACCTGCCCCACCTGCTGGCCTTTGCGATGATGAACAGCATCACCGGCCAGAACGATGGCGATGACTTCCTGTCGCTGGCCGGCCCCGGTTTCCGCGACTTCACGCGCATCGCCGCCAGCGACCCCAAGGTCTGGCGCGACATCCTGCTGTCCAACCGCGACGAACTGCTGGCCCAATCGCGCCTGTTCCAGCAGACGCTGCAGAACATCGAGCAGGCCATGCTGAAAAGCGACGCGCAGTCGCTCGAGGACATGATCACCCTGGCCAGCGAGACCCGTGCCCACTGGCGCATGGGCGCTCAGCGCACCAGCAAGGGGCGTTGATGTTCAGCACCCCCCATCTCGACCTGTCTGCGCTGGACGCTGCAGGCGGCGAAGTCCACCTGCCCGGCTCCAAGAGCATCTCCAACCGCGTGCTGCTGCTGGCCGCCTTGAGCGCGGGCACCACCACCGTGCACGACCTGCTTGCCTCGGACGACACGCGCGTCATGCTCGACGCCCTGCGCGAAATCGGCTGTACGGTCGAGGAAGCCGGCAGCACGGTGCGCATCACCGGCCTGGGCGGCGGCGCGCCGCGCTCGCCCGCCAGGCTCTTCATGGGCAATGCCGGCACCGCCATGCGCCCGCTGACCGCCGCACTGTCGCTGCTGGGCGGCGAGTTCGAGCTGTCGGGCGTGCCGCGCATGCACGAGCGCCCCATCGGCGACCTGGTCGACGCGCTGCGCCAGCTCGGCTGCCGCATCGACTACCTGGGCAACGACGGCTACCCGCCTCTGCGCATCGCCCACGGACAGGGCATCCCCCCGCTGGCGCTGTCCGAGCCCATCCGCGTGCGCGGTGACGTGTCGAGCCAGTTCCTCACCGCCCTGCTCATGGCGCTGCCCCTGGCCGCGCGCGACCAGGACATCGTGATCGACGTGGTGGGCGAGCTGATCTCCAAGCCCTACATCGCCATCACGCTGCAGCTGCTGACCCGCTTCGGCATCAAGGTCACGCACCAGGATTGGCAGCGCTTCACCATCCCCGCGGGCAGCCGCTACCGTTCGCCTGGCGATATCCACGTGGAGGCCGACGCCTCCTCGGCCAGCTACTTCATCGCGCTGGGCGCCATCGCTGCGGGGCACGAGGGCCTGCCCGAAGGCATCCGCATCCATGGCGTGGGACTCGACTCCATCCAGGGCGACATCCGCTTCGTGGAGGCGGCCCGTGCCATGGGCGCCCAGATCACCGGCGGCGCCAACTGGCTGCACATCCGCCGTGGCGAGCCCGGCGAGGGCTGGCCCCTGAAGGCCATCGACCTCGATTGCAACCACATTCCCGACGCGGCCATGACATTGGCGGTGATGGCGCTGTACGCCGAGGGCACCACCACGCTGACCAACATCGCCAGTTGGCGCGTGAAGGAAACCGACCGCATCGCCGCCATGGCCACCGAGCTGCGCAAGCTCGGTGCCACGGTGGAGGAAGGCGCCGATTTCATCCGCGTGACCCCGCCAGCGCAGACCAGCGACTGGAAGGCCGCCAGCATCCACACCTACGACGACCACCGCGTGGCGATGTGCTTTTCACTCGCGGCGTTCAACCCCGCAGGCCTGCCCGTGCGCATCGAAGACCCCAAGTGCGTGGCCAAGACCTTCCCGGACTATTTCGAGGCACTGTTCTCGGTGGCGCATGCCGCCACCGACCAGATCCCGGTGATCTGCATCGACGGCCCCACCGCCTCGGGCAAAGGCACCGTGGCGGCGGCCGTGGCCCAGCGCCTGGGCTACCGTTTTCTCGACTCGGGCGCCATGTACCGCATCACGGCGCTGGCCGCGCTGCGCGAAGGCCTTGCGATCGACGCCGCCCACGAATCCCGCATTGCCGACATGGCCAAGACCCTGCCCGTTCATTTCGAGGGCGGGCGCGTGCTGCTGGGCCAGGACGACGTGACCGCCGATATCCGCACCGAGGAAGCGGGCATGAACGCCTCGCGCGTGTCCTCCCTGCCTGCCGTGCGCGAAGCCCTGGTGGACCTGCAGCACAGCTTTCGGCGCCTGCCGGGCCTGGTGGCGGACGGCCGCGACATGGGCACGGTGATCTTCCCGGGCGCCCCGCTCAAGGTGTATCTGACAGCCAGCGCCGCCTGCCGTGCGGAGCGCCGTTATAAGCAGTTGATTTCAAAGGGATTTTCGGCTAACATAGCCGACCTCCGCGCAGACCTTGAGGCGCGCGATGCGCGGGACAGTTCCCGCAGCGTCGCTCCCTTGAAGCCCGCGCAGGACGCCCTGGTGCTGGACAACTCCGAATTGACGATTGATGAAGCCGTCGATCAGGTGCTTGCCTGGTGGCAGGAGCGCCAGCCCTTTGCAGCCTTGGCCGCGCAGGGCTGACTGGCAGGGCCGCAAGGCTCTGCCAACCGGGGCGAAAGCCCTGCAAGGCCCCCATGGTACCGCTCGCTCACCAGCGAACGGGCTGTGTGGATCAACCACAACCTAACCCGCGGCTTTGCCGCAAAAAACCACCGCAAGCAGCTATAAAAACGGAAGCAATAGTGCTCCCGGAATCCTGTTTGTGGCAAGGAAACACATGTCAGAATCTTTTGCCGCCCTTTTTGAAGAATCCCTGCAGCGTACCGAAATGCGCCCAGGCGAAGTGATCACCGCCGAAGTCGTGCGCGTGGAACACAACTTCGTCGTGGTCAACGCCGGCCTCAAGTCCGAAGCCTACGTGCCGCTGGAAGAATTCAAGAACGACAAGGGCGAAGTCGAAGTCCAAGTGGGTGACTTCGTGTCGGTGGCCATTGGCTCCATCGAAAACGGCTACGGCGACACCATCCTGTCGCGCGACACCGCCAAGCGCCTGGCTTCGTGGATGAGCCTGGAAAAGGCCCTGGAATCCGGCGAATTCGTCACCGGCACCACCAGCGGCAAGGTCAAGGGCGGTCTGACCGTTCTGGTCAACGGCATCCGTGCATTCCTGCCCGGTTCGCTGATCGACACGCGTCCTATCAAGGACCTGACGCCTTACGAGAACAAGACCCTGGAATTCAAGGTCATCAAGCTCGACCGCAAGCGCAACAACGTGG
>JAZKEE010000146.1:0-21524 GCA_040387235.1 Pseudomonadota bacterium
CATGTCCTGGGTGAGCTTTTCCATCATGTAGCTGCCGGCCCAGGGGTCGACCACGTTGGTGATGTGCGTCTCTTCCTGGATGATGAGCTGCGTGTTGCGCGCGATGCGCGAGGAAAACTCGGTGGGCAGGGCAATGGCTTCGTCGAGCGCATTGGTGTGCAGGCTCTGCGTGCCGCCGAACACCGCGGCCATGGCCTCGATGGTGGTGCGCACGATGTTGTTGTAGGGGTCCTGCTCGGTCAGGCTCCAGCCGCTGGTCTGGCAGTGGGTGCGCAGCATCAGGCTCTTGGGGTTCTTGGCGCCCGTCTCCTTCATGATGCGGCACCACAGGAGGCGCGCGGCACGCATCTTGGCCACTTCGAGGTAGAAGTTCATGCCGATGGCCCAGAAGAACGACAGCCGGCCAGCGAACTCGTCCACGTCCAGGCCCGAGGCGATGGCCGTCTTCACGTACTCCTTGCCGTCGGCCAGCGTGAAGGCCAGTTCCAGCGCCTGGTTGGCGCCCGCCTCCTGCATGTGGTAGCCGGAGATGGAAATGGAGTTGAACTTCGGCATGTTGCGTGCCGTGTAGCCGATGATGTCGCCGATGATGCGCATGCTGGGCTTGGGCGGGTAGATGTAGGTGTTGCGCACCATGAACTCTTTCAGAATGTCGTTCTGAATGGTTCCGCTCAGCTGGTCCTGGCTCACGCCCTGCTCTTCGGCCGCCACCACGTAGCCGGCCAGCACGGGCAGCACGGCGCCGTTCATGGTCATCGACACGGAGACCTTGTCCAGCGGGATCTGGTCGAACAGGATCTTCATGTCCTCCACCGAGTCGATGGCCACGCCGGCCTTGCCCACGTCACCGGTCACGCGCGGGTGGTCGCTGTCGTAGCCGCGGTGGGTGGCCAGGTCGAACGCCACGCTCACGCCCTGCCCGCCTGCGGCCAGCGCCTTGCGGTAGAAGGCGTTGGACTCTTCGGCCGTGGAAAAGCCCGCGTACTGGCGAATGGTCCAGGGCCGCACGGCGTACATGGTGGCCTGGGGGCCGCGCAGGTAGGGCTCGAAGCCTGGCAAGGTGTTGGCGTGCTGCAGGTCGGCCGTGTCCGCCGCCGTGTACAGCGGCTTGACGGTGATGCCGTCGGGCGTGACCCAGTTCAGCGCGTTGACATCGCCGCCCGGTGCCGACTTGGCGGCGGCTTTGGCCCAGGCCTCGAGCGAGGCGGCGGCGAATTCAGGGGGGCTGTTGGGGGGCGTGGCACTCATGGCGAAACGGTCTCCGAAGATGGCTGGGCAAGCGTGAAGGGCTGTTCCCAATGTGGCGCCGAGTTTACATCATTCATAATTATTGATTCAAAATATTCGTCACGGCTTACAATCCACCCATGTCCGCACTGACCCTCACGCCCCGCGCCCTGTACGAAGAAGTGGCTGAGCAATTGCGCCAGCGCATCTTCCGCCGCGAGCTGGAGCCGGGCAGCTGGATCGACGAGCTCAAGATCGCCGAGGAATTCGGCATCAGCCGCACGCCCCTGCGCGAGGCGCTCAAGGTGCTGGCGGCCGAAGGCCTGGTCACGATGAAGGTGCGCCGTGGCGCCTACGTGACGGAGATGTCGGACAAGGACCTGCGCGACGTGTACCACCTGCTCAGCCTGCTGGAGAGCGACGCGGCCGCCGTGGTGGCCACTACGGCCACACCGGCGCAGCTGCAGGAACTGCAGGGCCTGCACGCCGAGCTGGAGGCCGCGGCCGGTGAGCGGGAGCGCTTCTTTGCCGTGAACGAGCGCTTTCACATGCGGGTGCTGGAGCTGGCCGACAACCGCTGGCGCAGCCAGATGGTGGCCGACCTGCGCAAGGTGATGAAGCTCAACCGCCACAATTCGCTGCTCAAGCAGGGTCGCATCGAGGATTCGCTGAGCGAGCACCGCGCCGTGATGGCCGCCCTGGCGCGGCGCGATGGGGTCGGCACCGCCCAGGCCATGCAGGCCCACTTCGCCCAGGGGCTGGAAGCCGCGGCCTGACGGACATCCCCGCCGCAGTCGCTCGGTCAGCCTTCCGCCATTTCCACCCGGTTGCGCCCTCTGCGCTTGGCGGCGTACAGCGCATCGTCGGCGCGGCGCAGCATCTGGTCCAGGCTGGCATCGCCATCCGCCTGTGCCACGATACCGGCAGAAATGGTGATGGGCAGCGATGTCCCACCCGTGGTGAATGGCGTGCCCGCCACGGCCAGGCGCAACCGTTCTCCGGCCGCATGGGCGTCGCCATGCCGGGACACGTCCAGCAGCACCACGAATTCTTCTCCCCCATGGCGGGCCACGAAGTCCAGTCCGCGTGCCGAGGCCTGCAATTGCCCGGCCACATGCTGCAAGGCCCTGTCGCCCACCTCGTGCCCGTGGCCGTCGTTGATGGCCTTGAAATGGTCCACGTCGATCAGTGCCAGCGCCAGGCGGGTGCCACCCTGGCGCGCCGTGGCAAAGCGCTTTGCGCCTTCGGCGAGCAAGGTGCGGCGGTTGGCCAGGCCCGTCAGGTAGTCGGTGGAAGCGGCCAGCTCCCATTGGCGGCCGATGCGCTGCGAGCACATGAACAAAAAGGCCGTGGTGCCTACCACGGGCAACAGGGCGGTGATGAGCGGGCTGGCGGCGTTGATCCAGGCCCCCTCGCCGGTGATGTCGAACGACGGCCCCACGCGCCGCACCAGGAAGTACGCGGCGCGAAAGGCCACGAACAGTCCGACCAGGAAGAACAGGCCCGCCAGGGCCCTGCGGCTGCGCGCCCGCTCCCCCGTGCCGCCCCGCACCAACTGCAGGGTGCCGGCCATCAGCACGAAAGCCACTACGCCCGACAGCAGCAGGATGCGGCTGGGCGTATCGGGCCGCACGCCCGCGAACCACACCATGCCGGCAATGCCCGCCAGGGCCGGCAGCGGCATCCACCAGCGGTCCGGCACGCCGTCGAACTGGCGCAGTGCGCGCCAGTAGCCCGTGCAGCCCAGCATCACCATGCCGTTGGCCATGGGCGAGACCAGGCCCAGGGGCAGTTCGTACTGCACGGCATACAGCACGGCACTGCCCGCCAGCAGCAGGGTGGCGATGCGCCAGGTTTCGGCACAGGGCTGCAGGGACACCGGCAGATCCTTGTGCATCAGCCCCAGCACCCCGCCATTGGCCAGCATCATCAGCGTCGCGACGATAAAGATGGTGATGGGATCCATGGGCCAGAAGAGCGCAGACGGGCGGGACGCGGCAGTGGGAATGGCACGATTGTGGCCGACACGCGCAGTGCCCCGGGGCACTGTCTGGCCGCGCGCGAAACAAAGAAGCACAGCTTGCGTCGCCCGGATGGGTATGATTCCGCGGGTTTTCCCCAGGGTGGTGCAGCATGGCACCGCCTTGGCACCGCGCAAGCCGCCCTGGCACCCAACGATCCGATGACCTCCTCCCTTCCCGACATCGGCAGCGTCCAGACGCTGCCCCAGCTTCTTTCCTGGCGCGCCACCCTCACGCCCGATGCCCCTGCCTTTCGCGCCTTCGATGCCCCCCGCCAGGCGTGGACCACCTGGACCTGGGCCGAGACCGCCACCCATGTGGCCCGGTGGTCGCGGGCCCTGGTGGCCCTGCAACTGCCGGCAGGCGCCCGTGTGGCCATCCTGCTGCCCAATGGCCTGGAGGCCATGTGCGCCGACCAGTCCACCCTGGCCAGCCACTGCGTGCCCGTGCCGCTTCACGCCATCGACAACCCCGGCAGCATCGCCTACATCCTGGCCGACTGCGAGGCGTCGATGCTCATCGTGGGCAGCGCCCAGCAATGGGAGAAGATCCGCGCCGCGGGCACGGATTTCCCCGCGCTGCGGGCGGTGATCGTGACCGAGGTGGACGCCTCGTTCACCGCCACACCGCCCTCGGCGCATGGCCCCGCCGTGGGTTCGCTCGCGCAATGGCTGGAAGGCGCGGCGCAGGCCGTGGAACAGGCCCCGCCGCAGGCGCCCGGCCCCGAAGACCTGGCCGCCATCGTCTACACCTCGGGAACCACCGGCAAACCCAAGGGCGTGATGCTCACGCACCGCAACGTGGTGAGCGACGTCAAGGCGGTGCTCGAACGCATCGCGCCCACGGTGGACGATGTGTTCCTGTCCTTTTTGCCGCTGTCGCACACCTTCGAGCGCACGGGCGGCTACTACCTGCCGATTGCGGCCGGCAGCTGCGTGGCCTATGCCCGATCGGTGCAGCAGCTGGCCGAAGACCTGCAGACCATCCGCCCCACGGTGCTGGTCTCGGTGCCGCGCATCTATGAGCGCATCCACGCCAAGCTGCTCGAAAAGCTCTCGCCCTCGCCTTGGAAAATGCAGCTATATGAAGCCGCCCAGGCCCGTGGCTGGCAGCAGTTCTGTGCAGCGCAGGGCCTGGCCCGGCCCGAGGACGACCGGGCCGGCGGCTGGATGGCCGCCCTGCCCTGGCCGCTGCTCCAGGCTCTGGTGGCAACGCCGTTGCTGGCGCAGTTCGGCGGCCGCGTGCGCGTGGCCGTGAGCGGCGGTGCGCCGCTATCGCCCACCATTGCCAAGTGCTTCCTGGGCCTGGGCCTGCCGCTGGTGCAGGGCTACGGCATGACCGAAACGGCGCCCGTGGTCTCGGTGAACTCTCTCAAGGACAACGATCCGGCCTGCGTGGGCCGGGCGCTGCCAGGCGTGGAAGTGCGCATCGGCGAGAACCGCGAGCTGCAGGTGCGCGGCCCCATCGTCATGAAGGGCTACTGGAAACGGCCCGACGACACGGCGCGCATCCTGGCGGCCGATGGCTGGCTGGGCACGGGCGACCAGGCCGACATCGTGGACGGGCGCATTTACATCCGCGGCCGCATCAAGGAGATCATCGTCACCTCCACCGGCGAGAAGGTGCCTCCTGGCGACCTGGAACTGGCACTGCTGGCCGACCCGCTGCTGGAGCAGGCCTTCGTGGTGGGTGAGAACCGTCCCTTCATCGCCTGCGTGGCCGTGCTGCGCCGCGACGAGTGGCAGCGCCTGGCAGGCGACCTGGGCCTGGCCGCAGCCGACCCCGACAGCCTGAACCACCCTGCCGTGCACCGCGCCGTGCTGGCGCGCATCGAAAAGAGCACGGCCAGCTTTGCACGCTACGCCGTGCCGCGCGCCGTGCACCTCACGCTGGCGCCCTGGAGCATCGAGAACGGCTTCATGACGCCCACGCTCAAGCTCAAGCGCGCGCCGCTCATGGCGCATTTCACGCAGCAGATCGACGGCATGTACCAGCAAAAACCAGGGGCGCGCTGAACCGGTGCCGTGCCGGCCTGGCCCCTGGGGCAGTAGACTTGCGCCATGATTTCCCGGCGCTTGCCATGCACCTTTGCCGCCTTGGTTCTTTCTGCGGGTGCAGCCGCGGCGCAGGACGCCGCCACACAGCGCGCTGTCCAGCTGCAGGCCGCAGTGGATGCGGCCCTGCCTACCCAGGGATTCAGCATCTGGACCAGCGCCGACGGTGACCTCGACGGTGATGGGCTCGCGGATCTGGCGGCGGTTGTCGTCCACCTGTCCGGGGAAGGTCCGCGCGAGGAACGGCTGCTGGTACTGGCTGGCACGCCAGGTGGCGGCTACACCCCACTGTCCGTGTCCGGACAATTCTGCCGGGTGGAGAAGTTCTACAACCTCGAGATCACTGCGAGATCCCTGCTTGTCCAGGGCGTCTACCGTGCCGAACCGTCGGGCATGGACAGCTTCACGATGCAGTTCCGCCACAACCCGAAGCTCAGGGACTTTGAACTCATCGGCAGGGAAGACCTGGCGGAGAACTACGACACCCTGTCGTCCTACCGGGTCAGCGTCAATTACCTGGCCAAGGTGGCCATCCACACCCGCATTGCCGGCAAGAAGCGCAAGGACCTGAAAGCGCCGCTCCAGCAGCCAGCCGTCCTGCGCCTGCGCGGATTCCGTTGTGGAGATGAAGACCCCATGAACCCCTTGCTCCACATCAACGAGGACTTCACCGTCCGCAGGTAGTGCGCGGGGGACTGCCCCCCTTCCCTCTCAGTCCTCCACCGAGTAGAAGTACGACAGCCGCTGCTGCGGATTGAGCCAGTCGAGCACGTCGGGCGACAGCGTCGAGGGGCGGATCGCCTCGGCCACACGGATGTCCGGCTCGGTATCCAGCTCCACCAGGGGCGCCTCGTCCTTGGGGATTTCGGGTGTGTACATCAGCACCTGGGGGCGCAGGGCTTCGGGCCCTGGAGCCACCACCAGGGCCAGCGAGCCATTGGTGAGCTGAACCACGGTTCCAGGCGGGTAGACCCCCAGGAGCTTGACCAGCGCGCTGAGCAGAGCGGGGTCGTGCTGGCCCGACTCGTTCTTGAACATGTGCGCCAGCGCCTCGGCCGGCATCAGCGGCTCTGCGTCGCGGGCCTCGGGCGAACACAGGTTGTCATAGCGGTTGACCAGCGCCAGTATCAATGCCAGGCGCTGGGTCTCGCGGATGCCGCGTGGCCAGCCCGAGCCGTCGGCCGCCTCGTGGTGGCCGGCGATGCAGGCCAGCGCCTCCTTGCTGAAGGCCCCCGAATCCGAGGCCAGCTGGGTGCTGTACATCACGTGCTGGCGCACGAACTCTTCCTCGTGGCGCTTGCGCCGGGTGGTCTTGAACAGGTGCGCTGGCACCTTGGACTTGCCCACGTCGTGCGCCAGCGCCGCCATGGCCAGGTCGGCCAGCCCGCGCTCGGAAAGACGTGCCTTCTTGCCCACCAGCATGCACAGGGTGAGCACGTTGAGCGCGTGGAACTGGGGGCCCTGGTCCTTCTTGTCACCCAACAGGTGCAGCAGCACCTCCTTGCTCTGCACGATGCGGGCCGCGGTTTCGGCCGACAGGTCGGCCAGTATCCGGCCCGCCGCCTTGGGCGAGTGCGTGAGCGTGAGCAGTGCCTCGCGTGTCTGGCGCGCAGCATCCTCCCAGGCCCGGTCGGCGCGCGCGGCGGCGTCGCGCTGGCGCTGGCGCCTTTCCTTCTTGGCCCGGTCGAGCTGGCGCACCTCTGCGGCCAGGGCGACCTGCTCATCGGCATGCACCGGCACGGGCTGTGCCGCCGCCACGGGTGCCAGGGGCAGCGGCTGCGCCGTGCTCCTGTCCGGGTGGTAGTACAGGTGGCCTTCGATGCCCAATGCCTGGATCACCGCCACGTCCTTTGCCGTGCGGACCATGAAGCGGTTGGCGATGAAAGGGTGTTCGTCCCAGCGCATGTGCAGCCAGACATACAGCCCCACGGTGAGCTGGGACGGGTCGATCGCGATGGCGGATCCGGGGTTCTTCCACATGCGGATTTTTCAAAGAGAGAGTGCCAGGCCGCGTTGCGGCACCGGGGGCGGTTTCTGGCAAAACTTTGGCCGCTGCAACGGCACCACTGTGCCCGCAGGAGCGGCCGTTTCCTGCCCATGAAGCCCTTGAACGAATATGCCGCTCCAAGACCTGAGAAAATGTAGGCCAGCACCTCTTTGGGTTGCCTTCGCCCCTGCAACACCGGTTTCTCGCCTTGGACAACAGCCCCGCCTCCCCCGCCACCGCCCAGCCTGCCGAATTCAGCCCCTGGCGCATGTCCGTTGCGCCCATGATGGACTGGACGGACCGCCATTGCCGTTATTTTCATCGGCTGCTGACACGCAAGACCCTGCTCTACACCGAAATGGTGAATGCCGGCGCCATCATCCACGGCGGCACGGAGCGGCACCTGCGCTTCAATGCCGAGGAGCATCCGGTCGCCTTGCAACTGGGCGGCAACGAGCCTGACCGCTTGGCCGAGGCGGCGCGGCTGGGTGCGCAATGGGGCTATGGCGAGATCAACCTCAACTGCGGTTGCCCAAGTGACCGGGTGCAGCGCGGTGCCTTTGGCGCCAGCCTGATGAAGGCGCCCCAGTTGGTGGCCGATGGCGTGAAGGCCATGAAGGACGTAGTGGACGTGCCGGTGACGGTCAAGCACCGCATCGGCATCGACAAGGTGGAAGAGTACGGCTTCGTGCGCGACTTCGTGGGCACCGTGGCCGATGCGGGCTGCTCGGTGTTCATCGTGCATGCTCGCAATGCCTGGCTGCAGGGGCTCTCGCCCAAGGAAAACCGCGACATTCCGCCGCTGCGCTACGAGGTGGTGCACCAGCTCAAGGCCGATTTCCCGCACCTGACGATTGCCATCAACGGCGGCATTCAGGCCGACGAGGTGGTGCACGGGCAACTGGACCACCTGGATGGTGTGATGATTGGCCGCGAGGCCTACCACAACCCCTGGTGGCTGGCCCGCTGGGACCAGCTCTACTATGGCGGCGAGCCCTGCCCCATGACCCGCGAGGAGGTCGAACTGGCCATGGTGGAGTACATGGAGCGCGAGGCCGCCCTGTATGGCACACCCTGGGCGCACATCGCTCGCCACATGCTGGGCCTGCGCCATGGCCTTCGCGGCGCGCGCCTGTGGCGGCAGGTGTGGAGCAACCACCTGCTCAAGGACCGACCGGCGCGCGAGGTGCACGCCCTCGCGCTGGCGACTACCCTGGTGCCAGAACCGGTATAAGGCCGGTCAGCACCATTCCTGGATACCCACAAACAGAGTCAACGGGCTCCAATCCGCTTGTCCAGCCAGCCGTCCAGCGGCTCCGGTCGATAGAAAAGGTAGCCCTGCAGGCATTCGCAGTGGCTGGCCGTCAGGAAGTCGGCCTGGGCTCGGGTTTCCACGCCTTCTGCCACCACCCGCAGGTTCAGGTGGCGCGCCACCGAGATGATGGACTGCACGATGGCCGCGTCGCTCGGGTCATCGGGCGTGTCCTGCACGAAGCTCTTGTCGATCTTGAGCTCGTACAGCGGCAGCCGCTTGAGGTAGGCCAGGCTCGAATAGCCAGTGCCGAAGTCGTCGATGGAAAAGCGCACCCCCAGCTGCACCAGCTCCGTCATGCGGGCGATGGTGTCGTCGAGGTTCTCGATGAGCAGGCTTTCGGTGACCTCCAGGATCAGGCAGGATGGCGTGGCGCCGGTCTGGGCCAGCACGTTGCGCACGCGCTCGACGAAGTCGTCCTGGCGGAACTGGCGCTGGCTGACGTTCACCGAGATTGACAGCGGACCTCCCCCACCCCCCTGCTCCGCGCGCGCCTTCTCCAGCTGCGCGATGGCATCGCAGGCCTTCTCTATCATCCAGGCGCCCATGGGCAGTATCAGCCCCGAGGATTCGGCAATGGGGATGAAGCGTGCCGGCGGCACGCTGCCGCGCGCCGGGTGGCTCCAGCGCATCAGCAGCTCGCCGCCCACCACCGCCCCCTGCGCATTCACCTGCGGCTGCACGAACACGGCCAGTTGCCCCTCGGCCATGGCTTTCTTGAGGTCCTGCTCCATCGCCAGGCGCTCCTGCACGTCGGCCTGCATGGCGGCCTCATAAAAACGGATGCGGTTGCGCCCCAGGTCCTTGGCGCGGTACATGGCGGTATCGGCCTCGCGCAGCAGGTCTTCCACGCCTTCCGCGCGCTTGGGAAACAGGGTGATGCCCAGGCTGCCGGTGCTGCTGTAGAGGTGGGTGTCGATGGCGTAGGGCATCTCCAGCGCCTCGCGCACGCGCTCGGCCACGGCCAGGGCCTGCCGCCCAGCGGTGGCCATGTCGGCGGCAATGCCCTGCAGCAGCAGCACGAATTCGTCGCCCCCCAGGCGGGCCACGGTGTCGCCCGGGCGCAGCAGGCGCGTGAGGCGCCGGGCGACCTCCACCAGCAACTGGTCCCCCAGGGTATGGCCGCGCGCATCGTTGATCTGCTTGAAATTGTCCAGGTCCACGAACAGCACCGCCCCGACCTGGCCGCTGCGGCGCGCGGCGGCCAGGGCCAGACCCAGCCGGTCCAGCAGCATGCGGCGGTTGGGCAGTCCGGTGAGGGCATCGAAGTAGGCCAACTGGTGGGTGCGGGCCTCGGCCTGCTGGCGCTCGGTGATGTCGCGGGCCAAGGCCACGAACCGCGGCCCTTCGCCGGGGTGGGTGCTTTCCTTGCGCGCGATGGACAGCTCGTACCAATGTGTCTGGCCGTCGATCTCCAGGTGGTACTGGTGGCCCGCGGAGTGCCCGCCCGTGAGCGCTGCCTGCACGGCCTGCATGCAGCCGGCGGCCTCCTCGGGGGGCACGATGTCCTGCAACCGTCGCCCCACGAACTGCGCGGGCGCCAGGCCGGACTGCGGCATGCGCGCGGAGCGGCAGTGGTGGATGCGGCCCTCGGCATCGAGCTCGAACAGCAGGTCCGGGATGGCGCTGAGCGTGCTTTCCAGGTCATCGCGCGCACCCCGCAGTTCGGCCGTCATGCGCCGGGCCAGCGCCACGGCGCGCTCGCGACCGGTGGCCAGCACCCAGGCGAACCAGCCCAGCAGCAAGCCCAGGAACAGCCCCATCAGCGCCACCATGTGGTGGCCCTCGTCCTCGTGGCGCAGGTCGAACGCCGGCTGTGGCGCCATCAGCAGCGTCCAGGACCGCCCGCCCATCTCCAGCCGGCGGCTGACCCGCAGGGCATCCCGCGCAAGGGGCTGCGCCTGCAGTCCGGGATCGCCATGCAGCAGGGCATCGGGTGAAGGCTCCTCGCCGTCGTAGATGGCCAGGGCAATGTCGGGATCGAACTCCCGGGACAGCCCCCGGACCACGTCACCCACCCGGAACGGGGCCGCCACCCAGCCCCGGATGGCGCGGCGGCGGCCCGACAGGGACTCGGCCTCCAGCAGCGTGGAATACACGGGCAGGAACAGCCCCACCTCGCCCTGCGCCGGCGTGCCCGGCGGCAAGGGACCCAGCAGACCGGACAGCGCCAGCCGGCCGGAATCGCGGGCCCGCTCCAGGGCCTCGCGCGCCGCAGGCAGCGTGAGCGCGTCCAGGCCCAAGGCCTCCAGGTTGCGACCCTCCAGGGGTTCGATGTGGGTGATGGGTGCGTACTGCGCGCGCTCGCCGGGGGGGTGCACGGTGTAGCCGGAAAAGCCGCGGCTGCGCATGTCCGCCAGGTGGGCCGGCAGGCCGCTGCCCTGCACGAACATGACCAGCGAGATGCCTTGCAGGCCGGGGCGCGTCTGCTGCATCTGCAGCGCATCGACATAGGACTGGAACTCGCCCCTCTCGATGCGCTCGGAGCCGTCCACATAGCCCTGCACGCCCCGGAGCATCACCTCGTAGGTGGACATGCGGTCGCGCAGGTTGTAGGCAATCTGCTCGGCCGCCGCATGGAAGTTGCGCAGCCGCTTGTCGGCCGACTCGCTTTGGGCCCGGTACCAGTACAGACCGGTCACCCCGAGCATCATCAGGGCCATCAGCGGCGGCAACACCAGCACCAGCCAGCGCTGGCTGGCGGGTGCCTCCTGGAGTGTCCCGGACTCCATGGATGCGGGGACCTGGTGTTGTTCTGGTGTCATCGCATGGGACGGGCAGCAGCGGCTGGGCCCCAGCGGGGCGCAGGTAACGTGCTCCCCATTATCAGGTTTCAGGCGGACCTGCCAAGCGGGGTCACCCGATGAACGGTGCAGGCCGCATCCGTGTGAACTTGTGCCGTTGGCGCGGCATCCGCTGACATCCCGAGCGCCAGATTAAGGGTATCGTTCGTTAAGGAGCGTGCGCGGCGGAAGGAGCATCGGATGCCCGACAAACCGGTCTCGCCGCGTATCACCTGCGGCGCCCAGGGGGCCGCCCTGGGCTTGTCGGTGCTGCCCAGCGACCTGCGTTTTTCGGGCGTTTCGCTTCGATGCCTTCTGCCGCGCACGCCCCTGACATTTCTTTCGCATTCCCGGCACCACCGGCTCCTTTGCAGACCCATCCATGGCATCGCTTGATTTTGAACGGGAAGAGTCCCGGTTCCGTGCGTTCTACGCAGCCCAGAGACCCGCACTGGAGGGTGCATGCGCAGCCTTCACCGCCGCCATAGCGGACGTGGTGGACGCGGCCGGCAGTGTCGATGTGTCCAAGGTGGAGGGCCGCGTGAAGGACGTGGATGAGTGCATCCGCAAGTTCGCCCGCAAGTACCGTCCCGGCCTGGAGGAAAGCAACACCTCCTACGAGATCCAGCACTGGATCACGGACCTGGTCGGCGTGCGCGTGGTGTGCCTTTACGAGGACGAACTGGAGAAGGTGGCGCAGATCGTGCGCAGCCATTTTGCGGTGATCGACGTGACCGACAAGGCATCGGCCGTGGAAAGCACCGAAGCCTCCTTTGGCTACAAAGGCCTGCACTTGGACCTGCGCCCCGGCCGGGGCGACCTGCCAGCGCTGGCGGCGCATGCCGACCAGCCCTTCGAGCTGCAGGTGCGCACCATCATCCAGGATTCCTGGAGCGTGCTGGACCACAAGATCAAGTACAAGAAATCCATTCCCGGGCAGCTCAAGCGCCGCATCAACGTGCTGTCCGCGCTGTTCGAACTGGCCGACCGCGAGTTCCGCCAGATCCGCGACGAAACCGCCGCTGAACTGCTGCAAGCCCCTGATGAAACGGTGGAAGCGGACGTGGAGATGGATGACGCCTTTGCCACGCCCAAGCCCTCCACGCTGGGCAGCGAGCTGAACGCCTTCACCTTCCTCAAGATAGCGACCCATTTCTTCAAGGACTTCGAGTTCGATCCCTCCAAGGTTGACAGCTTCGTGGACGATGTGCAGGCCTGGTCACCAGGGATCACCCGCGCGCGCTTCAACACCCTGATGCGGGAGACGGTGGGCACCGTCAAGCGCTACAAGCAGTATTTCGAAGAGCAGAACCCCCAGGGCAGCTTCAACCCCTATACGGTGATACGGCATTGCCTGTACCTGGCCAACCGCACGGTGTTCCGCCCGGCACTGCGAAATGTGGCGCGCGAATCCTTCGAAGCCTGGTTGCAGGACAACGCCTGAGCGCCCGCCGGGCTGGCTGACGTCATGGTTTTTCACTATTGTTTGCATAGCAGCCGGGGCTTGCTGCCAGATACCGGCTCGGGATCTTCGAGGGAACGGGATAGCGCTGTCACGAAGGCGACTCCGACTAGGTGGTTTTCCCGCATGCACTGGTAACCAAGTGCTGCTATATTGCACTGCAACATAACGGAGTTTCGCCCCCATGCTCTACCAGATCTACGAAACCCAGCGCTCCCTGATGGAGCCGCTCACCGACTTTGCGCAAGCGGCGTCCAAGCTCTTCAGCAACTCCATGTCGCCCTTGAGCCAGACGACGTTCGCGCAGCGCATGTCCGCTGGCTACGATCTGCTGTACCGCTTGGGCAAGGACTATGAGAAGCCGGTCTTCGGCATCCATACGGTGGATGTGGACGGTGTGGGCGTGGCCGTGCACGAAAACATCGAGGTGGACAAGCCGTTTTGCGAACTGCGCCGTTTCAAGCGCTTTTCGGACGACACCGATACCCTGGTCAAGATCAAGGCCCAGCCCGTGGTGCTGATCGTGGCGCCGCTGTCGGGCCACTACGCCACACTGCTGCGCGATACCGTGCGCACCATGCTCAAGGACCACAAGGTCTACATCACCGACTGGAAGAACGCCCGCCTGGTGCCGCTGTCCGAAGGCGAATTCCACCTGGACGACTACGTGAACTATGTGCAGGAGTTCATCCGCCACCTGCAGGCCACCTATGGCAACTGCCACGTGATCAGCGTGTGCCAGCCCACGGTGCCGGTGCTGGCCGCCGTGTCGCTGATGGCCAGCCGCGGCGAGAAGACCCCGCTGACCATGACCATGATGGGCGGCCCCATCGATGCACGCAAGTCGCCCACGGCAGTGAACAACCTGGCCATGAACCGCAGCTACGAGTGGTTCGAGAACAATGTGATCTACCGCGTTCCCGACAACTTCCCAGGCGCGGGCCGCCGCGTGTACCCGGGCTTTCTGCAGTACACCGGCTTCGTGGCCATGAACCCGGACCGCCACGCCACGAGCCATTACGACTACTTCAAGGACCTCATCAAGGGCGACGACGCCAGCGCCGAGGCCCACCGCAAGTTCTACGACGAGTACAACGCCGTGCTGGACATGGATGCGGACTATTACCTGGAAACCATCAAGACCGTGTTCCAGGACTACAACCTGGTGCACGGCACCTGGGACGTGCGCTCGCCCGAGGGCAAGGTTGAGCGCGTGCGCCCGCAGGACATCACCACCACCGCCCTGTTCACGGTGGAAGGCGAGCTGGACGACATCTCCGGCTCGGGCCAGACCGAAGCCGCACACGACCTGTGCACCGGCATCGTGCGCAAGGAGCAGCGCCACCTGGAAGCCAAGGGCGCCGGGCACTATGGCATCTTCAGCGGCCGGCGCTGGCGCGACATCGTGTACCCCGAGGTGCGCAAGTTCATCCTCTCGCACGAGGTTCCCCAGAAAAAGGCACCCCGCCCCGTCGCCGTGACTGAAATGCCGGACGACAACCCGCCCGCGCCACCGAGCAAGGCGGCAAACGCTACAGCCAGGGCCAGCAAGGCGGCGGTGAAGCCGGCAGCCAAGAAGGCAACAGCGGCCAAGCCGGCACCGGCGGCCAAGGCTGTCACCAAGGTGGCGCCCGCCAAGGCCGTGCTGCAGGCCGTTCCCGCCACCGGGGCGGCTGCCGCACCCGAGCCGGAAGCCGCGCCAACGGCCAAGGCCGCCGTCTCGGCGGCCCCGGCATCGCGCACCCGCCGCACCACGGCGGCACGCAAGGCTTGAATCCGCAGCCGCACGCCCGCACGACCACCCCTTCATCGACTGCAGGGCCGGCCGCGCATGCGCTGGCGGCCCGCATCGACGCCGCGCTGCCGCAGACGCAGTGCACCCGTTGCGGCTATCCGGACTGCGGCGCCTATGCGCAGGCCATCGCCTTCGAGGCGGCTCCCATCAACCAGTGCCCGCCCGGGGGGGCCGAGGGGGTCGTGCGGCTGGCGGCCCTCACCGGTCGGCCCGTGCTGCCGCTGAGCGCAGAGCATGGCCAGGAGGCGCCGCGCACCCTGGCCGTCATCGACGAGAACTGGTGCATTGGCTGCACGCTGTGCATCAAGGCCTGCCCCACGGACGCGATCCTGGGGGCCAACAAGCGCATGCACACGGTCATCGAGCCGCATTGCACGGGCTGCGAGGCGTGCATTCCTGTCTGCCCGGTGGACTGCATCAGCCTCGACACCGTGAGCGGCCAGGCCACGGGTTGGGCCGCCTGGAGCCCGGTACTGGCCGACCATGCGCGCGGGCGTTATGCAGTGCACAAGGACCGGGTGGCCACAGGGACCCCCGATGAGCAGGACGACGAAGACACCGCCGCACCAGCCGATGCCGCCAAACTCCCCGACGGTGGCGCCGATGCGGCGGCCCAGGCCCGCAAGGCAGCCATTGCCGCGGCCATGGCCCGCGCCCGGGAACAGCGCGCCGGAACGCAGCGCTGAGCCAGGCGCGGCAAGGCGCCGCGTCAGCGCGCGGCCAGTGCCTTGTACACGCCGCAGCCCAGGTACAGGTCTCCCGCACGTTCCACGAACGACATCTTGGTCTGCACCGAACCGCTGGCCGGGTTCGTGATGTCGTACTCCACCCAGCCCGGGCCGATGTCCGCCTGGGCCGCAATTTCCGCCATCAGCCGATCCCCCTCAATGCCCGGAATGTCCTGCACACGGGTGCCCACCTTGGCCGGGTTGCCGCCAAAGGCGCGGTAGGTGCCTCCTGCATCGAGCACGAACACATACATATCCCGGTCGTTGAAGGGCTGGCTCTTGTCGGTGATGCGTGCCAGGAACTGGTCCCGTGAGCTGCCCTTGTGCAGGGCCGCCGCACGCTTGACCAGGGCGACGGCCTCCTCGGCCGTGCCCTGCTGCAGGCGAAATGCCGACACCGCGCGCGACAGCGTGGAAGCGCGGCTCTCCAGCGCCTCGGCCTGTCCCACCGCCTGGCTCACCATCTGCGCATTGCGCTGGGTGATCTGGTCGAGCTGCTGCACGGCGCTGCTGATCTCGCGCAGGCCGGTGCTCTGCTCCGCGCTGGAGCTGGATATCTCGGACATGCTGGCCGCCACGCTGCGCATTCCGCCGGCCATTTCGGTGATGCCTTCGCCGGCCGTGCGGATCAGCCCGGCACTGGACTCCACCTGGGTCACCGAGGCATTGATCAGGTCGCGGATCTCGTGTGCTGCATCGGCCGAGCGCTTGGCCAGCATGCGCACTTCCGACGCCACCACGGCGAAGCCGCGGCCCTGCTCGCCGGCGCGGGCGGCCTCCACAGCGGCGTTGAGCGCCAGAATGTTGGTCTGGAAGGCGATGGCGTCGATGGTGCCGATGATCTCCGTCATGCGGCGCGCGCCCTGCTGAATGGCCTGCACCGACTGCACCGCGCGGCCCATGGCCTCGGCCCCGGTGTCCGCCGCCTGGCGCATCTGGCCCGCGCGCTGGTCGGCGCCCTGGGCCGTCTGGGCATTGTTCTGCACCGTGGAGGAGAGCTGCTCCACGCTGGCGGCAGTCTGTTCGAGGTTGGCGGCCTGTTGTTCGGTGCGATCGGCCAGTTCGCGGTTGCCATGGGCCAGGCTCTGGCCTGCATGGGCCACCAGGGCGGCGTTGCTGCGGATGTCGGCCACCATGGACGAGAGCCTGAGCACCATGGCGTCGAGCGCCTGGGCCATCTGCGCCATTTCATCGGCGCCGCCCGTGCCGGCGTGCACGCACAGGTCGCCCTCGGTGATGCGCGCCATGGCGCTGGACAGGGCCGCCATGTCGTGCACCAGGCTCAGGTACAGCGCCAGCAGCGCATACAGCACCACCACGCCGCCCAACAGGTCCACCCACCAGGGGGCACCGAGCAATGCGGCGGTGAGTGTGCAGGCGATGAGCACTGCGAGCGTGGCCAGCTTGCCCGAAAGGTGCAGCCGGCGCATCCACCACAGGCCAGGCCGCAATGGAAGGAATCCTGCCATGTTGTCTCCAATATCGTTATAGGCCGCAGAGGGCTTTGCCGCGATACTAGACAAGCGCTCTTACGCCGGATTGACAAGGTGGCATGTGACGGAACGCACCAGCCGGCATGCGCAGCATCACCCATAATGGCGCCCCATGAACCCCCTGCTCTCCCACCTGCAGCCCTATCCCTTCGAGCGGCTGCGAAAGCTTTTCGCCGGAGTGACGCCGCCCGCCCAGTATTCCCCCATCAGCCTGGGCATGGGGGAGCCGCGCCATCCTACACCGCAGTTCATCAAGGACGCACTCAGTAACAACCTCAATGGCCTGGCGAGCTACCCCGCCACGGCCGGCGAACCGCGCCTGCGCGAGGCCTTCACCGCCTGGCTGCACAAGCGCTATGCACTGGCGCTGGACGCAGGCAGCCAGGTGCTGCCCATCAACGGCTCGCGCGAGGCGCTGTTCGCCTTTGCCCAGACCATCGTCGACCCGACGAAACCCGACCCGGTGGTGGTCTGCCCGAATCCGTTCTACCAGATCTACGAGGGCGCAGCCCTGCTGTCGGGTGCCACGCCCTACTACGCCCCGAGCGATCCCGCGCGCAACTTCGCGGTGGACTGGGACAGCGTGCCGGCCGAGGTCTGGAAGCGCACGCAACTGCTCTTCGTGTGCTCGCCCGGCAACCCCACGGGCGCCGTCATGCCGCTCAACGAGTGGCAGAAGCTCTTTGCGCTGAGCGACCGCCACGGCTTCATCATCGCCTCGGACGAGTGCTACAGCGAGATCTACTTCCGCGACGAGCCGCCGCTCAGCGGCCTGCAGGCCGCCATCCAGGCGGGCCGCAAGGATTTCGAGAACCTGATTTCCTTCACCAGCCTGTCCAAGCGCAGCAACGTGCCCGGACTGCGCAGCGGCTTCGTGGCCGGCAACGCCGAGCTGATCAAGGCCTTCCTGCTGTACCGCACCTACCACGGCAGCGCCATGAGCCCCATCGTGCAGGCGGCCAGCATCGCGGCCTGGGGCGACGAGCAGCATGTGGTCGAAAACCGCGCGCTCTACCGCAAGAAGTTCGCCCAGGTCACGCCGCTGCTGGCTGGCGTGATGGACGTGGCGCTGCCCGATGCGGGCTTCTACCTGTGGGCCAAGGTGCCCGATGCGCTCGGAATGACCGACGCCGAGTTCGCCCGCGAGCTTCTGGCTCAATACAATGTCACGGTGCTGCCGGGCAGCTACCTGGCCCGCGAGGCCGGTGGCTTCAACCCCGGCGCCCAGCGCGTGCGCATGGCCCTGGTGGCCGAGGCCGAAGAATGCGCGGAGGCCGCGATGCGCATCGTCCAATTCATCCAATCCCGTACTGTCTGAAATCCATGACCCAACAACTCCAGAACATCATCGACGCCGCGTGGGAAAACCGCGCCAACATCTCGCCCGCCGCCGCCCCCAAGGAAGTCGCCGACGCTGTCGAGCACGTGATCGCCGAACTCAACAACGGCACCCTGCGCGTGGCCACCCGCCAGGGCGTGGGCCAGTGGACCGTGCACCAGTGGATCAAGAAGGCCGTGCTGCTGTCCTTCCGCCTGAAGGACAACGAAGTCGTCAAGGCCGGTGATCTGGGCTTCTATGACAAGGTGCAGACCAAGTTCGCCCACCTGAACGAAGCAGAGATGAAGGCCACCGGCGTGCGCGTGGTGCCGCCGGCCGTGGCCCGCCGCGGCAGCTTCATCGCCAAGGGCGCGATCCTGATGCCTTCTTACGTGAACATCGGCGCCTACGTGGGCGAAGGCACCATGGTGGACACCTGGGCCACCGTGGGTTCGTGCGCCCAGATCGGCGCCAACGTGCACCTCTCGGGTGGCGTGGGCATCGGCGGCGTGCTGGAGCCGCTGCAGGCCGGCCCGACCATCATCGAGGACAACTGCTTCATCGGCGCTCGCTCCGAAGTGGTCGAAGGCGTGGTCGTCGAAGAGCACTCGGTGCTGGGCATGGGTGTGTACCTGGGCCAGAGCACCCCGATCTTCAACCGTGCCACGGGCGAGATCAGCTACGGCCGCGTGCCCACGGGCTCGGTGGTGGTCAGCGGCAACCTGCCCAAGACGGCGGCCAATGGTGCCCCCTACAGCATGTATGCTGCCATCATCGTCAAGCAGGTGGACGCGCAAACCCGCTCCAAGACCAGCATCAACGACCTGCTGCGCGACTGATCCCAGTCCCGCAGCGCCCAGCAGCATGCACGGCCAGCGCCGGCAGACAGACCGATAACGAGAGGGGAAACACCATGAGTACGATGGAGCGGATTCTTCGCCTGATGAGCGAAAAGAAGGCATCGGACGTCTATCTGTCGGCCAACGCCCCGGCGCTGATCAAGATCAACGGCGAGTGCGTGCCGATCAACAACCAGATCCTGCCGCCGGATGCGCCGCGCAACCTGCTGTCCGAGATCATCACGCCCGACCGCATCGAGGAGCTGGAAGAGACCGGCGAGCTCAACATGGGTGTGCCGCTCTCGGGCGTGGGGCGATTTCGTATCAGCGCCATGCGCCAGCGCGGCAGCTATGCGGTGGTGATCCGCTTCATCTCGCAGCAGATCCCCGAAATCAGCTCCCTGGGCCTGCCCCCCGTGCTGACCGAACTGATCATGGAAAAGCGCGGCCTGATCCTCATGGTGGGTGCCACCGGCTCGGGCAAGAGCACCTCGCTCGCCTCCATGATCGACAGCCGCAACGAGGTGCTCACCGGCCACATCCTCACCATCGAGGACCCGGTGGAGTACCAGTTCCGCAACAAGAAATCCATCGTCAACCAGCGCGAGATCGGCAGCGACACCCAGTCGCTGCAGACCGCCCTGAAGAATGCGCTGCGCCAGGCTCCCGACGTGATTCTGATCGGCGAAATCCGCGACCGCGAGACCATGTCCGCAGCCATCGCGTACGCGCAATCGGGCCACTTGTGCCTGGCCACGCTGCACGGCAACAACAGCTACCACGCGCTCAACCGTATCCTGTCCTTCTACCCCGTGGAAGTGCGCCCGACCATGCTCGGCGACCTGGCCTCGGCGCTCAAGGCCGTGATCTCGCAGCGCCTGGTGCGCACCCTGGATGGGGGCCGCCTGCCGGCCGTGGAGGTCATGCTCAACACCAAGCTGGTGTCCGACCTCATCGAAAAGGGCGATTTCGGCGGCGTCAAGGAGGCCATGGAAAAGTCCATGGCCGAAGGCTCGCAGACCTTCGAGGAAGATCTGGCGCGCATGATCATCGACAAGCGCATCGACAAGAAGGAAGGCATGGCCTTCGCCGACTCGCCCACCAACCTGATGTGGCGCCTGCAAAACGACTTCTCGCTCGCGGCCAATGCGGCCAAGGCCCAGAAGGAGTCGCGCGACGCGCCCGATGACATGCCCTCGTTCACCGAGATCGTGCTGGACGTGAAGCCAGCCGTCTAGGAAGGTGTGAACCAACCTGCCATGCCCGCCCATCCCGCCACGACATGCGCGCTCGCCGTTGCAGATGCTCGCCATGGTGCACACCGTGGCGGTGCCTTGCGCCTGGCTGGCACGCGTGGTGGCGGCCTGCTCGGGCAGGCCGGATTCATCCACACCTTCTGAGCGCCACCCCCTTTTCTTTTTTGTCCTTGTCTGTCCGTTTCTCCAATGTCCCGTACCCTGCACCTGGCCGAACAACTGATCTCCCTGCCCTCCATCACCCCCGACGACGCGGGTTGCCTGGAGGTGCTGGCAGCGCGGCTGGTGCCTCTGGGCTTTGAGTGCGAGCGCATCGACAGCGGTCCTGACAACTTCCGCGTGAGCAACCTCTGGGCCCGGCGGACGGGGGCGAATGGCAGTGCCGCCAAGACCCTGGTGTTTGCCGGCCATACCGACGTGGTGCCCACCGGCCCGCTGGAACAGTGGACCAGCAACCCCTTCGTGCCCACGCACCGTGACGGCAAGCTCTTTGGCCGCGGTGCCAGCGACATGAAGACCTCCATCGCCGCCTTCGTGGTGGCCGTGGAGGACTTCCTGGCCGCAACGCCCGATCCGCACGTGACCCTGGCCCTGCTGCTCACCAGCGATGAGGAAGGCCCCTCGGTGGATGGCACCAAGGTCGTGGTCGAGCAGCTCAGCGCGCGCGGCGAACGGCTGGACTACTGCATCGTGGGCGAGCCCACCTCGGTGGAGCGCACCGGCGACATGATCAAGAACGGCCGGCGCGGCACGCTTTCGGGCAAGCTGTCGGTACGCGGCATCCAGGGCCACATCGCCTACCCGCAGCTGGCGCGCAACCCCATCCACCAGGCCCTGCCGGCGCTGGCCGAACTGGCCGCGACCGAATGGGACCAGGGCAACGCCTTCTTCCCGCCCACCAGCTGGCAGGTCAGCAACGTGCATGGCGGCACGGGTGCGACCAACATCATCCCGGGCGAGGTGGTGTGGGACTTCAACTTCCGCTTCTCCACCGAATCCACGGCCGAGCGTCTCAAGCAGCGCGTGCGCGCCGTGCTCGATGCCCATGGCCTGGACTACGAGCTGCGCTGGACCCTGGGCGGCCAGCCGTTCCTGACCACGCCGGGCGAACTGGTCACGGCGGTGCAGCAGGCCATCCTGGCCGAGACCGGGATCACCACCGAGCTGTCCACCACGGGTGGCACCAGCGACGGACGCTTCATCGCGCAGGTATGCCCCCAGGTGATCGAGATGGGCCCGCCCAACGCCA
>JAZKEE010000146.1:21624-29883 GCA_040387235.1 Pseudomonadota bacterium
CGCTTCATCGCGCAGGTATGCCCCCAGGTGATCGAGATGGGCCCGCCCAACGCCACCATCCACAAGATCGATGAGCACATCGTGGTGGCCGACATCGAGCCGCTCACCAACATCTACCGCCGCACTCTGGACAACCTGCATGCCCAGGCCCTCGCGGCTGCGGTGGAGCCGGCATGAGCGCGGTGCTGACCGGGGGCACCGTGGGTGCCGTGGTGCAATCCGCAGCCGCCCTGCTGGCATCGGCCGGCCTGGCGTTCGGCCATGGAACGGCCAACGCCCATGACGAAGCCGCCTGGCTGGTGCTGTGGCGCCTGGGCCTGCCGCTTTCCAGTGACCTGTCGGACGAGCCCGGCGCGGTGAGCGCCCAGGGCGTCACGCCAGAGCAACTGGCCCAGGTGCAGGCCCTGCTGCAGGAGCGCATCGACACCCGCAAGCCCGCTGCCTACCTCACACGTGAAGCCTGGCTGCAGGGCGTGTCCTTCTATGTGGACGAGCGTGCCATCGTGCCGCGCAGCTTCATTGCCGAGTTGCTGGCCGACGGCAGCGTGGACGAATTCCTGGGCGATCACACGCACCGGGTGCTGGACCTGTGCACCGGCAATGGCAGCCTGGCCGTGCTGGCCGCGATGGCCTGGCCCGAGATTGCCGTGACCGGTGCCGACATCTCGCCCGACGCACTGGAAGTGGCACGCATCAACGTGGATCGCCATGGGTTGCAGGATCGCATCACGCTGCAGCAGTCGGACGGCCTTGCGGCCCTGCCCGGCCCCTGGGACCTGATCCTGTGCAATCCCCCCTACGTCAACGCCAGCAGCATGGCGCAATTGCCGGCCGAGTACCAGGCCGAGCCTGAGCTGGCGCTGGCCGGCGGCACCGACGGCATGGATTTCATCCGCCAGTTGCTCAAGGACGCGCCCTCGCGCATGGGCGAGAACGCCGTGCTGCTGCTGGAGATCGGCAACGAGCGCGAGCATTTCGAAGCCGCTTTCCCGCGCCTGCCGGTGTATTGGATCGACACCAGTGCCGGTGAAGACCAGGTACTGCTCATCACGCGGGAGGCGCTGGTCCAGCCATGAACAGCATTTCCGCCCCAGTGACGCTCACCGCCCCCTTCTCTTCCCCGGCCTCTGCGGCGCCCCTGCGTGTCGCCGTGGTCATTCCCTGCTACAAGGTCACCGCCCATGTCCTGGGCGTCATCGAACGCATCGGCCCCGAGGTGCAAGGCATCTTTGCCGTGGATGACAAGTGCCCGGTGAACTCCGGCGCCTTCGTCCAGCAGAACTGCACCGACCCGCGCGTGCAGGTGGTCTTCAACCCCGAGAACCTGGGCGTGGGTGGTGCCGTGATGCATGGCTACCGCCGCGCCATCGAGGCCGGCTTCGACATCATCGTCAAGGTCGATGGCGATGGCCAGATGGACCCGCGCCTCTTGCCCGGCTTCATCGCCCCCATCCTCAGCGGCGAGGCCGACTACACCAAGGGCAACCGCTTCTTCGACCTCGAAGAGATCCACCAGATGCCGCGCATGCGCATCTTCGGCAATGCCGCGCTGTCGTTCCTGACGAAAATCTCGTCGGGCTACTGGCAGGTGTTCGACCCGACCAACGGCTACACGGCGATCCACGCGCGCGTGGCCAGCCACCTGCCCTTCGACAAGATCAGCCGCCGGTACTTCTTCGAGACGGACATGCTGTTTCGCCTGAACACCCTGCGCGCGGTGGTGGTCGACGTGCCCATGAACGCCCACTACGCCGACGAGGAAAGCAACCTCAAGATCAGCAAGATCCTGCCCGAGTTCACGGTCAAGCACCTGCGCAACTTCAGCAAACGCATCTTCTACAACTACTACCTGCGCGACATGTCGCTGGCCTCCATCGAGCTGCCCCTGGGCCTGCTGATGCTGGGCTTTGGCACCTGTTTCGGCCTGCTGCACTGGATCAACTCGAGCGCCCACCAGGCGTACTCGTCGGCCGGAACCGTGATGCTGGCCGCCCTGCCGGTCATTGCCGGCCTGCAGTTGCTGCTGGCCTTCATCGGGCACGACATCGCCTCGGTGCCCACGCGTGCCTTGCACAAGGTGCTGCACCGCAAGATCGAACTCGACAACAGGGACTGAGCCACGGCACCTCGGCCGGTGCACGGGGGTCCACGGATCCCCACCGGCCCTGGCGACGGCTCGGTCATTCGGGCTTGCCTGGTTGCGGCCCCGGGAACTCCGAACACAGCCAGCCGCCCACCGGTGACATCCGGGGCGGCAGGCGAATCCATCGACATGCCCTATCGCACAGAGATCCATGCCCGCCGACGAAACCGCCTGGTACCGCTGGGCTGGTTCGTCCTGGCGCTCCTGTTGGCCTGGGGCCTGACGCGGCTGATTCCGGCCTTCCAGTCGCCCGATGAAAACTCGCACCTGCTGCGTGCCGACATGATCGCGCACGGCCAGCTGACCCTGCGCAAGGACGAGCCGGACGAGGTCGGCAACCAGGGCGGTTACGTGGACCGCCATTTCATGGCGTTCGTGCAGAGCATGAGTGCCATCTCGGGCCACGACCGCGACCCGGATGCGTCGGCCCGACAGCTCATGGGCCGGGCCTCGCAGGAGCGCTGGGCACACCAGGACATGTTCGTGAACGCCGCGGGCACAGGCTACTACTCGCCCTTCATCTACCTGCCGCAGGCGCTGGGGCTGCGCATTGCGCGCACGCTCGACCTGTCGATGCGGGCCAGCTATGAGCTCACCCGCATGCTGGCAGCGCTCACGGCGCTCGGGCTGATCACCTGGGCCTGGCGCATCTTCGCGCCCAACCCCCTGGTCCGTGCCCTGGTGCTGATGCCCATGGCCGTGTTCCAGATCCTCTCGCCCACCATCGACGGACTGAGCATCGCCCTGGCACTGCTGCTGGCCTCGCTGTTCGTTGCGCAATGCCTGTCACCCCGGCGCGAGACCGACTTCGTTCAGGAATGTGCCCTGTATGCCTGCACCTTCCTGCTGGTCACCTCGCGCACCAACCTGGCGCCGCTGCTGCTGTTGCCCCTGTGGTTGCTCGCCCGGAGTTTTTCCGGCGAGAGGCTGCTGGCGTGGCTGGCCCTGTGCACGGCCTGTGCCGGCTGGACCCTGTACGGCCTGGTGACCACCGCCGACACCCGGCTCGTGCGCGCCCACTCGACGCTGGAGATCCTCCTCCTCTATGCCCGCGACCCCTTAGGCTTCGCCCGCCTGGTGCTGCACACGCTGGCCGACCCGGAGACGGGCTTTTTCTACGCCTATTCGTTCGTCGGCATGCTCGGTTGGCTGGACGCCTCCATCCCGCGCGGCGCCATGAAGACCGTGTGGTGCGGCATTGCCCTGGCCTTGGTGGCCACCGTCTGGGCCACGAAATATGTGCGCCGGGATATTGCCGCGCGGTCGATGCTTTTGCTGACCGGCATATCCAGCACGGTGTTGATCTTCCTTGCGCTGGCGATCAGCTGGAACGATTATCCGGTGGCGATTATCAGCGGTGTCCAGGGCCGGTATTTCATCGTCCCTGCCGTGCTGTTGGCGGTGGCGGTCGGCCCCATGGGCGAGAAGGCCACGCCGTTGCACCAGAAAATCGGCGCTGTGCTGACCACGGCCTTCGCGCTGGGCTCGCTCCATATGCTGGCAACCACCCTGTCCGACCGGTATGCCATGTGGGCCCCCTAGAATCCGCTGATATTTTTGATGTCCTTGCAAACCCGTCTGCGGGTTTGGCACCCCTTTTTTGATTTTTATGGAAACACCGACAAAATGTACGTTTATCTCCTGACGATTCTTTGTGTCATGGGCATTGCCATCGGCCAGATCCTGTTCAAGGTCAGTGCCAATTCCATGAACAAGACCGGCAGCTTCTTTGCCATTGAAACCCTGGCGGTGTTCTTCGCCACCATGGTGCTGTACGGCATCACCTCCATCGGCTGGGTGCTGATACTGCGCAAGGCAGAACTGGGCAAGGTCTACCCTTTCATGGCGCTGGCCTTCATCGTCGTGCCGCTGGCCAGCCGATTCTTCTTTGGCGAACGCTTCGCGCCGGGCTATTTCATCGGCACGGCACTGATCATGTCGGGCATTGTGGTCACGGTGGCTGCATCCCGATGATCAAGGGCTTGCGCGGGCGGCCCAGCGCCACATGGGCAGGCGCATGGCTGGCCGCCGCCTGGGGAATGGCTGTGGCCCTGGCGCTGTGGCTGCCTGGGGGGGCTTGGGCACAGCAGCCCCTGGCGCCCGGCGCCTATGGCTTCGTCGACAAGGTCGCATACGACCCCACCACGAGCATGCTGCGCATCACCGGCTGGTGCTATGACTCACAGAACCAGCGCCTGCCCAAGGACTTCCTGGTGCGCATCGGGGATGCCGAAAAGCGCATCGCCGTTCCCGAACGCAAGACACGCCCCGAGGTCGGGGCCTACTTCAAGAACGGCGACAGCATTGCCCTGGAATTCCACCTGGAGCTGCGCTACCCGCGCTACCTGGAAGGTGGCGAGCAGCCGGTTTTGGTGATCGCCCGCTTCGACGATGGTGCCCGCCTTGACCTCCAGGCCTCCTCTCCAGCGGCCAGCAAGGTGCTGGGCCCCGACACTCCCGAGCGGCACCGGCTGATCGCCGCCGCCGTGGCAGGAGTCATTGCGCTGCTGTTGCTGCCTGGCGCCGGGCGGCTGCAGGCCCGCGCAGGCGCCTGGGTCGGCGGCCATCGCCGCGTGGTGGCGTGCAGCATCGCAGGCATCTTCCTGGCGCTGGTGGGCATTGGGGCCACGGGTTCGTCGCTGGAACTGCTGCTGGGCCGCACCGACCAGGGCGGCAAGCACCCGTTTCTGTCGGAGAGCAGCGCGGTCGCCCACCTGGCGGGCCAGCCACGCAGCGTGCGCTCCGACGACTGGATGGTGATCACCGCCAGCGCCATCGCACAGGCCAATCACGAGCCACCCTTCCCCGTCGTCAACCGCCATCTGGGCCTGGACGGCCAGAACATGATGGTCATCGGCATGACGGGCGTGCCCGTCTGGCATGTCTCGGCCCTGGCACGCCCGGCGACCTGGGGCTTCTTCGCCCTGCCGCTGGACAAGGCGCTGGCCTGGTACTGGTACTTTCCGTTCTTCGCCTGCCTGCTGGCGCTGTGGTGGCTGCTCGAGGTGCTGGCGCCGGGACGCCCGGGCCGCAACCTGGCGCTGTCGGCCGTGTTCTGCGTGGCCCCGTACGCGGCGGGCTGGTCCCACTGGCCGTTGTACGTGGTGTTCTTCCCCTCCGGGGCCCTGGCCGCCACCCTGCTCATGCTGCGCCACAAGTCCGGCGCCCGCCTGTGGTGGCTGGCACTGGCGCTGGGCTGGTTTCTGGCGGGATTTGCCCTCGTGCTCTATCCGCCCTGGCAGATCACCGTGGCCACCTTGTATGCCCTGGTGCTCGCCGCCTGGCTGGCCGACAACCGCCGGCAGATTGCCTGGGGGCGCCTGACGCCACTGGCATTGGCACTGGCGGCGGCGCTCATGGCCACCCTGCTCTACTTCTGGTGGGCCGACGCACGCGAGGCCATCTCCACCATGCGCAGCACCGTCTATCCCGGGCAACGTGCGGCGCTGCGCGGCGGCGACCTGTCCCTGCTGGTGCTGCTGCGCGGCTTCGGCAACGCGGACACGCTGTCCAATCTGCAGCACAGCGTCTTCAACGAGAGCGAATTCGGCTCTTACATCCTGCTGCTGCTGGCCACCTGGTTCCTGTGCCTGCGGCATGCGCGCAGCCAGGGGGCACACCGCTGGGTCGTGGCAGCCTGTGCGGTGTTCACGGTGTTCACGGTGGTGTTCGGCATTTGGGGCATACCGCTGGCACTGTCCAAGGCGATGTTCTGGCACTATGTGTCGTCGTCGCGCATCGATCTGGCGCTGGGCCTGGCCTGTCTGCTGGTGGTGGCCTGTTTGCCTGAACCCGCAGTTGCGCAGCGGCGCACCGCACCGGTGGTGCTGGGCCTGCTCAGCGCCGCCGTGGCTGCGCTGGCGATGGCCGGCATCCCTGAGGACTTCCATCCCGGCCTGAGCACCACCCTGCTGGTCAGCATGGCCGTGGCCGCCGGACTCATGGCCTACTGGCTGGTGCAGGGCAAGGTGGCACATTCCATCGCCCTCACCGCCGTGGTGTACGTGGCCGCAACAGTCGACTTCAACCCCGTGGGCCTGGCGCCCTCCCAGGTGGCACTGAACGAGACGGTGCAGCGCTATGTCACAGGGCCCGCCGGGGCCGATGGCAAGGCCCAGCCCCGGCGGGTGCTGGCATTGTTCCCCAGCACATCCAACGCCATGGCCCTGGTTGCGGCCGGCGTGCCCATGGTGAACGGCGTGTTCTATTACCCCCAGGCCAGCGTCTGGCGCGGCATGCACCTGCCTGCGGGCGACCAAGACACCGTGAACCGCTACCAGCACCTGACCTTCGTGCAGGAAACCATGCCGGCGCCGGCGACCTACCGCGTGATCAACCCCACGCCCGACAGCGTGCGCGTGCTGGTCGATCCGCGGCGCTTCGACTTTGCCCAGACCGGCGCCCAGGTGGTGATGGGCAATGACCAGATCTTCGAGCTGAACGAAAACCCGCGCCTGCGCCTGCTGGGCAAGCACGAGGGCTGGGCCTGGTACGAGGTGGCCGCGGCCGCTCCGTGAACGCGGACATGCAGGGTTTGCCCGGTATCGGCGACAATACCGGGTTGCCTGGCGTGTTGTCGCCCCAGGAAGGCGCCCACCGCAGACACTGGAAACCGAGCATGCTGCAGATCATCGCAGTCGACACCGAAGACGGCTGGCGGCATTTCAAGGAACTGCTGCTCGAATATGCGCAGCGCGACCATGCCAATGCCGGCCAGAGCAGCATCTGGGCGGACATGGACGGTTTGCCGGGCAGGTACGCACAGCCTGCCGGTGGTGCGATTCTTGCCTATTGGCAGGGCCAGCTTGCCGCCTGCGGCGCGTTTGCCCCGACGGAGGTGGCGGGCCTGGCTGAAGTCAAGCGGCTGTATGTGCGTGAAAGCGCCCGTGGCCAGGGCATTGCCCGCGAACTGACGCTGGCCCTGGTGCGGCAGTGCGCTGGCGCGGGTTACGACCGCGCCGGCATCAGCACCTGGGACCACAACGAACGCGCGCTGGCGCTTTACCGGCAGATGGGCTTCGGGCCCATCACCCCTTTCAAGGATCATCCGATCCCCAACCTGGTTTACCTGGGCCTTGCGCTGCACGATGCAGCCGGGGCGCCGTGATTGAGTACTGAATGATCAACCTGAAGAACATCGTCCTGCGGCGTGGCGCCAAGGTGCTGCTGGACAGCGTTTCCGTGACCCTGAACCCGGGCGAAAAGGTCGGCCTGGTGGGCCGCAACGGCGCCGGCAAGTCCACGCTGTTCGCACTGCTCAACGGCAGCCTGCACGAGGATGGCGGCGACTTTTCCATTCCCCGCCAGTGGCGCATGGCGCAGGTCGCGCAGAACATGCCTGAGACCGATGAGAGCGCCACCGCCTTCGTGCTGGCCGGCGACACGCGCCTGGCCGAACTGCATACCCATCTTGCCGAACTCGACCGCAGTGACGCCGACCATGACGATGTGGACCACGGAATGGCCATCGCACAGGTCTACACCGACCTGGCCGACGCCGGCGACCACGACGCCGTGCCCCGCGCGCAGGCACTGATCCTGGGCCTGGGCTTCCAGTCGCATGAGCTCGAACGCCCGGTGAACAGCTTCTCGGGCGGTTGGCGCATGCGCCTGCAGCTGGCGCGCGCACTGATGTGCCCGTCCGACCTGCTGCTGCTGGACGAACCCACCAACCACTTGGACCTGGACGCCCTGGTCTGGCTCGAAGCCTGGCTCAAGAAGTACGCCGGCACCATGATCGTGATCAGCCATGACCGCGAGTTCCTGGACGCCGTCACCAATGTCACCTTGCAGATCGACAGCGCCAAGCTCAACCGCTTCGGCGGCAACTACAGCAAGTTCGAAGAACTGCGCGCGCAGCAGATGGAGCTGCAACAGGCGGCCTTCTCCAAGCAGCAGGACAAGATCGCCCACCTGCAGAAGTTCATCGACCGCTTCAAGGCCAAGGCCAGCAAGGCCAAGCAGGCGCAAAGCCGGGTCAAGGCCCTGGAGCGCATGGAGAAGGTGGCCCCGTTGCTGGCCGAGGCCGATTTCACCTTCGAGTTCAAGGAGCCCGTGAACCTGCCCAACCCCATGCTGTCCATCAGTGACGCGGCATTCGGTTACACCACGGACGA
>JAZKEE010000147.1:0-46538 GCA_040387235.1 Pseudomonadota bacterium
GCTTCCTCACCCCGCCCGAGGTGGACCTGGGCCGCCTGCGCGTGGCCTACACCGAAGACTTTGGCACCTGCGCGGTGGACGAGGGCATACGCGCCACCTTCCGCGCCAAGATCGCGGCGATGCGGCATCTGTTTCGCAGTTGCGACGAGGTGAAATTCGACCTGGGCGACACCCACCGCTGCTTCGACGTGTTGCGCGCCGAGGCGTTCGTCGTCGGCATGCAAGCCGCCTACGACCGCGACCCCGACAGCCTGGGCCCCAACACCCGCGCCAACTATGAAATGGGCAAGCGCATGAGCCTGCTCGATAGCGCCTGGGCCCAGGCCGAACAGACGCGCATCATTCAGGCCACGCAGCGCACCTTTGCAGGCTACGACCTCGTCCTGTCGCCCACCACGCCCGTCTCGCCGTTTGCGTGGACGCAGCTGTACGCCGATGTCATCAACGGCGAGCAGCAGGCGACCTACTACCGCTGGCTGGGCCTGACCTACGTGGTCACGCTTATGACGCACCCGGCCCTGTCGCTGCCCTGCGGCACGGACCACCTGGGCATGCCGTTTGGCCTGCAGATCGTGGGAGGTTTTCGGCAGGACCACCAGGTGCTGGGGGCATCGCTGGCGCTGGAGCGGGCGTTTGCGGCCCGGCCCGAGTTGCGCCGGCCCCGGCCGGATCTGGCGGCGCTGCGCCGGGCGGTGCCGGATTTGCGGTCGATTGTGACGACGCCGCCGGTGTTCAATGCGGCGGGGCAGGGGGCTGCTGCTTCGGTGTCGGTGGTGTGATGCAGTCTACGCGGCAGAGCCGACTTTCGCCTTGGCGCGCAGCAGGCCCTTTTTCTGCCCGAGGGTGTAGAAGACAATGACATCCACCTCGCCCGAGGTGCCGATGGTGGGGCATCCCTCTGCTGCGCCGTAGTAGATGGGCTCCTCCTTCATCCCTGGGGGAACCGGCTGGCCTGGTTGCAAGCTCTGCTGCGAGAGCCAGTTCGTCGGCGTGGTCAGCACGGTGAAGCGGTGCCGTTCTCGGATCGGAAACTCCATGGACTGCCCCCCGCTCTCGATGCGCACGGCGGTGGTGACCAGTCCATCGGGCAGGCCTTGTGCGCCGCCCCGGATGGCATGGGGGACGATCATCTCCCAGCAGGGGCCCGAGCCGGGCATCAGGTCGACGTAGGGGCCAGCCTGCAGCTGCATGCCGCTGGCGATGCCCGCGTCCCGG
Source organism: Pseudomonadota bacterium (assembly GCA_040387235.1). GTDB lineage: Bacteria > Pseudomonadota > Gammaproteobacteria > Burkholderiales > Burkholderiaceae_C > Acidovorax. The sequence continues at coordinate 1,216 of JAZKEE010000147.1, forward strand.
CTCGCCTGGAACACCCATTGGCTCAGCGGCCCCAGGTCAAGCAGCCGCCCGCCGCTTTCCGGCCCCAGGTACATCAGGTGCGGGGTTCCGTGGCCGTTGACGGCGAGCTTGTGTCCGCCGGGGTACTCGCGCAGGTAGTAGGGGCCGTCGATGTGCGCGGGCACCTTGGCTGCCTGCGGCGCAAAGGTCAGCGGCATCGTCTTTTCTGCCCAGTCCAGCACCAGCGCAGCGTCGTGCATGGGGCCCAGCCCCTGCACCGCCATGGGCGCTGCAGAGCCCTGGGGCAGGCAGATGGCCAGATCGGGGGGTGGGTTGTAGGTGGCGGGCACGCCGGGGTAGAAGCTGGTGGTCATGCGGCAGGGGGCGCTGTTCCAGCCGGCGCCTTCGCCCCAGCACTGCACGTACCCGCCTTCGAGCACGGCGCAGGCGGCTGTTTGGCCGGCGCTGATGGCCGTGGCGTCCGTGATGCCCGCGACCTGGCCGGCAGTGCCCCCAGCGAGGCCCGTGCCCAACTGCCCGTTGGCGTTGTTGCCCCAGCAGGACACGGTGCCGTTCACCAGCAGGGCGCAGGTGTAGCCGTTGCCCACTGCCACGGCCTTGGCGGCGACGGCAAGGCCTGTCACCTCGACCGGCGTGCTCAGCGGGCCGGTGCCTGCCGGCACGCCCAATTCTCCATAGCGGTTGTTGCCCCAGCAGGAAACCCTGCCGCCCCATCGCAGCACGCAGGCGTGGCCGTCGAAAAGCGATACCTCCAGCGCATCGCTGACGCCCGGCACGGTGCGCGGCTGGCGCGGGTCGTCAGCAGCCCCCGCAAGCCCGCTGCCGGCGCCCACGCAGACCACCTTGCCGTCCAGCCGGGCCACGCAGGTGCTGCCATGGCCAGCCGCAACGTGCCGCACGTCTGTCAGGCCATCCACCGCTGTTTCCGTGCCTATCTGGGTCTGCACGTGCCTGCCGAGTTGCCCCTGGCTTCCATCGCCCCAGCACGAGATGCGCGTGACAAAGCGAAAGCACGCATGGGTAGCGCCCACGGCAATGGCGTCTGCGTTGTAGTAGCGCGCGACGGTGTCGGGCACGGGTGGCCCCCCCAGTTGCTGAAAATCGTTGCGTCCCCAGCACTTGACCGATGCATTGGTCAGCAGGGCGCAGCTGAAGTCACGCCCCACCTTCACGTCCTTGATCGAATAGGGGCCGAAGTCAGGGGCGGCCAGGCTGCCCCAGCAGGTGATTTTGTGGGTGTCCGCCGCCGAGCAGCCGTGGCTGGTGCCCATGCTGACGGTGGTGGCCGTTGCCGCCGATGGCATGCACAAAGCCATAGGCAGTGCCAGCGCCGCCATGGCAGCGGCCTTGCGCAAAAGCCGCAATGCAGGAAACGGGTTGCTTGTGTAGTCGTTCATGGTCCTCATCCTCCCGGGACTGTCGCAGGCCATTCTAGGAACGCGGGGGCCTCAGGTATGTGGCAGCCATCACAGCCCGGATGTAACGAAAAGTGGTGAAACGGGTTGGGGCCGGCCGCTCGCAGCCCCACACGGCCGCCTTGTCCCGCTCTAGAATCCGCGACAAACACCAGGCCTGGGAGGGCACCGAGGATGAGTTACACGCTGCAGCTCTGGGAAAAGCCGGCCGATTGGCCGTGGCCCATCACCAAAAAAGAGGCCGACGACCAGTTCGAGCGCGTTTTCGACGGCCCCAAGACCGGGCAGAACCCCAAGTTCCTGGTGTGGGGCAAGGCCATGCACGAGGGGTTTCCCGAAACGCTGGAGGTGTGGCTCGACGGCAGCGAGGACGGCGTGACCGAGGATCCCACGCTGGGCTTTGGCATCAACATGCACTCCAACCATGTGGCGGCTGCCTTTGACCTGGCCTGGGAGCATGCCACCCGGCTGGGCCTGAACCTGTACGACCCGCAAAGCGGCGTACACTACCTGGGCAATGGCGATGTGCCCGAGGAGCACGACCTGCAGGTCAAGCGCGCCGAGCAGGCCCGCAACGCCGGCGACGATGCGACGGCCTGGGCCGAGTACCGCACCCACGCCGCGCGCGGCAACCCGCATGCCCTGTACGCCATGGGCCGGGCGTTGCGCTTTGGCACCATGGGCCAGCGCCGGCACTTCGATCTGGCGGCGGCGCTGCAGGTGATGGGCGCACACGATGCGCCGACCCGGCAGGACGCGCAGGCCTTCTACGAGCGCTTTCCCGTGGAGGCGAAAGGGCGCATCCAGACCCTGATGGCGCGGCTGAAGTCGGCATCGGGCGACATGCTGCTCAATATTGTGGACGGCGAGCGCAAGGCGGTGGACGACGCCTTTACGCACAACGAGCAGTTGATGCTTTTCACCAGAAAGCGCATCGAAGCCGCAGACGCTCTGGAGGCCATAGCCTTGCAGGGCCACGAGGTGGCGGCCTTCCAGTATGCGCTGGAGGTGGTGATCGGTTGGGAGGAGCCCAACTACGAGAACGCCCGCTACTGGTGCCAGCGTGCGGTGGACTGGGACCACGAGCCTGCCAAGCGCCTGTTTGCAATGATGCACGAGCGCGGCTGGGGTGGCCCGGTGGACATGGCCCTGGCCGCCAAATGGACCGCTGCGGCCAAAGACCAGTGGCAGCAGGAACAGAAACAGCGGCAAGCGAAGGAAGAGGCCGAATCCCCCGGCGGGCTGAGCCTGGCGCCCATGGCGCCTGCATCACCGGCCACCACCCCCGTGGTGTGGACCGGCTCGGTCACGCGCGACCTGGTGGGCTGGTTCGCCCGGGAGGGCAACCCCCATGCCGCATTCCATCTGGGCACGTCCGATCAGCACGGCCGCGACGGCGGGTTGGTGAACCTGGCGCAGGCCCGCGACTGGTATGCCCAGGCGGCCGAGGCCGGCCATGCCGACGCCACCTACAACCTGGGAGTTTTCATCGAGGACGGCACCGGCGGCCCCAAGGATGCACAGGTCGCCAAGGCACTCTTCATGCTGGCCAATACACGCGGCAGCACCAGGCGCGTGGACGACCTGAAGATAGCGCCCCACGAGCAGGGACCCGTGCGTGCCCTGGTGGGCGCCCTGCGCGAGCCGGGCCGACTGCGCGCCGTGCTGCGCGAGAAGGGGCTGCAGGCCGGCGCGGGAGGCATCGGCGCACCCCCGAAGCGGGCGGCGGGCGCCACTGCCGCTGTGGCCTCCGGGGCCGGCGCAGCCGCAGCGGCCGGGTTGTCCGGCACGGACTGGGGCCGCGCCGGGGGCGTACCTGTGCCGCCCGCGGCTGCCGCCCCGCAAAGTCCGCCACCGGGTACATCGCGCGGCCGGGTGGCGCAGGACGATGGTGAGGACGAAGACGATGGCCCCCTGCTGCAACGCGACCGCAGCTACCAGCGCACCACCTTCTCCCTGCACCTGGGCCACCTGGCCCTGCTCATCGGCGCGGCCAACGTGGTGCTGTTGATCCTGTTCTTCAAGGAGGGTGCGAGCTTTCGCAGGGGGATGGCCGTGATGGGCTTGATCGCCGCGTTCGGCGCCTGGCGCACGGGACGCGACTTCGATTGGGCGCCTGCCGCACGGGCAGCGGTGGCGGTGGTGGCCGCCGTTCCGATGGTGGGGATGGCGGTGAGCCTGTGGATGCTGATCAAGTCGTTTCGCGGACGGGGGTGAGCCCGCAGGCCGTGGCACACGACAGCCCCCGGCTACACCATGGCTGGGGCGGACGACGCTCCCAGGCGTACCGGCGTCGCTTGCAGCAGGCTCCCGGGCGCCGCGGCGCCCGGGATGCACGCTAGCTACCGAAAATCAGGCCAGCGCCTTGCCGAAGGTGGCCAGCAGGCGTGCCCAGGCGCGGTCTGCCTGGGCGGCGTCGTAGACCCGCGAGTCGGGGGGGCACCAGCCGTGGGCGGCGGGGTAGACCTCCACCTCGGCTTGCAGCTTGGCGCTGTCGAACGCGGTGCGCAGGCTGGCCTTGGCCTCGGGGTCCTTGGTATCGTCGTTCTCGGCAATCGCAATGAGGTATTGCGCCTTGGTCTGCGCCAACAGCCGATGGGGGCTGTCAGGCGCTGGCGTCACCATGGCCGCGCCATGGAAGGTGCCCACGGCACCGACGCGGCCTGCCGCCACCATGGCGGTGCGCACCGCGATCGGTCCGCCCATGCAATAGCCGGTGGTACCCAGCTTGCGCGCCTTGTCCACCTCGGCCTGGGCGTCGAGCCATGCCACGAAGGTCTTGCCGTCGCTCAGGTGCATGGCGGGCGTCAGGGCCTGCATCAGCGGCATCACTTCGGCAATCGGCGTCTGGCCGCCCTGTGCCGCGGTGGGCGCCTTCTTCTGCCGGTAGAAAGGGTTGACGACAAGCACGCTGTAGCCCGACTCTGCCAGGCGCTTGCCCATCTGCCGAAAAGCCGGGCGCAGGCCGAAGATGTCGGGCCACACCAGCACACCAGGGGCGGGACCTGACGTCGGTGCGACGAAGTAGGCGTCGCAGCTTCCGTCTGGTGTGGTGATGGTCACGTCACGCTCGGCCACCGCTGCAGCGTTGGCCACCGCAGGCAGGGCGGTCAGCAGGCCGGCCGACGCAGCCCACGCGGTGAAGTCGCGGCGGGTGTACTTGTGGAGGTCGTCATTCGAATCGCACATGGTGGTCCAGCTCCTTTTCGGTCAAAACAGTTGCGGCAGGGCGTGCCATGGTACGTGACAAACAGGAATGCTGCAGGCTCCTTGGCGCCGTTGTGCGGCGCCTGGGCACATGGGTGGCATGCGCTTGCTCCCTTGTCTTGGGGGCGGCCCAAAGCACCCACAACCTGCATGGCAAACGCGGAAATTGCCGATTCAAGGGCTGCACTTACGATGGCTGAGAGGAGTTTTCGAGCCATAAAAAAACGACACCATGAGAGACCACCGCTCCCCCGAAGGCCTGGCCCCTGCGCTTCCAGCCGCCTGCGCAACGGGCGCTGCCGCACCCGGCAGCACCGCCCGCGCAACCGATGCACCACCACAGCGCAGCCGCAGCCGTGAAGAGCTGGCCGCCGCCCAGCAGCGCGCCCAGTCACGCGTGCAAGGCCAGGTGCAAACGCAAAAAGACCAGAAGCGCCGCGCACGGATGCGGCATGCCCGGCAGCGGCGCGAGCAACTGCTGCGCAACCAGCCTGCCGCGCGCCTGTTCGTGCCCTACAGGCTGGCCACGGTCTTCGTGGCCCTGCTCGTCTTCGTTTTTGGCGGTGCCCTCTTCGAGATGGCACAGGGCGACCATTTCCTCGTCTCCGGCCACGCCACTCTGCGCGCCGCCACACCCTGGTTGGTGCTGGCCGCTGCCCCGTTGTGGTACTGGGCACTGTGCCGCACGGAGGTGCTGGCGCCCTGGTGGGTGCAGCAGATGCCTACCTGGTTCGTGCGGCAGATGGCCGTGTACCCCATCGCAGCCTTGCTGACCGCCGCAGCGCTGGGTGCCGCCCCCTGGGGCTGGGCCGCTTACCTGGGCGAATTGGTGGGCAAACCTGCGCGCGTGGAGGCGCTCGTGGTGTCGGTGGAGGCACCGCGCATTTCCGGCAGTTGCAACCAGTATGCCCGCCTGGAGTACCGCGGCAGCACAGGCAGGGTGTGCATGAACACCGCCCTCTCGGGGGTGATGCCGCGTGCGGGCGATACCGTCGTGGTGTCGGGGCTGGTTTCGCGCTGGGGCCTGCACGTGGGGGCGGTGCATGCGAAGTGAGCCCAGCAGTCCAAGGCGCAGGCAGACCCCTGGGGAACTGGCTGCTGCGCAGCAGCGGCGTGAAGCGCGGGTGTTGGGCGAAGTGCGCAAGGCATGGGTTCGATCCAGTCGCTGCGGGCACGGCACCTGCGGCTGGCCCGGTTGCAGCGAGAACAGGAGCGCGCCAGGATTCTGCTGCCCTCAACGTTCGCCATGCTTGCCGTGGCGGCGTTCGTCCTCGTGTTCGGCGGCCTCTATTTCGAATGGACCATGGGTGGGGGATTCCTGTTTTTCGGCAACGCCGCCCTGCGCGCTGCCATGCCGTGGATGGTGGGTGGGCTGGTACCGGTCTTCGTCGTGGTGTTGTGCCGGCTCGAAAGGGTGATGCCCCAACTGGCAGACCCACTCCCTGGCGTATTTTTTCGCACGGTGATCGCGTACCCCCTCCTGGCCCTGCTGTGCGCGGTAGCAGTGGCCGCTGCACCCTGGGGATGGCTTGCCTACCTGGGCTGGATGGCCGGTACGCCTGCGCGCGTGGAGGCCCGTGTGCTCTCGATCGAGGCACGGCGCAACTACGTGCCCCGCGGCCAACATGCCCGCCTGGAGTTCGGCGGAACGGTTGCGCGCATCTGCGTGGAGGAGCGCCTGGCCGCGAAGGCGCCAGGTGCCGGGGACACGGTGGCGGTGTATGGGCGCGTTTCGCGCATGGGGCTGTATGTGTGAGAGATCCATGCCAAGTGAGCGTGCCACGGCCCTGGAACCACTGAAGACCCTGATCGGCGATGCGCCCCATGGTGCCACGGGCGATGCCATCGACCCGCCTGGCCCGGAGCGCGCAAGGCCCGGGCGAGGGGTGAATGCAGACGAAGAGGAGGCCGCCCGCATCGAGGCGCGGTTGCTGGCGATTGGCGAGGCCCAGGTGCGCGAGATGAAGGCGCGGGAGGCGGCGCGAAAGAATCGCAGGCCATTGAACTTCGATGCGCCGGCCAACGCGCCCAGGCGCTGGGTGATCCCGCGCAAATACCGGGTTCCAGTGCTGCTGGCCGTTGCCTACACGGTGATCGGCACCGTCCTCGGGCTGTCCCTCGGGCAACGATTCATGTGGTTTGGCGAGGTCGCATACGGCCCGCTGGCGTGGCTGCTTTTTCTTGGCTTGCTGCCGGTATTTGCGGCCATGTGGTTCATTGCGGCGCGGATTGCCCAGGCGCAGGAACCCCGTGCACGCAGCTGGGCGGGGCGTTGGCTGGTTGTGTACCCTGCGTCGGTGGTTCTCAGTGCCTGCATGGTGGCCACAGCACCCTGGGGCTGGGCCGCGCTGCTCGGATGGACCTTTGGCTCGCCTGCCCGCGTGGAGGTCCAGGTAACCTCCGTCGAGCAGCGGTACGCAAGCCGCGGATGCAACCACTCTGCGAAATTCGAGCTGCAGGGCGCCACCTCCTTCAGTATCTGTCTGCACCGGCGGCTGGAAGGGTCGATGCCGCCGGCCGGTAGCACGGTTGACGTGTCCGGGAAGCTGTCCTGGCTGGGTTTGTATGTGGAGCAGGTGCATGGACGGTGAGTTCACAGGGGCTGCTGAGCGAGCGCCCGCGCCTTTCCCGCATTTGCAACGCCACGGCCTCACCCAGGTAACAGCGCTCGACCTCGCTGCCAGGGCCCCGCACAATGGGCTGTTCATCCATTTGCATGGGCGCGCTGTCCATGTGCCGGCGTGCCGGAAAGGCCCCGGTTGTTGCGCTCGATACTCCGCGTGTTGTGCATCCCTGCCGCCCTGGCCAGCGGGCTCGCGTTGGCGGACCCGGGCTACTACGTGGTCACCGCGTACAGCGATCCCGGTGAAATGACCATTGATTTCCGCTACTGGACCGTGGCTTCGCGGGGCTCGGCGTTGACCAAGTGGCCTGAGGTAGGTCTGGGCTGGAACGTCAACGCCCGCTGGTACACCGAGGTGATTGCCAGCTGGATCACCGCGTCGGACACGCCCACCACGCTGTCGAGCTGGAACTGGCAGAACGACGTGCTGCTGACCCAGGGCGAGTACCCGTTCGACCTGGCGATCCACACCCTGGTGTCGGCCCCCAGGCACGTGGGCGACGGGCACACGCTGGAGTTCGGCCCGGCATTGCAGACCGACATCGGCCGCACGCAGCTGAACTTCAATGTGTTCTTCGAGAAGGGCTACGGCGGCTTCTCGCGCAAGCCGACGCAGCTCAAGTACCAGTGGCAGGTGCGCCACCGCTGGATACCAGACCTGCACTTCGGCGCGCAGGGCTTCGGCGAGGTGGGGCCATGGGACCACTGGGCGCCGCGGCGCGAGCAATCGCACCGCGCAGGCCCGGCGCTGTTCGGCAGCGTCAAGCTGGGTGACCACGAGATCGGCTGGCAGGCGGCCTACCTGTACGGCAAGACCTATGGGCAGCGCGGCAACATGTTCACGGCGCGGGTCAAGTACGATTTTTGACGGGGCAGCCCGAGCCAGGCCTGCCAGCCTGATGCGGTGCCGCGCCGTGAGGGGCGGCCTCAGGACGACTCCGTCACCTTCACCTTGGCCCGCACTTGTCCCGCTTCCCCGTCGATGGTGAAGTACAGCACCACCTCCACGTCGGCGTCTCCGCGGATCAACGTGGCGGGGCAGCCTCCGGCGCGGCCTGCATAGGTGTTGGGTACAGGCGTCGATGTGCCGTCCACACTGAGGTTCGTCACGTCGACATAGGTGCCGGCCTTGAGCAGGCGGATCGAGGTGGGCTTGAATCCTGCGGGCAGGGTGTTACCCGGGGTGGCGCTCACATGGTAGAAGACATAGAGGTTGTTGCAGCCAGGGCGAAGCGGTCCGGGAAAGAAATCCACGTTGACCCCTACCTGCTGCAACTGCAGCGTGGTGCTGAGCGGCGGCGTGACGGGCTGCGAGGCGCGGGCCTGCCGCACCCAGTGGGCCAGGCGGCCCAGGTCGCGCAGCTGGCCGCTGCTGTCGGGGCCCAGGTACATCAGGTGTGGCGTGCCGTGGCCATTGACGGCCAGGTAGGTGTGGCCGGGGTAGCTCAGGACCAGGTAGTTGGTGATGAGGTCAGGCAGGTAGCCGCCCTGGGTCGGAAAGGTCTGCGGCAGAATGGCCCCCGCCCAGTTCATCACCAGCCGGATGTCTTCCAGCGGCCCCAGTCCCTGTACGGCATAGGGGGTTGCAGAGTGGCCATTGAGGCAGGCCGCAAGGTTGCCAGCGTAGTAGCCGTACACCACATTCGGGTAGTACGCGCCTTGGGTGTAGCACAGGCCATGGCCACGCCCGTCGCCGCGGCCCCAGCAGTTGACGTAGCCGCCGTCCAGCACCGCGCAGGCGTGCTGCTGCCCGGCGCTGATGTCGATGCCGTCGCTGATGCCAAGCACTGCGCCGGAGGAGGGTGTGGGTGGCGTCTGCACGGTTCCCATGCCCGAGGCATTGGCACCCCAGCACTTCACGGTTCCGGTGTCGAGCAGCGCACAACTGTAGCCATCGCCCACGGCAACGACCTTGGCTACCCCGCCCAGGCCTGGTACCTCCACCGGCACGGTCCCCGGCGTGGTGCTGGCTGCTGTGCCCAGCTCCCCCTTGGCATTGCTGCCCCAGCAGGCGATGGCGCCGGTCTTGCGCAGTACGCAGCCGTGGCCATCGAAAAGAGACACGTCCACCGCATCGCTGATGCCCTGCAGCATGGTGCCCGTGCCGGGCGCAGGGCCCATGCCGCCCGGCGCGGTGAGCTGGCTACCGCTGCCGTAGCACCACACGGTGCCATCACCCTTGACCCCGCAGGTGCTGCCGTTGCCCGCAGCCACGCGCACCACCCCGTACAGGCCCTCCACATAGGTGGCCTGGGCCGATGGTGTGGGGCTCACCGGTGCACCGCGCTGGCCCCGGCTGGCATCGCCCCAGCAGTACACCACCCTCTCGCTGAGGGCACAGGCATGGGTCGCGCCCACGGCCAGCTGGGTGGCCTGCCGCACGCCAGCGATGGCCTGGCCCGGCGTATCGCCCATTGCGGGGCCGAGCGACAGACTGCCCATGTCTCCCCAGCAGCTCACTGTCTCGTCCTTGCGCAGCGCACAGTTGAAGCCTTTGCCCGCGCGCAGATCGGCAATGCCGGCGGTGCTGGTCTTGGCCAGCGGCACCGCACCCCAGCACTGTGCCACCCAGTCGTTGGAGACGGAGCACGAGGTGTCGTAACCGGCGCTGAGCGTGGCGGCCCGGGCGGGGGATGCTGCTGCGGCCAGCAGCCATAGCACCCCGGCGGCCAGGGCCACGAACCAGAAGCGCAGGCGGCTGGGGGTGGCGAGGTGGGTGCTCTGCATGGGGGCCGTTCTACCAGCTTTGCTGCGACGTGCACACACAAAAAACACTTGCTCACCTGTTTGGGTGGCTCCTCAATCAGCCCGCTCAAGGATGGCCAGGGCAGTGGGACGACAGTGGCCCGATTTCCCGTCGCAGGCCCACTGTTGCACCCCATGCACGGGTGAACTGCACACAGCCCGATTGCTGGCGGGGGTGCGCGTGCCTACGCTTGCCGGATCCCAACCGAATGAAGCAGGAAATCCCGCATGGCACAGCAAGTCGTCCTCCACGAAACCGGCACTCCAGAGGTGATGCGCCTCCAATTCACCGAAGCCCAGGCCCCAGGCCCGGGCGAGGTCTGGCTCACCCAGGCCGCCATCGGCGTGAACCCATTGGACGTGAGCCAGCGCAAGGGCGCGGTGCGCATCCCCTTGCCCTCGGGCCTGGGGCTCGAAGGGGCGGGCACGGTGGCGGCGATCGGCGCGGGTGTCGGCAACATCGCCGTGGGCGACCGTGTGGCCTATGCCACGGGGCCTCTGGGGGCGTATGCGGGTGCGCGGCTGTTTCCGGCGGATCGGCTGGTGAGGCTGCCCGACTCGCTGGCTTTCGACGATGCGGCAGCCGTGCTGTTCAAGGGCATCACGGCGCAGTACCTGCTCAAGGCGACCTGCCCGGTGGGGCCTGGCACGCGCGTCGTCATCTACGGTGCGGCGGGGGCGTTGGGGCAGATCATGGTGCCGTGGGCGCGGCACCTGGGGGCCTTCGTCATCGGCGTGGTGTCCAAGGCCGAGAGCGTGGAGCGCGCACGGGCCGCGGGGTGCAACGAGGTCTTCGTGTTCGAGCCCGCCACGCTGGCCGACCAGGTGACAGACGCCACGCAGGGCCACAAGGCCGACGTGGTGTACGACCCCATTGGCCGTGTGTCGCTGGAGGCCTCGCTCGACTCCCTTCGCCCGCGCGGGCTGCTGGTGTCGTTTGGTGCCGCATCGGGCATGCCGGCGCCCATCGAGGTCAGCACGCTCAACGCCAAGGGCTCGCTGTTCGTCACCCGCCCATCGCTGGCGGCCCACACCGCGACAGCGGCCGAGTACCAGGAGCGTGCGCGCGAGGTGCTCGATGCGGTGGCGGCCGGGATCATCCGCGCGCAGGTCTGGCGCCGCTATCCGCTGGCGGAGGTGGGTGCCGCGCATGCGGACCTGGAACAAGGAAGATCGCAAGGGTCGATTGTCCTGCTCCCCTGAAAGACGGCGGCCGGGCCCGTGGCGTACAGTCCCCGGGACTGCTTTGTGATTGCCCTATGGACCTGCTCGACAGCCAACACGCCGATGAACTTGCCACGCTGCTGGCGCTGCATGCCGAGGGCTCGTTCGCGGCTGCGGGGCGGGTGCTGAACAAGCACCCCTCGGTGATGTCCAAGCGCTTGGCCTCGCTGGAGGCGCGCCTGGGCGTGCGACTGGTGGAGCGCACCACGCGGCAGCTGCGTTTTACCGACGATGGTGTGCGCCTGGTGGAGAAGGTGCGCCATGCCGCGCTGCTGATCGCCGAGGCGCAGAAGGAGGCCGCGCAGGGATCGCACGAGGTACGTGGCCGGCTGCGCCTGTCCATGCCCGCCGCGATGGGCCGGCGCTGGCTCAGCCCTATCGTGGCTGGGTTTGCGATGGCCCACCCCGAGGTGGTGGTGGAGGTGGAGTACGCCGAGCGTTTCGTCGACATCGTGGCCGAGCATTTCGATGCGGCCGTGCGCATCGGCGAGCTCGAAGACAGTCGGCTCGTGGCCACACGGTTGTGCGAGCACCGGCGCATCCTGTGCGCGGCACCGGCCTACCTGCAGCGCCATGGCGCGCCCCAGGTGCCGGGCGACCTGGCGGCGCACAACTGCCTGGGCTTCACGGGCCTGCGCTCGTACCCCGAGTGGCGCCTGACGCGCGATGGCGTGACCGAGGCCGTGCAGATCCGCGGCACTCTCATCAGCAACGACAACGAGGCCCTGCTGGCCGCCGCGCGGCTGGGCCTGGGCATCATGGCCGCAGGCGACTGGCTGGTCAGCCCCGACATCGCGGCCGGCCACCTGGTGCCCGTGCTGGGGCCCTGGGGGCTCAACGCGCATGCGGGCATCTACCTGGTGCGGCCCTCGGGGCGCTTCAGCACCGCGGCCATGGCGGCGTTCAAGGCCTGGATGGTGGGGCAGTTCGCGCAGGGCGCGCCCTGGCGGGTGTAGAGCGGCCAACAAAACTCTTCTGGCGTCGTTGCCGCGCCTTGTCGTACTACGCGTACTGCCTGCAATGTATCTGACGTGTAGCGCCTGGCCAGAACCGCTTCGCTGAGTTGTGTTGGCCGCTCTTGAGCCGGTGCATCCACGAAGCCACCACTCGTAACGTCCGATGGCTGCACATCGGCAATACTCGGCGGCATGAAAGCACTCCTCCTGGGCATGGTGGCTGCGGCGGCATGGATGACCGCCGCAGCACAGCCTGCCGCCGATCTGCGCGAGAAGCCCATCGAAGCCCGTGGCCCGCTGGCGCCGCTCAAGGGAACGCTGCTGGTGCCCGCGAAGGCCGGCGCGCCCGTGGTGCTGATCGTGCCCGGCTCGGGTCCTACCGACCGCGATGGCAACAACCCGCTGGGCGTGAATGCCGCCACCTACAGGCTGCTGGCGCAGGACCTTGCGGCCATGGGCATTGCGACGGTGCGCATCGACAAGCGCGGCATGTTCGGCAGTGCCAAGGCGGTGGCCGATGCCAATGCCGTCACCATCCCTGACTACGTGGCCGACGTGCAAAGCTGGGTGGGCGCCATCCGCCGCACCACCGGTGTACCCTGCGCGTGGGTGCTGGGCCACAGCGAGGGCGGCGTGGTCGCGTTGGCTGCCGCGCAAAGGGGGAGTGAGGTGCAGGGCATCTGCGGCCTGCTGCTGGTGGCCACGCCCGGCCGGCCCCTGGGCCAGGTGCTGCGCGAGCAGTTGCGCGCCAACCCGGCCAACGCGCCCATCCTGGACCAGGCGCTGGCCGCGATCACCAGGCTGGAGGGCGGCGGCCGTGTGGACCCGGCCAGCCTGCACCCGGCGCTGCAGCCCTTGTTCAACGAGGCGGTGCAGGGCTTTCTGATCAGCGCCTTTGCGCAAGACCCGGCCAGGCTCATCGCCGCCACCAAAAAGCCGGTGCTGGTGCTGCAGGGCGAGCGCGATTTGCAGGTGGGCGTGCAGGATGCGCGCCTGCTGGCGCAGGCCAACCCTGCTGCCCAACTGGTGCTGCTGCCTGACACCAACCATGTGCTCAAGGCCGTGCTCACAGACGACCCGGCGGCGAATATGGCGACCTATGCCAACCCGGGCCAGCCGCTGGCGCCAGGGGTGGTGGATGCGGTCGCACGGTTTGTTGCGCCGGGCAAGCCAAGGCCATGATATGACCACGCCATGGTGGCCGATTCTGCGGCATCTTTTTGAGGTGGACGACGGCTCGCTGCCAGACATCTTCGTCGAGGATCTGTCGCCAGAGCAGATCGTCACGGTGTACGAATGGCTCAGGGGTCAGTGCTCGGGAGCTGGCGATTCAACGCTCTGGCACATCGACCTGCAACAGGATGTTCTGGTGAGCGATGTGGCCCATCCTGCGAGGGCCTTCGTGCAAGGCAAGGTCGAGGATTTTCGGCATGGCCTGGTCGGGTTGCGGGTGGGCGGCGTGGAGCTGCCACCGCTCACGGTGGGTGTGGGCACTGGTGGCCTCTCGATGGACTACCGCATGGGGCCGGACTGGAATGAGCAGACGCTGCGTGCCTTGCTGGAGTTGTTGCGGCAGGTTTGGGCCATGGCGCCGCACGCGAGAATCTTGCGCGCCGATGAAGGCGGCCATGCCTGCCCGGACCTTGAATTCACAGAAGCCCTGCGCGCCTATGTAGCGGGCGGTGCCAACTGACCTGAGGGCGCGCTTCTATGCCCGCGCGTTCTCATGGTGTTGCGCCAGATGCACCCGGTCGTCCAGCGTCGAGAACACCACCGCAAACGCCATCCCGACCAGCGCGCCGAGCACGGTGTCGAGCACGCGCGCCAACGGCATGCCACTGCTCGCGGCAGGCGCTGCCAGTGATGTCATGAGCAGGGCCATGGGGGTCACGAAAACCTGGCCCAGGGCATAGTTGGCCCCGATCACCACCTCGGTGGTCAGCTGCAGCGCGATCACGGCCAGCAGCAGCGGCCAGAACGAGGGGTGCTGCGCCAGGATCAGCCAGGCCAGGGCCGCGCCGGCCAGGGTGCCGACGGTGCGTTGCAGGGCGCGGTGCATGGCGGCATGCAGGTGGCCGCCCTGCAGCACGGCCATGGCGCCGATGGCGGCCCAGGCAGGGTGCTGCCAGCCGGCGGCCAGGGCCAGCAGGCCGGCGCTGGCGGTGCACAGGGCAATGCGGGCAAAGGCCAGCCACGGTGCCTGCAACGCGGGTGTGGCAGTCGGCGCTGCGGGCGCGGAGCGCAACCGGTCGGTGGCGCGGCAGACGGCAAGGGCAGCGGCGACACCGGCCAGGGTGAAGAGCACGCGGGTGGTGGCGGCTTGCCAGCCATCCACCGGCACCATGGCGGCGCAGCCCGCAAAGACAAAGATCACCGCGCCCGGCGGGCCCAGGCGCCAGCGGCCGGCCAGCCACGAGACTGCGCCGGCCAGCAGGCCCAGGCACAGCAGCAGGGCAGCCGGCGTTGCACCCGCCAGGCCCAACAGGGACATCAGCGCGACCGCGCCGAAGAGCAGCGCGCCCGCCAGCAGCACGGCGGGCATGCGCTCGCCGGCCGGTGCAAAGCGCCCGAGCAGCGCTGCCAGCGCGCCCAGTGCTGCATAGCCCACCATGGGCGCCCATGGCGACAGGTGCGTGGCCCCTGCGGCGATCAGCACCGCCAGCCCGGCCTGCATGCCCACCACGGCGGCATTGCGCAGCGAGGGCAGGGGGGCGATGGCACAGCTCTCGCGAAGGCGCGCGGGTGCCAGCAGGCGCAGGAGGCTGGCCAGGTGCGAGATGGCTGGGCTGGCAGAGGAAGAGGACGGGGTGGCTGTGTGCTGCATGGGTTGCTGGCGCCAGTTCATGGAAGGGCGGCGATGCGCGCCTCGATGCGCTCGAAGGCGCGCAGCATCGCCAGCGCATCCTGCTCGCCAATGTCGGCCAGCAGCTCCGATTCGATGGCCTGCAGCTGCTTGCGCAAGGTGGCCACGGTGCGCCGGCCGGCGGGCGTCAGGTGCACCAGCTTCACGCGGCGGTCCTCGGGGTGGGGGCGGCGCTCGATCAGCCCGCGCTCCACCAGGATGTCGAGCAGCCGCACCAGGCTGGAGCCGTCGAGCCCCACGGCCGCGGCCAGCGTGCTCTGCGATACATCGTTGTCGCTGCCCAGTTCGTTCAGGTGCATCAGCGGCGCCCAGGTGGCGTCGCTCAGGCCGCTGGCAGACAGCCGAGCATCCAGCGCCTGGCGCCAGCGGCGTGCCAGGCCCACCAGGCGGATGCCGATGCGGAGGCGTGGGTCGGGCAGGGTTTCTTTCATGGGAAACGATATTACCATAATCATTTGAATTCAAATGATTGTGGTGCAACAGGATTTGCCGAGGTGCGGGCGCCTGTTACCGTTCCATGGACCAGGGGATAGGGGGCTGGGTCTTCTCTTGACCTATCATCTATTGGAGAAAAGCCGCCCGATGTGACAACTGTCCTGCGGCCCGCCCACCAGAACATCGCACAGGCCCTGCGCCAAAGCCCATCCATGCCTTCTCTTTCGTCCCCTCCGGCCGCTACACCGTCACCCGCCTTCGTTCCCGAGACCCGCTTCGGCCTGTGGTTCCTGTCTACCGCGACCTGGCGCGTGCATGTGCTGCAGCGCGCCCTCAACGACCTGCAGCGCCTGGCACCCGACCTGCCCAAGGGTGGTGCCGTGCTGGACATCGGGACCGGCCTGGGCCACTCCATTCCGGAGCTGTCGGAGCGCTTTCGCCCCAGCCAGATCCATGCCCTTGACCCCGAGCCGGAGTTCGCCGCGCGCAGCGGCGCGATGCGCCAAGCGGTCAGCACGCCTGTCACGCTGCACCATGCGCATGCCGAGCACATCCCGTTGCCCGACGCATCGGTGGACCTGGTGCTCTGCCACCAGACCCTGCACCACATCGTGGACCAGCAGGCCGCGCTGGCCGAGATCTTTCGCGTGCTCAAGCCGGGCGGCCACCTGCTGCTGGCCGAGAGCACCCGCGCGTACATCCACAGCCTGGCCATCCGGCTGCTGTTTCGCCACCCCATGCACGTGCAGCGCAGCGCGCCGGAGTTTCTGGCCATGCTGGGCGAAGCCGGTTTCGAGGTGAAGCCCGAGCACATCAGCATGCCCTACCTGTGGTGGAGCCGCAAAGACCTGGGCGCCCTGGAATGGATGGGCTTTGGCGTGCCCAAGGAGCGCGAGGAAACCCTGCTCAACGTGGTGGCGCGCAAGCCGGGCTGAGCGGCCAGGCCAGCAAGATGGCGCCAGGCGCGCCGTGCAACCCTTTTTGAGGAGCAACCGACCATGCAGATCAAACTCGCCAGCGTCCTCGTGGACGACCAGGAAAAGGCCCTGAAGTTCTACACGGAGCAACTGGGCTTCGTGAAGGACAAGGACATCCCCATGGGCACCTTCCGCTGGCTCACCGTCAACTCGCCCGACGGGGTCGAGGGCGTGGAGCTGGTGCTCGAACCCATGGCCTTTCCACCCTCTGCGGTGTACCAGCGCGCTTTGTTCGAGGCAGGCATCCCGGCCACGGCCTTCATCACCACGGACCTGGCGGGCGACTACGCGCGGCTCAAGGCCAATGGCGTGCAGTTTCGCGGCGAGCCCATGCGCGCGGGGCCGATCACGATGGTGCTGCTGGAGGATACCTGCGGCAACCTGATCAATCTCGTTCAGCCCGATGAGGCTGGCTGAGCTGCACTGCAGCAAGCGCCCCCTGCAGGCCCGGGGGCAGTCCTACCCCAGCGCCTTGATCACCGCCGCATGCGCCATCGCCAGCTCCGGCGAGGTGTGAAAGTGCCGCTGGTAGTGCCCTGAAAAATCCGCCTCGGCCGAATGCTCGAGCTTGAGCATCTCGCGCACGCGGCGTGCCACGATGTGGGGCGCCTCGGCGGCATCGGCGTTGTCGGGCTCCATGGCTTCGTCGAGCATCACGATGAGGCGGCTCAGCGGCTCCAGCCAGCGCATGGACTCGGCATACGCCATGACCTGCAGGAATTCGCCGGCCGACTGGCGGCCGTGGACCTTCTCGTAGTCGCGCCGCTCCAGCTCGATCAGGTGGCGGTGCAGCGCCAGCAGCGCGGTGCGCAGGGCGGCGCATTGTTCAGGGGAGGCAGTAGTGGTCGTCATGGGCAGGCCGTTGGAAGAACAAATGGGTCTGGCGCATGATCGCACGCCCTGGCGAGGCGTTCAGTCTTTCATCTTGGCAAAGTCCACCAGCTTGGCGTATTGCGCCATGTCGTCACGCATCAGCGTGGCCAGGTCGGACTGGGGGGTGGGCAGCACCATGCCGGCGTCTTCGAGGCGGCGGCGCACGGCCGGGTCCTGCTTGGCGGTGCATGTCTTGCTGTTGTCACGGGGTTGTGCTTTGTCCACCTGGCGCAGTCGGCTTCGCTGATGCAGGCCCTGGTGCAAAAGACCGACATGCTCACGTTCTGCCCCTGGCCGCTGGCCGAGACCGCCTCGCTGCGCGGCAGCAGGGTGGCGCTGCAACTGCGCGGGCAGTTCGCCCCGCGCACCGTGGGGATCATCCGCCGCAGCAACGAGATGCCGTCACTGGCCGCGCAGCGCTTTCTGGCGCACTTTGCCGAGCAGGTGCAGGCCAGCGTGCACTCCGACGATGCGGAGTTGCGGCGGGTGTTCCATTCGGTTGAGATGGCGCACGGGGTGGGTGCGGGGGGGGCGGACCCGGCTCGGGCCGCGCGCACTGCATTGTCCCTTGGTGGCTGATGTCATCCGTCATGGTGCTTGTTGCGTTGTCTAAGATCAGGGGGTCGCCCGCGCCGAGCCGGGCACCTACAACAATGACGAGAGGGAGCGCATCCATGCAGGCAATTGCAAGAAACGTGGCCGTGGCCACCATGGCGCTGTGCGCCGCTGCCGCAATGGCCCAACAGGCCATGTACGATGCCATGAACCGGGGCGTGTTTGCCGACACGCCTGCGCCGCCGCTTGGCGGCAATGCCAAGGACGCGACGGCCAAGAAGCGCGGCGCTCTGCAGCCGGGCACGGGTGATTTCTACCGCTTTGCCAAGATCGAGGCAACGCCGGTCAGCCAGGAGGCCGGCCCGATGGATCTGCGGCGCTGGACGCTGTCTGCCCTGGTGAACAAGTCCACGGGCGAAGTCGACTTCTACATGAACCACTACGAGATCTACCGCGCCAGCTCTTGGAAGGCGCTGTCCGTGGCGCAGACGGACGCGGGCGAGGGCCTCAAGCTCGGCCGCCTCGGCGCACGGGTGGTGTCGTGCCGCAACGGCTGCTCCTACGCGGAAGAAATCTTCATCGACCTCACGCCCGCCGCCGTGGAGCGGGCCCGCACGCAGCCCCTGCGGATACAGCTGTCGGGCCTTGGCGCCAACCCCACACTGATCGAGGTCGATGCGCAGGTGGTGAACGATCTGGTGGCCAAGGCCAGCGTGGAGGCCGAAAAGTACCGCCGGGTGGGTGCGCCGGCGGCGGTGGTACCCGCGCCTGCTGCCATGGCTGCCCCCGCTGCGGCCCCTGCAACCCCGGCCCTGGTGGCCGACGAGCTGCAAAAGCTTGCCAGGCTCAGGGCCGATGGCACCATCACCGAGCAGGAATTCCAGACCCTCAAGGGCCGGCTGCTGGCGAAATGAGTTGCTGGCGGTGCGCGGCGAGTTTCCTGAACGTGTCCCCTGAATCTCCCATCGTTTGACTGGATCGAGAACTACCCTATGGCCTACGATTACGGCTTGGATCTTCTGAGCAATCTTTCTGCATCCTCGATGGCATCCGCCAACAAGATGGTGTTCGTTCCCGAGACGCACGAGCTCGGCCTTCTCCTGGGGTATGAATCCACGTCCACGGTGCGCGAAAGTGGACCGGACCACACCAAATCGTCCATCTACCAATTCACCGCGAAGGCGGGCGCCACGTACAACATCCACAGCACCTCCTTCTTCGAGCCCTGGATCAAGGTGTACGACCAGAGCGGCAAGCCGGTTGCCCACGGAGACCTCACGGACGACTGGTATTCGGGTTCGTCCTCCTATGACGCAATAACGCGGTGGAAGGCCCCCTACGACGGCGTTTTCTACATCGATCCGGGCTGGGACAGGGGGCTTGCGCAAGGCCACAGAAGCACCTCGCTGAGTGTGAGCGAGGATGCAGACTCTTCGGGCTGGAAGACCTCTCCGGCGCCTGCACCCGCACCCACTGCGGTGGCCGCAGTTCTGCCCCCTGTGCTGATGGCGCCCGCACCAAGCCCCGATCCCACGGCCCCCGCAGCCACTACCGTCAACGGAACGGATGCGGCGGACGCGTTGCGGGGTGGCAACGGCATGGACCTGATTGCCAGTGGCAATGGCAACGATACGGTGACCGCAGGCCTGGGCAACGACTTCGTGCGCGGTGGCGGAGGCAACGACACTCTGGACGGCGGCGCGGGCATCGACACGGCGCAGTACGCAGGCGCCTGTGCGGCCTATACCGTGACCGTGGATCCGGTCAGCGATGCCATCAAGGTGGCGCACAACGCGGGCGGGATGGATGGCACGGACGTGACCTCGAACTTCGAGTTCTACCAGTTTGGCGACAAGCTCGTTTCCGCATCGCAGCTCAGGCTGCTCAATGCACCACAGATCAAGGGCACGGATGCAAGCGATACGCAGAACGGCACGGCCGGGGCGGATGTCATTTTTCCAGGCAAGGGGAACAACCAGGCCATCGGCAATGGCGGCAATGACCTGATCGTGGCCAGCCTGGGCAGCAGCAACTCTGCCATAGGCGGTGATGGCATCGACACCTTGTTCATCGACACCGCTGCGGCCAACGTCACGATCACCAAGTACCCGACCCACTGGGCGGAGGCCAAGATCTCCGTGGAACAGAACAATGTGCTGGACGATGATGTGGAGCGCGTCCAGCTCAAGGACAAGTACGTGGTGCTCGACCTGGGTCCTGGCGCCGCCGGCAACAAGGCCGCGCTGCTGGCCTACACCCTCAAGGGCAGCGCCGGGCTCAAGGATGGCGATCTGGTGGCCAAGACGCTGCTGCCGTTGTTGGACAGCGGCTTTTCGTTGCAGGACGTCAGTGGCTACCTCATCGACTCGGGCTATGTGGCCCGGCTGGCGGGCGGCACGTCGAACGCGCAGTTCGTTGCCACGCTGTTCAAGGCCGTCACCGGGACCACGGCCGACAGCGCCACCGTGGCCATTTTCGAAGAGCTGATCACCAGCGGGGCCTACACCCAGGCCAGCATGCTGGCAGGGGTGGCGCAGCTGGAGCTGGTGGGCACGGCCGTGAACTTTCCGCAGTACGCGTCAGGCGGGCTGGCGCTGGCCATCTGAGCGCATGCTGGCGCTTGCCGGCAGCGTTGCTGCAGACAGCCTGGCCCCGGAACTCGCCCTGCAGAGCCTGTCACGCGTCGCGCGTGGGACTGGTGCAGCGTTGCCTCAGGCCATTGATTCGTTGCACCTCTGCCACCTGCCCCTATGATCCAGGGATGGCAGAAGATCGTATTTCTCACCCCGCAGACCGTTGCACCGTGCCCTCGCAGGGCGCCGTGCATGGGATGTGGCTGCCAGCGCGAAAGAGGGCGGAAACCTAGCATGCCGTCCCCGGTGCCCCCTGTGGTGCCCAAGCGTCTCAGTACCTTTCCGACGTTGTGGGCGTTTCTGTTCAGCCGCCAGCGCTTCGCCGACATGGCGGCCGCGCATGACCTGGCCATCATCATCCAGCCCGCAGACCAGCTGGCGCGCTACAACGCAGGTGCATGGAGCACCGGCACCGAGCTGGAGGCCATGCGCCAGGCATCGCTCGCGCACCTGCTGCGCACGCGCACCCAGTTCTGGCGCTCAGGCCTGGCCATCGTGGGGGTGTTCATGCTGCTGGTCATCATGTACTCGGGCCTGGGCCGGCCGCTGGAGCTGGTCTTTCCGGACGACATGGGCAAGGTGCTGGCCGCCCTGGGCGCCATCTTCGCCACCTGGGGCTCGGTGATCCAGCTCACGGGCGTGGAGTCGTGGTCCGGCGAAAGCGCGGACGAAAAGCTGCGCAGCATGCTGTTCCAGGCCATGTTCGTGCTGGGCGGGGCGTTTGCGCTGATCGGGGTGCTGTGGTGATGAGGCGACGGCGTGACGGCGCTTGAGGGTTCGTGCAAACAGCTGCCTTGCCGCTGTTCAGCGACCGAGCGCCCGCCCGGATGCCCCTTCGGTTTTTCCCATCGACATTGAGTGAGCGTTTTCATGCAGATACTCTTCCAGTTCTTCTACGGCATCCATCCACTGCTGCCCATGGCCTATCTGCTGCTTTTGGCCACAGGGCTTCTGGCGCCAGCGCTCTACTGTGCCGCCAGAAAAATCCCTTACTCGATCTCAGTGATCTGGAGCCGCTCCAAGGCCGGGGATCGCTGGGCCAAAGCCGTCGTGGCGGTCTATGCGTTGTTCGCGGCAGTGACGTTGCTCGCCCTGGTTGCAGAATTGCTGCGGCGATAGTCGAAGCGGTCGGGGCGGGTGTGGGCGGCGGAGCCGCACGCACCGATGCTGCACAGGCCTGTGCGCTCCAGGCCGCCCCGCAGCATTGCGTGTCACATTGTTGGACAGGGGCTTGCGGGCGGTAGCTGGCGACAATCCGGCAGCCACCAAGTGATTGACATGGTGTCGATCCACGATTGGAGCCTGCAGGACTGACCGGCACTGTCCGTCTTCTCAAGGCCCTGTGCCAAGCCCGCTTCGAGCGGGCTTTTTTCTGGGCGCTGCATGGGCATGCGGGTTCACGCAGTCTTTTCGGTGCAGCGCAGTACGGCATATATGCCACCCCTTCAGCGCGGTCGCCTCTTCGCGGACATTGCTTTCACGGGCGATGTGCCCGGTGTCAGCAACCACCACTGCCTCTGGCCCCACGGGCCATGCCGAAGAAGGACCGACCGCACCATGAACGCCACCGACAGCAACAACAGCAGCACCAGCCACGCCACCGCAGCCAGCATGGAACCCGGCGAGGGCGCCGCCAGCGCAATGGATGCCGAGGACCAGATGGCGCAGGCGCTGGATGCGCTGCGCCAGGAACGTGTGGAAACGGGTGGGGAGGCACAAACGCCCACCGCCACCTTGCCGGCAGGCCCCGACGGGGGCATGCCCGCAACAACGGGGGCGGGCGCCGAAGCCGCTGGCACCGATGCGGCGCAGGCCCGCGCGCGCCAGGCCGCCGCGCAGCACGCTGGCAGGGACGGCAACCCCGACCCCGCCGAGCTGCTGCGCCGCACTCAGGAGGAGCTGCACAAGGCGCGCAGCGAGATGGGCCGCGTGGGCCAGCTCAACCGCTACCTGAACCAGGCGCGGGCAGAGCGCGACCGCCTGCTGCAGGAGAACGCCCAGCTCAAGGGCAGCGGCAAGGCCGCGCCGGGCGCTGCCGCGGATGGATCCGCCGCCGCAGCCCGGCTGGCCGAGCTGTCCCAGAAAGTGCAGCAGTTCCCTGAACTGCATGGGCTGGTGGGCGCCGTGCAGCACGCCCTGCAGGCCGTGGATGCGCAGGCCGCGACGGTGGCCGAGCAGACCGCCGCCCGCATGGTCGAGCCGCTGCAAGGCCTGCGCGCCGAGCACGAGCAGCGCGCCCAGGAGCAACGCAGCGCCGCCTACCAGGCCGCGATGCAGACCTTCGAGGCCACCTACCCGAATGCGGTGGAGGTGGTGCGCAGCACGGATTTCAGCGCCTGGATCCACACCCAGCCGCAGCCCATCCAGTCGGCCTTCTACCAGGGGCAGGACCCGGGCGAGGCCATCGCGGTGATGGACGCTTACGACGCGCACCTGCGGCGCGCCGGCCGCGCGCCCATTGCCCAGTATCCCCAGCAGCCGGCCGCCCAGCGCGCCAGCGCCAATGCCGCGCGGCTGCAATCGGCGGCGGGCCTGCCTTCGCGCGCCAGCGGCGCCAAGGGCGGCCTGCCCCCTGAGGACGACTTCGAGGCGTCGCTGGACTTCTTTCGGCGCCAGCGCCTGACGCGCGCGGGCTAAGGACGTGAACACGTTCTAAGGGCCCGGCGCGGCAGTGTGCCTCACAGGCGCTGCGGCCACCCGCAGCGCACAGACCCCCCTTTTCCCGATGAGGAGCAAGCAATATGACTGTTTACGGTGACATCACCCCCCGTACCGCCGCCTATGCGGTGGACAAGATGCTGGAGCGTGCCCAGCCCTCCCTGAACATGGCCAAGTTTGCCGTGGTGACTGCCGTGCCCAAGGGCAAGACCAAGGTGGTCAAGTGGCGCCGCTATGGCCGCCTGGCGCCCACCACCACGCCGCTGACCGAGGGCGTGACCCCCGTGCAGGGCAACATCACCAGCACCGACGTGTCGGCCAACCTGGAGCAGTACGGCCAGCGCGTGCAGATCACCGACGTGATCGCCGACACGCACGAAGACCCGGTGCTCAGCGAGCTGAGCGCATCGCTGGGCGAGACGGCGGGCCAGACGCAGGAGCTGATCCTGTACAACACCATCAAGGCCGGCACGCAGGTGCTGTACGCCAACGGCGTGGCGCGCAACACGGTGAACACCACGATGACGGCCAACGTGGCGCGCCGCGCGATCCGCCAGCTCAAGGCGCAGGACGCGCGGGCGCTGACCACCGTGCTCAACGCCACCGACGGCGTGGGCACACTGCCCATCCCTCCGTGCTACGTGTGCTTCGTGCACCCCAACGTGGAGATGGACCTGCAGAACCCCGCGTTCTTCCCGGCCGGCTACACGCGCATCCAGAACTACGGCACCTTCAAGCCGCTGTGCGAGAACGAGATCGGCGCGTTCGAGAACATCCGCTTCGTCTCGTCCACGCTGTACGCACCGCTGGTCAACGCCGGCAACGCCACGCTGGGCGGCATGCTGGGCGGCACGGCCGTGGACGTGTACCAGTCGGTCATCGTCGGCAAGGAGGCCTACGCCACGGTGAACCTGTCGGCATCGGGCTCGGGCCTCACGCCCATCGTGGTCAACCCCAAGCCCAGCGACAGCGACCCCATGGGCCAGCGCGGACACGTGGCTTTCAAGATGTGGTCGGCCGCGGCCATCCTGAACGACGCCTGGATGACCCGCATCGAACATGGTGTGAGCGCCTGACGCCGGCTTGACCCCCGGGGCCGGCATGCAGCCGGCCCCTTCATTCATCGAACAAGGAACACCCATGGCAAAAGCACAAGCCAAGGCCGCCGCATTGGCCGAAACCACCGCAGGCACCGACACCGACATCGACGTGGCCGTGCAGCAGCACGGCTTTTCGGGCCAGACCTGCGAGATCAAGCTCTTCAAGGGCGAACTGCACGAGCCGCAGCAGCCCTTCTTCGGGCTCAACAACTACCAGATCCAGATCCAGCGCGAGCGCTGGGTGCGCGTGCCGGTGGAGATGGCCGACCACATCGAAGGCCTGGCCTACACGGTGCGCGAGGCAGACCCCGAGGAGCCCGAGAACATCGACAGGATGCGCTGGGTCGAAAAGCCCCGCTTCCCCCTTCAGCGTAAGGGCTGAGGAGATCGCCATGAACTTCCTGCAACTGGCCCGGGCCGTCAAGCGCGAGAGCGGCTTGTCCGGCGGCCCGCCGGCCTCGGCCACCACGGCCAGTGGCGACGATGCCCGCGTGTTCGAGTGGGTGAACTGGGCCTGGCGCGACATCGCGCTGGCGCACGAGTCCTGGCTGTTTCGCCGCGGCGAGGCGCTGGGCCAGGTGCCGGCCGGTGCCATGCTGATGGTGCCCGAGGTTGCGGCCCCCGGCTTCGCACTGGCCGACTTCGCTGCCTGGAAGCCCGCGGCCGACGGCTACCGGCCGAGCGCCTGGCGCGTCGCCGATGGGCAGGTGAGCGAGCATGCGCTGGCCTGGATGGACTACGAGGCGTTTCGCCAGCGCTTTCTGACCGGCACGCACGCGCCGGGCGCGCTGCAGCACTGGAGCATTGCGCCCGGTGGCGAGTTGCTGGTGGGCCCCACGCCCGATGCAGCGCACATGGTGCGCGCGGCTTACGTGAAGGACGTGGTGGACCTGGTGCTCGACGCCGACGAACCGGCCCTGCCGGCGCGCTTTCACAACCTCATCGGCTGGCGCGCGCTGCGCGAGTACGGCGGCTTCGATGCGGCCAGCGAGGTCTACCAGCGTGCCGAGCAGAACTACAGCATGGGCTTTTCGGCGCTGGCGCAGTCGCAGTTGCCGCGCCCCGGTTTCGGCGCAAGGCCCCTGGCATGAAGGGCGAGATGCGCATGCCTGCGCTCAAGACCCAGTACTTCCCGCTCGCCGGCGGGCTCGATGCCGAGTCGGCGCAGCTCACGCTGCGCCCGGGCATGGTGACGGGTGCGATCAACTACGAAAGCTCGGCGCTGGAAGGCTATGAGCGCATCGGCGGTTACGAGCGCTTCGATGGCCGGCCCCGGCCCAGCGATGCGGCCTACAAGTGCCTGCGCGCCGCCACCGCCTTCACCGGCGTGGCCGTGGGGCAGGCGGTGGTGGGTGCCACCTCGGGCGCCACGGCACTGGTGCTGTTGCTGCGCAGTGCGGCGCAGATGGTGGTGACCCGGCTCACTGGCGTGTTTGCCGTGGGCGAGGCGCTCACCGTGGCGGGCAACCCGGTGGGCGTGTTCGATGGCGATGCCTCGGACGTCGACGGTTTCGACGACAACGCCTTTGCGGCGCTGGCTGCCGACCACTACCGCGCGGCCATTGGCGCCGTGCCGGGGTCCGGGCCGATCCGGGGCATCGCCGTATTGAACGGCACGGTCTACGCCTGGCGCGACAACGTGGCGGCCACCGCCTGCAGCATCTACAAGAGCGCGGCCACCGGCTGGGCGCCGGTGTTCCACTACTACGAGCTGGCGTTTACCGGTGGCAGCGGCGTGGAGCCGGCGGTGGGTGCCAACATCACCAAGGGGGCCGTGTCGGCCCTGGTCAAGCGCGTGGTGGTGGAGTCGGGCACCTGGCAGGCCGGCACGGCCAGGGGGCGCTTCATCGTCACGGCGCCCTCGGGCGGGCCGTTCACCGCGGGCGCCTTCACGGCCGGGGTGACGGCGGTGGCCGGCGGTGCCGAGGCCGCCATCACCCTGCTGCCCGGCGGCCGGCTCGATGCCGTGGTCTACAACTTCAATGGCCGCGCCGGGCAGCAGCGCATCTACGGCGCCGATGGGGTGAACCGCGGTTTCGAATTCGACGGCGAGGTGCTGGTGCCCCTGGCCACCGGCATGGCGGTGGACAAGCCCGTGCACTGCGTGGCGCACAAGAACCATTTGTTCTTCAGCTTCGAGGGCTCGGTGCAGCACAGCGCCGTGGGCGACCCCTGCCGCTGGTCCGCCGTGGTGGGTGCCGCCGAGATCGCGGCTGGCGACGTGGTCACGGGCTTCCAGGTGCTGCCCTCGGACGCAGAGGGCGGCGCGCTCATGGTGTTCGCTGCCGAGCGCACCTGGGTGTTGTACGGCAGCAGCAGCGCCGACTGGCGCTTCGTGAACTTTGCCGACGACGTGGGCGCCCAGCGCGGCAGCGTGCAGAACCTGGGCCGGGTGCTGGTGTTCGACACGCTGGGCGTGGCCGTCGTCAGCGCCACGCAGGCCTTCGGCAACTTCGAGCGGCTGCCGTTGTCTTCGCGCATCCAGCGGCTGCTCAAGGCCCGGCAGGTCACGGCCTCGGTGGTGAACCGGGCCGACAAGCGCATGCGCCTGTTCTTCGCCACGGGCGAGAGCCTGAGCGTGACGCCCATCCCCACGGCGGACGGCGGCAGCGCGCTGGCCTTCATGCCCATCGACTACGGCTGCACGGTGCGCTGCACCTGCGACGCGGTGGTGGGCGGCGAGCACCGCAACTTCTTCGGCAGCGACGATGGCTTCGTCTACGAGGCCGACCGGGGCCGCAGCTTCGATGGTGCGCAGATCCAGGCCTATCTGCGCCTGGCCTTCAACCATACCAAGAGCCCGATGGAGAAAAAGCGCTTTCGCCGCGTGGACCTGGAGAGCAAGAACCGCAGCGCCTGCCGCCTGCTGGTGCAGGGCGAGTACAGCATGGGCAAGCCCGAGGTGGGCCTGACCGACGTGGTGGATGTGCTGCAGAACGCCGGCGGCGCCTACTACAGCGTGAGCAACTACGGCCAGAGCTACTACAGCGTGCCCGCCAACACGCTCGCCAAGGTGCGCCTGGACGGCGTGGGCACCGACCTCAGCCTGAACATCGTGAGCACCGCGCGCGACGAGCTGCCGCACACCCTGCAGAGCGTGTCGGTGGTGTACACGCCACGGCGCCTGGACCGATAGCCCGAAAGGAACACAACACCCATGGCCAATACCTTCTACCACCGCGTCTTCAACCCACTGCCCGGCCAGCGCGTGGACGAGCAGGTCCTCAAGGACGAGTTCCAGCGCGTCGAGCTGGGCTTCGACGGCGTGTCAGGCCAGGCCGGCCAGCTCGCCACCGGCCTGGCCACCAAGGCCAACCTGGCCGGCGGCAACGGCCTCACGGGCGACCAGTCCATCGCCGGCCAGCTCAGCGTGACCGGCACGGTCAGCGCCGCCACGCCGCTGCCCCCCGGCGACAACAGCCAGGCCCTGGCCAGCACGAACTGGGTCCAGGCCTGGGTCAGTGCGCAGGCCGGCGGCACCCTGGGCCTGCCCTTGGCGCCGGTGCAGCCATCGCCGCTGGCGCTGTTCGTGGTTGCAGGCGTGCACCAGTGGGCGCCGGTGCAGTCGCGCAGCAAGGTTTTCTTTCTTTCAGGAGCTTGATCGACATGGCAAACGGACGCCTTTTTGCACTGGACCTGGCCGCGGCCACGGCCACCACCCTGTACCAGCCGGCAACGCTGACCGGCACGCTCACACTGTCGCTGGTCAACCGCAACACCTGGGCCGTGCTGGCCCGGGTGGCGCTGGCCGCGGCGGCCACACCCACCGATGCGGAGTGGATCGAGTACGACGTGTACCTGCCGCCCTCGGGCGTGCTGGAGCGCACTGCCATCGTGGTCGGGCCGGGCCAGTACCTGGTGGCGCGGGTGAGCGCGGCCGGGGTGTCGGCCGTGGGCTTCGGTTTCGAGGAATAGGGCAGGGCACCGCAGCGCTGTCGCCAGGATGCAACGCTGCGCCGCACCCCCCATTTGGGTGACCGCGTTGTAACCCTTTGTATGGGTGTGCACTGGCCGGGCAGGGTGCTTGTTTGTGTATATATGTAACAGTAAAACTGTCTTCCCCAGGGGGGATTCTGAGATAATTGGTCGGTGTGTGCCGTACACACGCTAACCAATGAAATCAGGAGAGGGCTGTGCGCGCTGCGTTCGCCGTTCGGGCGTGGGCTGCGATAGCACCAGGCCTGCAAAGTCAGGAGCAATGGCTGCAGTGGGCCAAGGCCCCGGTGTGCCCCGTGGGCGACACTGCGGTGGAGCTGCCCCACGTGCCCGCCATGGCGCGGCGCCGTCTGGGCCACCTGGCCAAAATGGCTGTCTCCGTGGCCGACAGCGTGCTGCCGCCCGAAGAGCGCGCCGACATTCCGGTGGTCTGGGCCTCGCGCTATGGCGATGCCGACAAGGCCCTGTCCCTGCTGCGCTCGCAGGCCCTGGATGAACCCCTTTCGCCCACCGCCTTCGGCCTGTCGGTGCACAACGCCGTGGGGGCCCAGCACTCCATCCTGCGTGGCATGCACGCCAACGCGGTCTGCCTCGCGTCCTCGCACTGCGCACCCGAGGCCGGCATCGTCGAGGCCGTGGGTCTGCTCAGTGACGCAGCGCAGGACGCGGCCGAGGTGCTGCTGGTCTGCTACGACGAGGTGCTGCCGCCGGACTACGCGGGGTTCCACGACGAGCCCGCAGCCGAATACGCCTGGGCCGCATTGCTGGCGCCCCTGCAGGCCGGCGAAGAAGGTTTTGTGCTGCGAGCCCTCGACGACGGTGCGCCGCAGGGCGGGGGCCAGGCTGTCGCCTTGCCGCACGGGCTCGATGCGCTGCATTTCCTGCTGCAGGCTGAACGACAGAACCTGGTGCACACCCATGCATCGGGCCAATGGATGTGGGAGCGCGTACATGCTTGAAGTCATCAACCGGGCCTGGCGCATCCTGGCCACGGGTTTCTGTTTTTCCGTGTTCGGCCTGGGCGGCCTGGTGCTGCGCTGCGTGGTGTGCCCGGTGTTCACGCTGGTGGTGCGCGATCCGGCGCGCCAGCAGCAGCTCTCGCAGGCCACCATCCATTACTGCTTTCGCTGGTTCGTGGGGCTGATGAACTTCGTGGGCGTCATCTCCTACGAGGTGCATGGCCGGGAGCGCCTGCAGCGCCGGGGCCTGCTCATCCTGGCCAACCACCCCTCGCTGATCGACGTGGTGTTCCTGATCTCCTTCGTGCGCCATGCGGACTGCATCGTCAAGGCGGCGCTGGCGCACAATCCCTTCATGCGCGGCCCCATCCGTGCAGCAGGCTTCATCACCAACGGCGACGGCGCGGGCCTGCTGGAGGACTGCGTGCGCTCGCTCAAGGACGGCAACAACCTCATCATCTTTCCCGAAGGCACGCGCACGCCGCTGCAGGGCGCCAACCGGCTGCAGCGCGGTGCCGCCCATGTCGCGGTGCGCGGGCGCATCGACATCACACCGGTGCACATCCACAGCAGCCTGCCCATGCTGACCAAGGGCACGCCCTGGTGGAAGGTGCCCGTGCGCAAGCCGCACTTCACCATCCAGGTGCTGCCCGACATTGCGGTGCAAGAATTCTGTGACTCGGCTGCCAGCGAAACGCTGGCCGCGCGCCATGTGACCGAGCACCTGTCCGTACAACTATTCAGGGGACCTGCCTGTGCTTCAACTTGAGCAAGAAATCAAAGAAATCATCATTTCCAGCCTGGCGCTCGAAGACATCGTGCCCGAGGACATCGACCCCGCCGCGCCGCTCTTCGTCGAAGGCCTGGGCCTGGATTCGATCGACGCGCTGGAGCTGGGCCTGGCCCTGCAAAAGCGCTATGGCCTGAGCATGTCGGCCGACTCGGAGCAGACGCGCAAGCACTTTGGCAGTGTGCAGGCGCTGGCTGCCTTCGTGGCCGCCAGCCGCACGCATTGAAGCAGGCGGCATTCACGGAAATACAACATGAACAAAGAAGCCATCTACGCACGCATCGCCGCCATCCTGCAGGAGACGTTTGAAATCGACGCCGCCCGCATCACGCCCGAGGCCCGCCTGTACGACGACCTGGACATCGACAGCATCGATGCCGTGGACCTGATCGTGCAACTCAAGCCCTGGGTGGGCAAGCGCCTCAATGCCGACGCCTTCAAGTCGGTGCGCACCGTGCAGGACGTGGTCGACGCGCTGCACCGGCTGGTGAACGACGCCGCCTCCCCGGCCTGAGCCCGGCTGCGACCTGCACGCCATGCACAAGCTCGTGACCGCCGTGCTGGTGGTGCTGACGGTGCTGTACCCGCTGGGCGTGTACCTGGCCATGGGCCGCGTGGCGCCGCAGTGGCTGGCCGTGCTGCTGGTGGCGCTGGCCGTGGCGCGCGCCCTGGTCACGCGCCAGCGCTTCTGGTGGGCCGTGGCCTCGGGTGCGGCGGTGCTGGCCCTGGCCGCCTGGTGGCAGGGCGATGCGCTGGCCGTCAAGCTCTACCCGGTGCTGGTGAATGCCGTGCTGCTGGTGGTGTTTCTGGTCAGCCTGCGCCACCCGCCCACGGTGGTCGAGCGCCTGGCCCGGCTGACCGAGCCCGACCTGCCCCCCTCCGGCGTACGCTACACCCGCAAGGTGACGGCCGTATGGTGCGTTTTCTTCGTGGCCAACGGCGCGGCGGCGGCCTACACCGCCGCCTTCAGCAGCGACGCCACCTGGGCGCTGTACAACGGGCTCATCGCCTATGTGCTGATGGGCTGCCTGATGGGCACCGAGTGGTGTGTGCGCCAGTGGGTGAAACGCCGCGGCGCGCTGGCCTGATGCAAGAGATGGATTTTTCGTCCCTGTCCAACAACTCCAAGAATCAGGAATCGAGCAAGTGAACACGTTTACAGCATTGTCCGAAGTGGCACTGCCGCAGGCACGTGCGGCCGCGCATGGGGTTGCGCCCACCCCTGGCGGGGGCACGGTGCCGCACGCCGATTGGGTGCAAGCCGTGCAGGCCTGGTGCGCCGCCTTCCAGAAGGCGCCCGGCACCGAGGTGGGCCTGTATTTCGACGACCCGCTGGCTTTTGCCGCCGCGCTCTGGGGCGCCTGGCATGCGGGCAAGACCCCGGTGCTGGCCAGCGACCTGCAGCCGCACACCCTGGCGCACCTGCTGCCCCAGGTACAGGCCTGCGCAGGCCTGCTGCCCGGTGCCTTGCAACCCGACGAAACCGCGGCCCCGGCCGTGGTGCTGCAGCCCCTGTCACTGCGCGCCGCGCAGGTGGTGCTGTTCACCTCGGGCTCCACGGGTGTGCCCGAGCGCATCGCCAAGCACCTTGCGCAGCTCGATGCCGAGGTGCATGCGCTGCAGGCGGTGTTCGGCCCCATGGCGGATGCACCGGGTCTGCGCACCCTGGCCACCGTGTCGCACCAGCACATCTACGGCCTGCTGTTCCGCGTGCTGTGGCCGCTGGCTGCGGGGCGGCACCTGGGCACCGATTTCGTGCGCTACCCCGAAGAGCTGGTGGCCCAGCTCTCGCAGCCCGGCCCCAAGCTCCTGATCTCCAGCCCCGCCATGCTCAGCCGCCTGCCCGAGCAGCTCGACTGGGCCGCCGCATCCCAGGGCCTGCGCGGCATCTTCTCCTCCGGCGGTCCCCTGCCGCCCGAGGCCTCGGCCCATGCCCTGGCGCTGCTCGGCCACTCCACCACCGAAGTCTTTGGCAGCTCCGAGACCGGTGGTATCGCCTGGCGGCGCAGGGCAGAGCAGGGCGATGCCTGGCAGCCCCTGCCGGGCGTGCAGGTGCGCCTGGCCGACAGCGGTTGCCTCTCGGTGCGCTCGGGGCACCTGCCCGATGCCGATGCCTGGTGGGAGACCGCCGACCGCGCGCTGCCGCAGGACGGTGGCGCCGGCTTCGTGCTGCAGGGCCGGGCCGACCGCATCGTGAAGATCGCCGAAAAGCGCATCTCGCTGACCGCGATGGAAACCGCGCTGCTCGCCAGCGACTGGGTGGACGCGGCCAAGGCCGTGGTGCTCGAAGCGCCCCCCGCCGCCGACCGCGTGGGCATGGTGCTGGCGCTCAGCGACGCCGGCTGGCTGGCCTTGCAGCAGCAAGGGCGCCGCGCTCTGGGTGCCGCACTGCGCGCGATGCTGGAGCCTTGCGTGGACCGCGTGGCCCTGCCGCGCAGCTGGCGCTACGTGCTGCGCATGCCGCAGAACGCACAGGGCAAGACCACGCAGCACGACCTGCTGGCGCTGTTCCGCCCGCTCATGCCGCAGCCGGAGTGGACGGAGCGCGGCGAGCTGCGCGCCACGGCCACGCTGCAGGTGGACCCCGCGCTGCGCGTGCTGGACGGCCATTTCCCCGGCGCGCCCATCGTGCCTGGCGTGGCGCAGCTGCACTGGGTGGTGACCCTGGGCACGCAGGCCTTCGGCATCCCGGCGGCCTTCATGCGGGCCGAGGTGGTCAAGTTCCAGCAGCCCATCCTGCCTGGTGCCAGCGTGCAGGTGCAGCTGCAATGGGTGCCCGACAAGGGCCACCTGCAGTTCTCGCTGACGTCCCACCGGGGCCCGCACGCCAGTGGCCGCCTGGTGCAGGGAGGTGCTGCATGACGCACGCCGCATTCAACCCCGTGGCCATCATTCCCGTCTACAACCACCCCACCACCATAGCCCGCATGGTGCAGGGCGTGCTCGCTGCGGGCCTGCACTGCATCCTGGTCGACGACGGCTCCGAGCCCGGCTGCGCCGCCGTGCTCGACGCGCTGGCCGTGCAGCATGGCGCACAGGTCACATTGCTGCGCTTGCCGCAGAACCAGGGCAAGGGCGGCGCCGTGATGGCCGGCATGCGCCATGCGCTGGCGGCAGGCCACAGCCACGCGCTGCAGATCGACGCCGATGGCCAGCACGCCGTGGCCGACATCCCCGCCTTCGTCGCGCTGGCCCGGGCGCAGCCGGGTGCCATGGTCTGTGGCGCGCCGCGCTATGACGCCAGCGTGCCCAAGGCGCGCCTGTACGGCCGCTATGCCACCCATGTGTGGGTGTGGATCAACACCCTGTCGCTGGACATCGAGGATTCGATGTGCGGCTTTCGCGTCTACCCGCTGCGCGAGGCCATCGGCGTGATGGATGGCGCGCGCATCGGCAAGCACATGGAGTTCGACACCGAGATCCTCGTGCGCATGCACTGGAAGGGCGTGCCCTTCGTCACCCAGCGCACGGCCGTGACCTACCCGGAGGACGGGCTCTCGCATTTTCGCGTGTGGCGCGACAACGTGCTCATCTCGGGCATGCACACGCGGCTGTTCGGCGGCATGCTGCTGCGCAGCCCCCTGCTGCTGGCACGCAAGCTCGTGGGGCGGCGCAGTACCGGGCACGCGGCATGACGGCACCGGCGCCCGACGCCAAGGCTGCTGCCGCAGCGGCCGATACGCCGCACTGGGCGCAGATGGGCGAGAACACCTTCGTCGCGGGCATGTGGCTCATGGTCCAGGTGCACCGGTTTTTGGGGCGCTGGCCCTTTCTGCTGTGCCTGTACCCCATCGTTGCCTACTACTGGCTGGCCAGCCCGGTGGCGCGTCGCTCGTCGCTGCAGTACCTGCAGCGCATGCAGGCGGCCCACGGCCCATGGCCCGCCGTGCCGGGCTGGCGCCAGAGCCAGCGGCACTTTCGCATGTTCGCGCAGGTGATCCTGGACAAGCTGCTGGCCCTCACCGGACGCTACCGCTTCGACCGCGTGGCCTTTACGGGGCGTGAGCAGTTCAGTGCGCTGCTCAAGCAGCAGGGCCGGGGCGCCGTGGTGGTCACCGCGCACATGGGCTGCATCGAGCTGTGCCGGGCCATTGCAGAGCGGCACTCGGGCCTGCGCCTGAGTATCCTGGTGCATACGGCCCACGCCGAGCGCTTCAACCGCGTGCTGCAGCGCCTGGCGCCCGACAGCGGCGTGCAGCTGCTGCAGGTGACCGAGTTCAACGCCGCCACGGCCATGATGCTTGGCGAGCGCGTGGCGCGCGGCGAGCTCATCGCCATTGCCGGCGACCGCGTGCCCGTGCGCGAGGGGCGCGTCACGCATGCCACCTTCCTCGGGCACCAGGCGCCGTTTCCCTGCGGTCCCTACGTGCTGGCCTCGGTGCTCGAATGCCCGCTGTACTTCATGGGTTGCGTGCACGATGGCGCAGGCTATGCGGTCGAGTTCGTGCCGCTGGCCGAGCGCGTGCTGCTGCCGCGTGCCCGGCGCGAGCAGGCGCTGGCCGAGTACGCGAGCCTGTTCGCGCAGCAGCTCGAGCGCATGCTGCGCAAGGCGCCCTACGACTGGTTCAATTTTTTCCCCTTCTGGGATCAAGCCGCCTCCGCGCGCCCTGTCCCCGCTGCATGATTGCCTGCATGACCCCCTTTTCCACGCCCGCCCGGAGGCCGCCGCATGTCCACTGAGAAAGAGCTGGCCTCGCGCGAGCGGCTCAGTCATGAGATCGAGATCACGCCCGCGTTCTACGACATCGACGTGATGGAGATCGTCTACCACGGCCACTACGTGCGCTTTCTCGAACTGGCGCGCAGCGCGCTGCTGGCCCGGTTCGACTACGACTACCCGCGCATGCGCGAATCGGGCTACGCCTGGCCCGTGGTGGACATGCGCCTCAAATACGTGCGCCCGGCCACCTTCGGCCAGGTGCTCAAGGTGCGCGCCACCATCACCGAGTGGGAGAACCGCCTGCGCATCGACTACCTGATCAGCGACGCGGCCACGGGCCAGAAGGTCAACAGCGCCCACACCATCCAGGTGGCGGTGGACATGCAGACCCGTGCCATGTGCTTCGTCTGCCCGCCCGTGCTGTGGCAGCGGCTGGGGGTGGCGCCATGAGCCTCCTCGCCTGGACAAAAAGAACCGTGTCGGGGGCCGCACTGTGCGCCCTGGCGCTGTCGTCGCTGGCCCAGACGGCGCCACCAGCACCGGCAACGCCTGCCTCGCAGGACCTGCTGGCCCAGGTGCGCCAGCGCGTGCAGGACGCACCCGTGGTGCGCGGCGGCTTCGAGCAGCTCAAGACCGTCAAGGGCTTCAAGCAGCCGCTGCGTTCCAGTGGCGACTTCGTCGTGGCGCGCGGCAAGGGCATCGTCTGGCATGTGCTCAAGCCCTTCGAGTCCACCCTGGTGGTGCGGCCCGACAGCCTGCAGTCGCGCGGCAGCGACGGCAAGCTCACCCTGCAGATGCGTGCGCAGGACGAGCCCGTGCTGCGCACCGTCAACGCCATGCTGTTCGCCGTCATGTCGGCCAACCTGGCAGAGCTGGCCCAGCACTTCGAGGTGACGGGGCAGGTGGCGGCCAAGGGCTGGTCGCTGCACCTGGTGCCGCGCGACCCCACGCTGGCCCAGTGGCTGGCCTCGGTGGAGCTGCAGGGCAACCAGTTCGTGCAGGAGGTCAAACTGCAGGAGGCGCGCGGCGATGCCAGCGTGATCCGCATCCTCGCGCCCGTGGCCGAGAACGCGCTGCGCCCGCAGGACGCGGCGCAGTTCGAATGACGGCGCACACCCCGGCGGCGGACGCACCGCCCGGCTGGCTCTGGCGCACGGCCGCGCTGGCCTGGCTGCTGGTGATCGTCGCCGTGGGCGTGCACCAGTGGCAGTTCTGGACGCACGACGGCATCGACACCGACGTGATGGCCTTGCTGCCTGTGAACGAGCAGGCACCCGATGTCGCCCTGGCCACCGAGCAACTGGTGGGCCAGATGTCGCGCCAGGTGGTGGTGCTGCTGGGCGCGGGCGAGTGGGGCGATGCACGCTCCGCCGTGCAGGTGTTCCGCCAGTCCCTGGCCACCGGGGCCGGTGCGCGCCTGCGCGAGGACCCCATCGCGCAAAAGACCTCCATGGAGGCCGCGCTCGGCTTCTACCAGCCCTGGCGCGAGCGTTTGCTCACGCCTGCGCAGCGCGCCATGCTGGCCGGCACGCCCGATGCCGCGCTGGTGCAAAAGGCGCTGCAGGACCTGTACCAGCCCGCCGTGCAGGCCCGCCTGTCCGACTGGGTGAGCGACCCCCTGGGCCTGTGGACGCAGTGGTGGGCCGCGCGCGGCGCGCAAAGCCAGGCCCGCCCGCGCGATGGCGAGCTGTGGGTGGCGGCCGACGGCCAGCAATGGGCCGTGCTGCAGTTCACGCTGGAGGGCTCGGCCTTTCGCCTGTCCGGCGAACCCCTGCTCGATGGCGCCTTGCAGACTGCACTGGCCCAGGTGCGCGCGAAGTGGCCCGGCGCCCGCATGGTCACGGCCGGCGTGCCCCTGCACGCCGAGGCCGCCGCAGTGCAGGCCAACTGGGAGATCAACACCATCGGCTGGGGCTCGCTGGCCGGCGTGCTGCTGCTGGCCTGGCTGGCGTTCCGCTCGCTGCGGCCGGTGGCGCTGGTGGGCGTGTCGCTGCTGGTGGGCTGCGCGGTGGCCCTGTCGGTCACGGCGCTGTTCTTCGGGCAGGTGCACCTCTTGACCCTGGTGTTCGGCGCCAGCCTGGTGGGCGTGGCGGAAGACTATGGCATCCACTACTTCGCCAGCCGCCAGGGCGCACCCGGGCGCAGCCCGCATGGGCTGATGCGCGGGCTGATGCCGGCGCTGTGGCTGGCACTGGGCACCAGCGCCATCGCCTACCTGGCGCTGGGCGCAGCGGCCTTCCCGGGCCTGCGGCAGATGGCGGTGTTCTCGGTGGTGGGGCTCACGGCCGCCATGCTCACCGTGGTCTGCTGGTTCCCCTGGCTTGACCGGGGCACCATGCCGCACAGCCCCGTGGCCCAGCGCATCGGCCAGACGCTGATGGCCTGGCCGCGCTGGCACCATGCGCTGCCCGGCTCGGCCCTGGTGTGCGTGGCCATGGCGCTGCTCTTGTGGCTGCTGGGCGGCCTGCGCGCGCAGGACGACGTGCGCCAGCTGCAGAACGCGTCCACCCCGCTCGTGGCACAGCAGCGCCAGGTGGGCGAGGTCCTGGGCCTGCCCAGCCCCGCGCAGTTCTACCTGGTGCAGGGCAGCACGCCCGAGCAGGTGCTGCAGCGCGAGGAAGAACTCAAGGACCGGCTCGACGCGCTGGTGGCGCGCCAGCTGCTGGTGGGCTACAGCGGTGTATCCGACTGGGTGCCTTCGGCCCGGCGCCAGGACAGTGATGCCCAGCTGGTGGCCCGCGCGCAGGAGGCCGTGTTCAAGGGCGTGAACGCCGAGCTCGGTGAAAGCTTTGCCCGGCCCGCCACGCAGCCGCCCGCGCCCATCACCGTGCAGGCCTGGCTGGCGCAACCCATCTCGGCCGCCGCGCGGCCGCTGTGGCTGGGCGAGCGCGACGGCAGCTACCGCAGCCTGCTGATGCTGCGCGGCGTGAGGGACCTGCAATCGCTGCCCGCGCTGGCCGGTGCCGCTGAGGGCCTGGAAGGCGTGGCCTGGGTCGACAAGCCCGCCGAGATATCGGGCCTGCTGCAGCGCTACCGCATCTCCATGACCGAGCTGCTGCTGCTGGGCCATGTGCTGGTGCTGGCCGCCCTGTGGCTGCGCTTTGGCCGCAAGGCCTGGCGCGCCTGGATGCCCACCGTGTTGGCCAGTCTGGTGGTGGTGTGCGTGCTCACCGCCTTTGGCGCACCCTGGCAGCTGTTCAACGTGCTGGCGCTGATGCTGCTGCTGGGCGTGGGTATCGACTACGGTATCTTCCTGCAGGAGCATGAGGACGACCCCCATGCCTGGCTGGCGGTGGTCATTGGCGCCGGCAGCACCTGGCTGTCGTTCGGGCTGCTGGGGCTGTCGGCCACGCCGGCACTCAAGGCCTTTGGCCTCACACTCATGCTCGGCCTGCCGCTGGTGCTGGTGCTGGCGCCGCTGTTTCGCGGCACCACGGACAACAAGGAACATTGATGCAACAACGTCGGATGGAACAGACCGAGGTGCTGATCGTGGGCGCAGGCCCCTCGGGCGCCGTGGCCGCCGGCCTGCTGCGCAAGCAGGGCCGCCAGGTGCTGGTCCTGGAGAAGGAGACTTTTCCGCGCTTTTCGATCGGCGAGAGTCTGCTGCCGCAGAGCATGGCCTACATCGAAGAGGCCGGCATGCTGCAGGACGTGGTGGAGGCGGGCTTCCAGTACAAGAACGGCGCGGCCTTCGCCAAGGGCGGGCTGCGCACCGACTTCGACTTTCGCGACAAGTTCTCGCCCGGCTGGGGCACCACCTACCAGGTGCAGCGCGGCGACTTCGACAAGGTGCTGGCCGATGCCGCGGCAAAGGCCGGCGCCGAGGTGCGCTACCGCCACACGGTGACCGCCGTGGACGTGTCGGGCGAGCGGCCCGAGGTGTCGGTCACATCGCCCGAGGGCGAGGAATACACCGTGCAGGCGCGCTTCCTGCTCGACGCCAGCGGCTTCGCGCGCATCCTGCCGCGCATGCTGCAGCTGGAGCGCCCGTCCGACTTCCCGGTGCGCGGGGCGCTGTTTACCCACATACAGGACGGCATCGCCCATGGCGACATGGACCGCAGCAAGATCCTGATCACCGTGCACCCGGTGCACCACGAAGTGTGGTTCTGGACCATTCCCTTTTCCGGCGGCCGCTGCTCGCAGGGCGTGGTGGCCACGCCCGAGTTCCTGGCGCGGTATGAGGGCAGCGAGGTCGAGCGCCTGCGCGCCATCATCGCCGAGACCCCGAGCCTGGCCCACGTGCTGCGCAACGCCGTGTGGGACACGCCGGGCCGCTCCATCACCGGCTATGCGGCCAACGTCACCGCGCTGTGGGGCAAGGGCTTTGCGCTCTTGGGCAATGCGGGAGAGTTCCTCGACCCGGTGTTCTCCAGCGGCGTGACCATCGCCGTCACCTCGGCCAGCCTGGCCGCGCGCTGCATCGATCGCGCCTGGCGCGGCGAGGCGGTCGACTGGCAGCAGGACTACGCCGTGCCGCTGCAGGCGGGGGTGAACACCTTCCGCGCCTTCGTGCAGGGCTGGTACGACGGGGGCTTTCAGGACGTGATCTTCCACGACCGGCACAGCCCCGAGATCCGCCGCATGATCGCCTCCATCCTGGCCGGCTACGCCTGGGACGCGAAAAACCCCTATGTCGCCGAGCCGCAGCGCCGCCTGCAGGTGCTGGGCGAGGTGTGCCGGCAGCAGCGGCAGGCGCCAGGCCAGGGGACTGTGCCTGCATGAACCTCGCGCGAATTCCTGGGGGTCTGGCCGCCGCGGTGTGTGCCGTGCTGCTCGCAGGCTGCGCATCGCTGGGCGCCCCTGATGCCACGCGCAGCCCCCTGCTGGCCCTGGCGCCCGCGGCCCTGCGCTGCGAGGTCGCCGTGCAGCAGCGCCTCACCGTGGAAGTGCCCGGCCGGCCCGCGCAGCAGCTCGAAGCCCTGCTCGAGGTGGATGCCGAGGCCGTGCGCCTGGCCTTCTTCGTGATGGGGCAGGGCATGGGCACCCTGGTGTGGGACGGCTGGCAGTGGGACAAGCAGCTCTCGCGCCACTGGCCCGCGCAGCTCGCGCCCGAGCAGGTGCTCAGCGACCTGCAACTGGCCTTCTGGCCCGCGCGCGCCGTGCAGCGCGCCGTGCAGCCGCCCTGGAGCGTGGAGGCATCTGCCACCGGGCGCCGCCTGCTGCGCGACGGCCGCGAGCAGGTGCGTGTGCAGTTCATCGGCAATTCGGCCGTCGAGATCATCTACCCTGGCGGGCCCTTCACCTTGCGCGTCGAATCGCCCGGGGGCTCCCAACTGTGCGCCCCGGCGCAGGAGCCTTCGTGATCACCCGCCCGCATGTCTATTTGAACGCCGCGTCGGCGTACAGCGCGCTGGGCCTCAGCGCGCAAGCGATGCGTGCCAACCTCTTCACCGCCGCCGATCCGCAGACCCTGCAGCGAACCGACCGCTATTCCCCTGGCCGCACCCTGCCGCTGGGCTGCCTGCCTGAGGGCGCTGTGCTGCCCGCACTCGACTTTGCGCCGCCGCACCAGCGCTCGCGCAACAACGCACTGGCCTGGGGCGCCCTGCAGGCGCTGCAGGGCTCGGTGGCGCAGGCCATTGCCCGCTGTGGCCCCACGCGCGTGGCCCTGGTGGTGGGCACCAGCACGGCGGGCATCGAAGAGGGCGAGGCGGCAGCCCGCCACCTGGCGCGCGAAGGGTGCTTTCCCCCCGGCTTCGAGTACCCCGTGCAGGAGATGGGCAACGTGGCCACTTTCCTGGCCCAGCACCTGGGCATCCGCGGGCCCGCGCACACCATCTCCACCGCCTGCTCCTCGGGCGCCAAGGCCCTGGCCTCGGCCGCGCGGTTGCTGCAGTCGGGCATGGCCGATGCGGTGGTGGCTGGCGGCGTCGACGCGCTGGGCCGCTTCACCGTGGGCGGGTTCAGCGCGCTGGAGGCCGTGTCCGCCGAGCGCTGCAACCCCCTGTCGGCCAACCGCCGGGGCATCAACCTGGGCGAGGCGGCCGCCTTCTTCGTGCTGAGCCGCGAGGCGGGCCCTGTGCGCCTGGCCGGCTGGGGCGAATCGCAGGACGCGCACCACATGTCCGCCCCCGACCCCACGGGCCAGGGCGCCGTGGCGGCCATGCAGCAGGCGCTGGCGCGCGCCGGCATGCCGCCGGCCGCCGTGGACTATGTCAACCTGCACGGCACGGCCACGCCGCACAACGACGCCATGGAGAGCCGGGCGGTGCAGGCCGTTCTGGGTCTGGATGTCGCGGTAAGCTCCACCAAGCCGCTCACCGGCCATGCCCTGGCCGCCGCCGGCGCGCTGGAGGCCGTAGTGGCCTGGCACGTGCTGCAGCACAATCCGCAGGGCGTGTTGCCCGTGCACTGGTGGGATGGCGCAGCCGACCCCACCATGCCGGCCCTGGCCGCCGTGGCGCCCGGCATGCAGCTGGGGCGCACGGCGCGCGTGGTGATGAGCAACTCCTTTGCCTTTGGCGGCAGCAACAGCACCTTGCTGTTCGAGGCCGCTTGATAGAGTGACGACAAGCCGATGAGCAGTGAACTTCTACCCATAGAGAACTACGTGCCCCACCGCAGCGCCATGCTGCTGCTGGACCGCCTGCTGGCCGCCGACGAAGAGAGCGCCGTTGCCGAGGTCACGGTGCCGCGCGACGGGCTTTTCATGCACGACGCCGGCATGCCCTCGTGGGTGGGCATCGAGTACATGGCGCAGACGGTGGCGGCCTGGGCCGGCTGGCGTGCGCTGCAAAAGGGCAGGGCGGTACAGATCGGTTTTCTGCTCGGCTCGCGCCGGTACGAGACCGCGCAGCCCTTCTTTGCGCCCGGTACCCGCCTCACCGTCAGCGTGCGCTGCGAGCTGCTGGGCGGCAACGGCCTGAGCATGTTCGACTGCCGGATCGAAGCCGATGGTGCGAAAGAGTTGGCAACCGCGCGCATTTCCGTCTTTGAGCCGGTCGACGGGAACGCCTATATTCCACCATCGCCCGCCACGGGCCAGTGACCGGGCCGCCAGGCC
This sequence comes from Pseudomonadota bacterium, assembly GCA_040387235.1. Lineage (GTDB taxonomy): Bacteria > Pseudomonadota > Gammaproteobacteria > Burkholderiales > Burkholderiaceae_C > Acidovorax. The sequence continues at coordinate 42,834 of JAZKEE010000147.1, forward strand.
CAAGGCAAGCCCACCTCCACACAGACAACAGGCCATCGATACCGAGAATGAACGAGTTGACGAAGACAACCACACCACCAGCGCCCACTGCTGCCACCACCGTGCTGGTGACGGGCTCCAGCCGGGGCATAGGCCGCGCCATCGCGCTGCGCCTGGCGCGTGACGGCCATGACATCGTGGTGCACTGCAGGAGCGGCATGGACCAGGCACACAGCGCCGTGGCCGAGATACAGGCCCTGGGCCGCAGTGCACGTGTGCTGCAGTTCGACGTGGCCGACCGCGCCGCCTGCGCCGCCGCGCTGGAGGCAGACATCGAAGCCCATGGCGCCTACTACGGCGTGGTCTGCAATGCCGGCATCGCCATGGACAACGCCTTCCCCGCCATGACCGGCGAGGAGTGGGACCGCGTGGTGCACACCAACCTCGACGCCTTCTACAACGTGCTGCATCCGCTGGTGATGCCCATGGTGCGCCGGCGCAAGCCCGGGCGCATCGTCACGCTGGCATCGGTTTCGGCGCTCATGGGCAACCGGGGCCAGGCCAACTACAGCGCGGCCAAGGCGGGCGTGATCGCCGCCACCAAATCGCTGGCCATCGAGCTGGCCAAGCGCGACATCACTGTCAACTGCGTGGCCCCGGGCCTGATCGACACCGAAATGGTCAGCGAAGAGGTGCTGGAGCACGCGCTGGCGATGATTCCCATGCGCCGCATGGGCACGGTGGACGAGGTGGCCGGCGTGGTCGCCTTCCTGCTGGGCCCCGAGGCCTCGTACATCACGCGCCAGGTGATCTCGGTCAATGGAGGGATGGTCGGATGAGCACTTCAACAACAACAGGCAAGAAGCGCGTGGTCGTCACCGGCATCGGCGCCCTGAGCCCGCTGGGCAACGACTGGGCCACCGTGCGCAGCCAGCTGCTCAGTGGCCTCAACGTGATCCGCGTGATGCACGAGTGGGAAGGCTACGAGGGCCTGAGCACCCAGTTGGGCTGCACCGTGGCGCCCTTCGAGCTGCCCGCGCACTACAACCGCAAGACCATGCGCAGCATGGGCCGCGTGGCGCTGATGGCCACCCGTGCCACCGAGATCGCGCTGGAGAACGCCGGCCTGCTGGGCGACCCCTTCGTCAAGAGCGGGCACATGGGCGTCTCCTACGGCTCCTCGGCCGGCACGCCGGCCGCCATCGGCGACTTCGGCCGCATGATGGCCGAGAAGAGCACCGAGGGCATCAACGCCAACACCTACATCAAGATGATGTCGCACACCGCGCCGGTGAACATGGGCGTGTTCTTCGGCGCCACGGGCCGCGTCATCACCACCTCCAGCGCCTGCACCTCGGGCAGCCAGGGCCTGGGCTATGCCTACGAGGCCATCCAGAGCGGCAAGCAACTGGCCATGCTGGCCGGTGGCGCCGAAGAGCTCGACGCCACCCAGGCGGCGGTGTTCGACACCCTGTTCGCCACCAGCACCAAGAACGGCACGCCCGAGCTCACGCCCCGGCCCTTCGACGCCCACCGCGACGGCCTGGTGCTGGGCGAGGGCGCATGCACCTTCGTGCTCGAAGAGCTCGAACATGCCCAGGCGCGCGGCGCACAGATCCTGGGCGAGATCGTCGGCTTTGCCACCAATTCCGACGGCACCCACGTCACCCACCCCAACCCGGTCACCATGGCCCAGGCCATGCGCATGGCATTGGCCGATGCCGGCCTGGCGCCCGAGGCCATCGGCTACATCAACGCCCACGGCACGGCCACGGACCAGGGCGACATCGCCGAAACCACCGCCACGCACGCGGTGTTTGGTGGCGCGGTGCCCGTGAGCACCCTCAAGGGCTACATGGGCCACACCCTGGGCGCCTGCGGCGCGCTGGAGGCCTGGATGACACTGGAGATGATGCGCGAGGGCTGGTTCGCACAGAACGCCAACCTCACCGAACCCGACCCGCGCTGCGGCGCGGTGGACTTCATCATGGGCCAGGCGCGACAGCTCGATACCGACGTGGTGATGAGCAACAATTTTGCGTTCGGCGGCATCAACACATCCTTGATATTCAAACGTTGGAGGGAGTAAGCAATGGGAATCGAGAAATCCTTCGCCCGGGGCAGCGCCCTGGCCATCGGTGCCGTGCTGGCACTGGCCTTGCACAGCGGCGCGGCCCATGCGCGCGCCGAAGCACTCGTCGATGCACCGCGGGTCGTCTTCTCGAACGCCTACGTGCCCAGCGAGGCGCAGGTGCGCGAACGCATCATCCTGGCTGGCCAGTCGCTGGGCTGGGCCGTGGCACGCGAAACCCCGGGCACGCTGGAGCTGCAGTACGACAAGAACGGCAAGCACATGGCCGCCATCGTGGTGCGCTACGACCACACGGGCTACAAGATCGACTACCTGAACAGCTACAACCTCAACTACGCCGAGGGGGGGAATGGTCGCCTGATCCACCCCAACTACAACCGCTGGATCCGCAACCTCATGCAGCGCATCAGCGGCGGTGCCTGAATCCCGACGCGCAGCGCCGGGGTAAGCCAACCATTTGAAACCGCCCCTCCCACGCGGAGAGGCACCACAGGAGAATCCGCATGAAGCAATGGATCGTGGCACTGGCCGCGCTGTCGGCCTTGGGCGCGGTGCACGCCCGCAATACCGTTCTGACACTGCCCCTGGACGAAGTGGTGCGCATGGGCGTGGAGCAGGGCAAGCTCGATGGCAGCGTCAAGTTCTACCTCTCGGGCGCCAGGACGCCCCGGGTCAGCGCCCGCCTGGGCGAAGACATCGCCAACAAGAAGACCAACGGCGTTGGCAAGGACGATGCCTATGGCTGCAAATGGGCCGCCCTGTCGGCGCTGATCGCCTTCCAGGAATCGGCCAGGCAAAAGGGCGCCAACGCCGTGGTCGACCTGCACAGCTATTACAAGCGTGCCACCGTCAAGGACCCGGTGAGCTACCAGTGCCATGCCGGCGCCGTGGTGATCGGCGTGACGCTCAAGGGCACCTTCGCGAAGGTATGAGCCTCCCCTGAGCCGCCTCGCGTCATCCCCCGGAGGAGGACGCCCCCGGTGCACGGAGTGCAGACGGCATTTGCATGCCATGGCGGCCCTTGCACGGGGGCGCTGGCCTCGGCCGCGCCAGTTTCGCGGCTTGTGCGTGGCGTGAGGTGTCTTGCAAGGAACGACTGATGACGAAGAAAACGAAGCAACTGGTTCTGGCCCTGGCGGTGCTGTCGGCCGCCACCGCCGCGCATGCGCGCGACGACACGGTGTCGCTGCTGCCGCTCGAACAGACCGTGCAGATGGGGATCAAGGAAGGCAAGCTCGATGGCAGCGTGAAGTTCTACCTGTCGGGTGCCCCCGCGCCGCAGGGGACGGCCACGCCCCTGGGCGAGGATTACCTGCACCGCCGCACCAGCAACATCGGCAAGGACCTCGTGTTCGCCTGCCACTGGGCCGCCCTGTCGGGCCTCATCGCCCTGCAGGAAAACGCCAGGAAGCGGGGCGCCAACGCCGTGGTGGAGCTGCACAGCGTCTACAAGGAAAAGGCCGTCAAGGACCCGGTCCACTTCGAGTGCCACCAGAGCAGCTACCAGACCGTCGTGGGCTTCAAGGGCAGCTACGTGCGAACCGGGCCCTGAGCCGGGCCTGCGTACACCACGGCGATCGATCCATCCATCCATCCATCCATCCATCCATCCATCCATCCATCCATCCATCCAT
>JAZKEE010000148.1:0-3237 GCA_040387235.1 Pseudomonadota bacterium
TTCACCGCAGCGCAAACCCCGCGCCCTTGAGCGCCTCCACCAGCCGGTGCCGGCCCTTGAGCGAGTCGGCATTGCGCAGGCGCTGCAGCACCAGGTCGCTCCAGTCCACCTCGGGCAGGCCTTCGCTGGCCTGGAAGTCGCGCAGCTGGGCGTCGTAGTCGCCGATCTCGGCGTTCAGGTCCTGCGGCGCGGTGTAGCGCTCGTGGTGCAGCACGCTGGCCTGGGGCAGGCGGGGCTTGATGGCAGCAGGGCGGGCGGGGTCGGGGTGGCCGACGACCAGGCCGAAGACCGGGAACACGCCAGCCGGCGTGCCCACCACCTGGGCAACCGCTTCGGGCTGGTTGCGCAGGGCGCCGATGTAGACGGTGCCCAGGCCCAGGGCCTCGGCGGCGACCACGGCGTTCTGCGCTGCCAGGGCGGCGTCGATCACGGCCATGAGGTAGGTATCGAGGTAGGGCAGGCCGTCGGCGGGCTGGTCCTTGTACTGCGCTATGCGGGCAATGCGCGACAGGTCGGCCAGCCACACCAGGATCAGCGGCGCGGTGCGGATGTGGCCCTGGCTGCCCGCCAGCTCGGCCAGGCGGTCGCGGCTGTCCTGGCTGTGCACGGCGACCACGCTCCAGGTCTGCAGGTTGGAGCTGCTGGGGGCCGACTGGGCGGCGGCCACCAGGGTCTGCACCGTGTCGGGCGGCAGGGCGTCGGGCAGGAAGTTGCGCACCGAGCGGTGCGACAGGATGTGCTCGACCACGGGGTGGCGGGGCACAGGCCAGGTGGCCGCCTGGGCGCCATAGCGGGCTTGCAGGTAGGTGGGGGTGTATGTCATGAGGGCGCGGGCGATTGCGTGGAAACTGGTCGCCAAGGTAGCACCAACCGGCCGGCGGCAAAGCATGAAAACCGCATATGGCTATGCGCCGCACGGCAGGCCCGGGCACCCGGTGCATCCCCCATGCCGGGGCGCCCGCCGTGGCGATACGCTGCCCTGGGCAAGAGCCCCCGCATTGCCATGACAATAGCGCCCATGTCCGAAGAAGAAGCACGAGTCCATTCCGAAGAGCTGCTGGCCCAGGTGGCCGCGCTGCCGCCGCTGCCGGGCGTGTACCGCTATTTCGACGCGCAGGGCGCGCTGCTCTACGTGGGCAAGGCGCGGCACCTCAAGCGCCGGGTGTCGAGCTATTTCACCAAGAACCATGGCGGCACGCGCATCGGCCACATGGTGAGCAAGATCGTGCGCATGGAGACCACGGTGGTGCGCTCCGAGGCCGAGGCGCTGCTGCTTGAAAACAACCTGATCAAGACGCAGAACCCCAAGTTCAACATCCTGTTCCGCGACGACAAGAGTTATCCCTACCTCAAGATCACCGGCGTGCCGGGCGCGGCGGTGGGGCAGGGCTCGCCATCGCAGGTGTTTCCGCGCATGGCCTATTACCGGGGCTCGGTGGACAAGAAGCACCGCTACTTCGGGCCGTACCCGAGCGCCTGGGCGGTGAAGGAGTCGATCCAGCTGCTGCAGAAGGTGTTTCGCCTGCGCACCTGCGAGGACACGGTGTTCGCCAACCGCACGCGGCCCTGCCTGCTGTTCCAGATCAAGCGCTGCTCGGGCCCGTGCGTGGACCTGGTGTCGCCCGAGGCCTATGCCTCGGACGTGCAGCACGCCGAGGCGTTGTTGCGTGGCGAGACGCAGGAGGTGCTCAAGGCCATGGAGGTGCGCATGATGGCGCACTCGGACAGGCTCGAGTTCGAGCAGGCGGCCGACGTGCGCAACCAGATGCAGGCGCTGTCGCGCGTGCTGCACCAGCAGTCCATCGAGACCACGGACGACAAGGACGTGGACATCCTGGCCGTGCGGGTGCAGGGCGGCCGTGCCTGCGTGAACCTGGCCATGGTGCGCGGCGGGCGCCACCTGGGCGACCGGCCGTACTTCCCTGTGCATGTGGAAGATGCGGCGGCCATCCATGAAGAGGAAGAGGATGCCGCAGTGCCAGCGGTAGCCGAAGGGGAGGGCGGCGCCGACACCGCCCCTGCCGCCGCTGCGCGCAAGCGCCGCGTGGAGGCGCTGGTGCTCGAAGCCTTCATCGCCCAGCACTACATCGGCGTGCCCGTGCCGCCGGTGCTGGTGTGCAGCGAGCCGGTGGACAAGGCGCTGATGGAGGCCCTGTCGGAGCAGACCGGCGTGCGCGTGAATGCCATCCACCAGCCGCGCGAGCAGCGCCGTGCCTGGCTGGACATGGCGCAAAAGAACGCCGACCTGCAGCTGGCCCGGCTGCTGGCCGAAGAGGGCTCGCAGCAGGCGCGCACCCGCGCACTGGCCGAGGCACTGGACCTGCCGCCCGAGGACCTGGACCAGCTGACCATCGAGTGTTTCGACATCTCGCACACGGCGGGCGAATCCACCCAGGCATCGTGCGTGGTGTTCCACCACCACAAGATGCAGAGCAGCGAATACCGCCGCTACAAGATAGAAGGCATCACCGGCGGCGACGACTACGCCGCCATGCGCCAGGTGCTCACGCGCCGCTACAGCAAGGTGGTGGAGGCCGCGCGCGAGGCCGGCGGCATCGACTTCGCGGCCGCGCCACCGCCCGACACCGACAACGCCGAGGGGGCGGTCAAGCCCAAGGGCGTGGCGCGCCTGCCCGACCTGGTGCTGATCGACGGCGGCAAGGGCCAGGTGGGCGTGGCGCGCGAGGTGTTCACCGCGCTGGGGCTGGACCTGACGCGCATCGTCGGCGTGGAAAAGGGCGAGGGCCGCAAGGTCGGCCTGGAGGAGCTGGTGTTTGCCGATGGCCGCGAGAAGGTCTACCTGGGCAAGGACTCGGCCGCGCTGATGCTGGTGGCACAGATCCGCGACGAGGCCCACCGCTTCGCCATCACCGGCATGCGCGCCGCGCGCGCCAAGGTGCGCGTGGGCGGCGGCCAGCTCGAGGAGATCCCCGGCGTGGGCCCCAAGAAGCGCGCCCGCCTGCTGCAGCGCTTTGGCGGCGTGCGCGGCGTGGCCAGCGCCAGCGTGGAGGATCTGATCACCGTGGACGGCATCTCGCGCGACCTGGCGGAAGAGATCTACAAGGCCCTGCGCTGAGACCGGCGACGCCGAGCCCTGCAGTCTGCAGCCTTGGCCCCTTGGCGCCTGCCAGGCGTGTGCAAGGGGCACGCTGAACAGGCAGGGCGCCACCAACGTCGATCCGGTTTTGCCGCCGGGCCGCCCCAAGGCAAAACGCGACCCCCTCGGGGGGCAGGAAG
>JAZKEE010000149.1:0-12612 GCA_040387235.1 Pseudomonadota bacterium
TCGACCTGGCCTGCCACGGCGTCGTTGAGCGCCATGCCCGCGCCCTTGTAGGGAATGTGCAGCAGCTGGATCTTGGCCAGGCTGGAGAAATGCTCCACGTTGGCATGCCCGAGCGAGCCCGTGCCCGGCGATGCGAAGTTGTACTTGCCCGGGTTGGCCCTGGCCAGCGCGATGAACTCCTGCATGGTCCTGGCCGGAAAGTTGGCATTGACCGCGAACACGCTGGGGACGGTGGCCACGTTGGAGACCGGGGCGAAATCCTTCACCGGGTCGTACTTCATGCGGCTGCCGTAGGCCGCTGCGTTGGAGCCGTGCGTGCTCATGGTGGCCATGCCCAGGGTGTAGCCGTCGGCACGCGCCTTGGCCACCTGCTCCATGCCCAGCGAGCCGCCGGCGCCGGCCTTGTTCTCCACCACGATGGGCTGGCCGAGCTCACGGCCCGCGAATTCGGCAATCAGCCGCGCGGCCAGGTCGGTGGAGCCACTGGGCGCGAAGGGCACGATCAGCTTGATGGGACGGTCCGGGTAGCCGGCCTGCGCATGGACCCCGCCGGACAGCGCGGCGACGGCCAGCGCCAGCAAGGTGGCCCGGCGGCCCGGCGATGAGGGAAGAGGAAGGGTGCGGATGCTTGCCATGGTGGGTTTCTCTCGGTGGACAGAAGGTGCTGGCAAGTCTCTGGCGAACGGTGGCTGCCCGCAAACGACAGTGCGGCATTCGTGTATTACCATTGGTCATACACCACCCCAGCCTTCTGCCCCATGCGCCTGCATTCGCCATCGATGTCCGAGCTGCACGCCTTCGTCACGGTGGTGCGCACCGGCAGCTTCTCGCGCGCGGCGGACGAGCTGTGCGTGACCCAGGGGGCCATCAGCCGCGCGGTGGCGCGGCTCGAGGGCCATTACGGCAAGGTGCTGCTCAGGCGCAGCTCGCAGCAGATGCTGCTGACCGAGTCGGGCGAGCAGTTGCTGGCGGCCGTGCGCGAGCCCCTGGCCGCCATCGAAGCGGCCAGCGAGGCTTTGCGCGAGGGGCCCGCGCGGACCACGGAGCTGGTGCTGTCCGTGGTGCCCACGCTGGCCAGCGTGTGGTTGGTGCCGCGGCTGCCGGATTTCCAGGCCCGTCACCCGGATGTGCGCGTGCGCTTCGTTCCCTACCGCAAGGACGAGGACTTCTCGGGCCCCACTCCGCATGCCGCCATCCTCACGGGCCTGGGCGCGGCGCAGTGGCCCGGGTGGGAGTGCGACTACGTCATCGGCCGCGAGGTGGTGCCGGTGTGCCACCCCGCGCGCGCCGCCCGGCAGCGCTGGCAGCACCCTTCCGACCTGGCCGCGGAGCCGCTGCTGGCCCACTCCACCTCGCCCGGCAACTGGGCGCAGTGGCTGCGGGCCGCGGGCGCTTCGGGGCCCGAGCCCGAGCTGTCGACGGTGTTCGACCAGGTGTCCATCCTGGTCCAGGCGGCCATGGCCGACATGGGGGTTGCGCTGGTCCAGCGCTGCCTGGTGCGGGCCGAACTCGATGCCGGCCGCCTGGTCACGCCCTTCGATCTGCCCATCACCCTGCAGCGCGGCTATTTCCTGTGCCGCCTGCCCGGGCGCCGGGCGGCGGCCAGTCTGCCGGTTTTTCGCCAGTGGCTGCTGGACAGGGCCCGTGAGGACATCGCCCTGATGCCTGCGTGACCGGGTCCATGCCTGTACCTTCAAGGCCCACCAAGCAAAAAGCCCTCTCGCGAGGGCTTTTTTGCAGGGGCCGGCCGCAGCCTGCCCGTGGCGATCTGGCGATCAGCCGCCCTTCTTGGAGCGCTTGCCAGGGTTCTTCTTGCTGCGCGTGGCGACGCCGCGCTCCAGGCTCACGCGCTGGCCGCGACCTGGGGTGGCCAGGTTGTAGCCGGGCACTGGCGTAGGGCGGGGGGTGCGCTTGCGGTCTGCTTCGGTGACGATCTTGTTGCCCATGGGAATTCTCTGGAAAAGATGGTGGAAAAACGTGTATTAGGCCATAGGTCGGGCCCGGTGCCGAAAATGCGGCTTTTTCAGCACCCCCCGACAGGGTCGAGGGAAGGGGCTCAATTGCCGGTGAACCGGGTGGCAAACGCCGCCCCGTGGTCGGTGGAGAGCGCCTCGCGGCAGTGGTGCGGCAGCACGAAACCACGGCCTGCATCCTCCACGGCCTTGGTGCGTATCACGGGGGGTTGTGCCCGCACGCCGCCGAAGATGGTGGCGAAGGCCACGTCGGCCGCATCGCGCCCGGTGCCAAAGCGGATCAGCCCCATGGGGATCGCCGTGCCCGAGGGGTCGAACAGGTACCAGCGATCGCCCAGATAGGCTTCCACATAGGCATGGAAGTCGGGTGGGCCCAGCGACGGGTCGGCGCCATAGTCGGTGCCGGTAGTGAAGCGCGCGGGAATGTTGATGGCGCGGCACAGCGCGATCATCAGGTGGGCGAAGTCGCGGCACACGCCGACTTTCTCCACCAGCGTATCCACGGCCGAGGTATTGGAATTGGAGGTGTTGGACGTGAAGGCCACGTGCTTTTGCACCCAGTCGCGGATGGCCTGCACCCGGCTGTGGCCCTGCCACAGGGCGCCGAACTCGTTGAGCGCCAGGCGCAGCAGCCGGTCGGACTGGCAATAGCGACTGGGGTAGATGTAGCCCATCACCTCCTGCGGCAAGCGCCGCACCGGCACTTCGGCCAGCTGCATGGGGTCGGTGCGGTGGTGGGTGATGTCCACCGTGGCGGAATACGACACTTGCAGCGGCCCGGGCTCGCCGTGCAGGCGCAGGTAACGGTTGCCGGTGGCAGGGTCGGTGTGGATCTGCTGCGGGACGTTCTGGTTGATGACCAGGCGCTCGTTGCTGATGGCCTGGCTGGGCGTATGGGCGGCGTGGATGTTGAACACGAAGTCCGCGCCGTACTGGTCGATCTCATAGCTCAACTCGATCTCAAGCTCCAGGCGCACCCGGGTATTGGCCATAAATGGCGCGGCGGTGGCCTGCATGGGCGAGTCCTGCATGGCCTGCGGCTGCAGCAACTGGCCGGGGACGGGGGCCGTGCTGGCAGGCGATTCGTTGGCGGCTGCAAAGGGCAGGGGCGCCGTCATCGGGTTGAAGGGCGGAGCCATGGAAGAAGACGATTGCGCGAGCATATGGAGAGTCTCTCTGGTGGGGCAGCCCACGCCAGGCGCCATGCGCCAGACAAAGGCTTTGCGTGGCCTGTGCAAGTCAACCCCCGCACACAGCTGCCATTGCAGGATAGGCGTTTACCCTGGTGCTGTATGTAGGCTGACAGCCTGTCGCCGCTGTGAACGGCACCGACACCCGTGTCTTTACACGGCGGCCCGCCGTGGCCGCGGTTCTGGATCGGTCAATCCAGTGCGAATGCCTCGCGCAGGGCGCTGCAGAACATGCTGCTGCCGCTGATCGACAGGGTGATGGTGGTGCGTGCCGGGCCGGGCGTGCCCGCCTGCACCGCAATGGTGCCGCTGGCGCTGTCGAATTCCAGGGCCAGCGGCGTGGCCACCTCCTGCACGGCGCCGAGGTCGTAGTCCCATTCGCCGCCCTCGTCTGCCGGGCCACAGCCGCCGGGGAACTGGCCGTGCGCCCAGGCCAGCACCTGTACCACTTCGGCATGCACGGCCGCCACCTGCGCGGGGGCCACCGCGGCCATTGCATCGAACGTGCCTGTGCCCTCGAAGTCTTCGGTGTAGTCGAAATCCAGGTAGAGCAGGGGCATGGCGTGCGGTCGGGGCAGGGCGGGGGCGTGCATTGTCGCGCAGCGGCGGGGCCGCCATGGCCAGAGTTCCTAGAATGGTCGGCTTTGCTTCTCCAAGGTCTTCTGTCCCATGCCTGCCGCCAGCACCGACGCCATCCTGCACATCAACGGCCTGTGCTTCGCCTACCCCGGCTGCCCGCTGTTCAAGGGCCTGGAGGCCCGTTTGCCGGCCGGCCCCACGCTCGTGCTCGGTGCCGACAGCAGCGGAAAGACCAGCCTGCTGCGCCTGCTGGCAGGCGAGCTGCCCGCCGACGCGGGTGGGCTCGAACTCAAAGGCGTGCCACTGCAGGCCGCCCCCGCCGCCTACCGTGCCCAGGTGTTCTTTGGCGACCCGCGCTCGGATGCGCTGAGCGAACAGGTGGCGCAGGACTGGCTGGCGGCGCTGCCCGCCCGTTACCCGCAGTTCAACGCCGTGGCGCTGGCCCGGCACATCGAGGGCTTCGAGCTGCAGGAGCATTTGCACAAGCGCTTTTTGATGCTGTCCACCGGCACCCGGCGCAAGGTGTGGACGGCCGGGGCCCTGGCCTCGGGCGCGGCGCTCACGCTGATCGACGAGCCCGTGGCGGGGCTGGACAAGCCCTCGGTGCAGTACCTGCAGCAGGCGCTGGGCGCTCTGGCGGAGCAGCCGGACCAGGCCATCGTGGTCGCGCACTACGATGCGCTGGTTGGCGTGCCCTGGCAGGCGACCATCGCATTGCCGGACCGGTGATGCCGCAGCGGCCTGCAGCGCAGTGCGCAAAGCCCTAAACTGGCGGGCTGGGCCGCGCCGGCGGCCGTTTTTCCGGATACCCCTCCCATGGACGCCCTTCTTTTCGCCCCCGTCGCCGTGGCCATCGCGCTCACGCCCGGCCCCAACAACTTCTGCGGCCTCAACAACGGCATCCGCGCAGGTGTGGGTGCGGCCCTGGTGGGCACCATCGGGCGCGCGGCGGCGTTCGCGATTTTTCTCACGGTGTCGGCCGTGGGCCTGGGCGCCATGCTGCTGGCATCGGAAGCCGCCTTCACCGCCGTGAAGTGGGTGGGGGCCGTCTACCTGTTCTGGCTGGGCTGGCGCGCCTGGCGCAGCCGCGAGTTCAATGGCCTGGAGGTGGCTGACGGCGCCGAGGTGTCGGCCGCCGGTGCCGCGCCCGTGCGCCTGTGGTCCCTGGTCACGCAGGAGTTCCTGCTGGGCATCACCAATCCCAAGGCCATCATCCTGTTCGCGGCCATTTTTCCGCAGTTCATCGACCCGGCCCAGCCGGCAGCGCGCCAGTTCCTGGTGCTGGGCAGCGTGTACCTGGCGGCCGAGTTCGTCGCCACGGCGGTCTATGCCGCAGGTGGCCGGCAGATCCGCCGCTTCATCCGCACCTCGCGCGGGGTGGTGCGCCTGAACAAGGCCACGGGTGGCTTTTTCATGGGCGCAGGCGGCCTGCTGCTGGCCACCAACCGCTGAAACGGCTGCGGCGGGGCCCGGCTGCACCGTCGCGCGCCCATGAAGCGCTGTGAACCGGGGGTAAAGGCAGGGTAAATCCTTGCGCCTGCGCGCCGGAGTGCCTTGGTGGGTGGCTACCATAGCCACGATTCCACCCGTTGCGTCCACCATGCCGTCCCTCCGTTTCCTGTCTGTGTCTCCGCAGTCCCTCTTGCGCCAACAGGGGCGGGCCCTCTGGTGGGTCGTGCTGCTGGTGCTCATTGCCGCTGCCGTGGGAGGCGGGCTGTGGTGGAAACAACGCCAGGCAGCGCCTGCACAGGCCGACGCTCCTGCGGGGCGGGGCGGTCCGGGAGGTCCGGGTGGGCGTGGGCCGGCGCGCTTCAGCGCCGGTGGCCAGACACAGCCCGTCTCGGTGGGCGTGGTGCGGCGCCAGGACGTGCGCGTGCAGGTCAACGCCATTGGCACCATGAGCGCACGCGCCACGGCCGTGGTGCGGGCCAAGGTCAGCGGCGAGCTGACCAGCCTGCGTTTCAAGGAGGGCGAAGAGGTCAAGGCCGGCCAGTTGCTGGCCGAAATCGATCCCCGCAGCTACCAGGCTTCGCTGAGCCAGGTGCAGGGCAATCTGCAGCGCGACCAGGCCCTGCTCAAGAACGCGCAGCTCGACCTCAAGCGCTACCAGGACCTGCTGGCCAAGGACTCGATCGCCAGCCAGCAGGTGGACACCCAGGCTGCGCAGGTGCGCCAGCTCGAAGGCACGGTGGCCGCCGACCAGGCGCAGGTGGACGCTGCCAAGCTGCAGCTGAGCTACACCCGCATCACCGCGCCCATCGCCGGGCGCCTGGGCCTGCGCCAGGCCGACCGGGGCAACGTGGTCGGCCCCTCGGACGCCAACGGCATCGTCACCATCAACCTGGTGCGCCCCATCGACGCGGTGTTCTCCGTGCCGGAGGCGCACCTGGCACAGATCAACCAGCGCCTGGCCGAAGGCGCCGAGCTGCCCGTGGAACTCTGGGACCGTGAGCAGAAGCGCCGCCTGGCGCGCGGCCGCGTGGGTGCTCTCGACAACGCCATCGACGCCACCACCGGCACCATCAAGGTCAAGGCGACCTTTGCCAATGACGACGGAACGCTCTTCCCCAACCAGTTCGTCAACGTGCGCCTGCAGGTCAACCTGCTGGAAAACGCGCTCACCGTGCCCGGCACGGCCATCCAGAACAACTACGTCTACCTGGTGCAGCCCGATGGCACGGTGACGCAGCGGCGCATCCGCGTGGGTGTTGCCGATGGCGACCGCGTGGCGGTGGAGGGCGAGCTCAAGGACGGCGACCAGGTGGTGGTCGATGGCATCGACCGTCTGCGCGAAGGCGCCAAGGTGGCCGTGATCGATTCGGGCGCCGCTGCGCGCGCCGACGAGGCCGCGCAGGACTCGGGCGCGCGCCGCGCCGCGTTGATGCGCAACCTGACCCAGGAAGAACGCGACAAGCTGGCCAAGATGACGCAGGAGGAACGCCGCGCGTTCTTCCGCAGCAAGCGCAACCAGCCCGGGGCTGCCGGGTCAGCGGGCGCGGCCAGCGGCGCCGTGGGCAGCGAGGCAGCGGCGCCAGCTGCCGGTGCATCCGCTGCTGCCGTGCCTTCGCCTGCGGCATCGCGCCCTGCCGGTGGCCGCGGCGGTGAGGGTTCGCGCGGTGCCACCGAGGGTGCACCACGCGAAACCCCCCGGTCGGGCTCGGGGAACAGTGCCGAAGGCGGCCCACGCGGCGAAGGGGGGCCTCGTGCGGAAGGCGGTGCGCCCGACGGCGAGCGCCGTCCCGGCATGTCGCCCGAAGTGCGGGCCCTGCTCGAAAAGATGAGCCCCGAAGAGCGCCAGAAGCTGCAGGCCATGGCGCCCGACGAGCGGCGCGCCTTCATCCGCAGCAAGATGCAGGCAGCCGGCATTGCGGCCCCTGGTGCAGCGGCCTCGCGCTGACGCGGCCCCGATCACCCTGAAGCGGGCACCGTCCCCATGAACCTTTCGCGCATCTTCATCCTGCGCCCCATCGCCACCTCGCTGCTGATGGTGGCGCTCTTGATCGCAGGCCTGCTGGCCTACCGGCTGCTGCCCATCTCGGCCCTGCCCGAGGTGGACTACCCCACCATCCAGGTCACCACGCTCTACCCGGGCGCCAGCCCCGACGTGATGACCTCCAACGTCACCGCGCCGCTGGAGCGCCAGTTCGGCCAGATGCCGGGCCTCGCGCAGATGTCCTCCACCAGCTCGGGCGGGGCCTCGGTCATCACCCTGCGCTTTGCGCTCGACATGGCCATGGACGTGGCCGAGCAGCAGGTGCAGGCGGCCATCAACGCCGGCAGCAACCTGCTGCCCAATGATTTGCCCATGCCGCCCATCTACAGCAAGGTGAATCCGGCGGACGCACCCATCCTCACGCTGGCCATCACCTCGCCCTCGCTGCCGGTGATCCGCGTCAACGACCTGGTGGAGAACCGCCTGGCGCCCAAGCTCTCGCAGGTCAAGGGCGTGGGCCTGGTGGCCATCGCGGGCGGGCGCCGCCCGGCCGTGCGCATCCAGGTCAACCCGGTGGCGCTGGCGGCCGTGGGCATGACGCTCGAAGACGTGCGCAGCTCGATCGCCGCGTCCAACGTCAAGCAGGCCAAGGGCGGCTTCGACGGGCCTGCGCGGGCCTCGACCATCGATGCCAACGACCAGCTGCAGTCGGCGTCGGAGTACCAGAACCTGGTGATCGCGCTGCGCAGCGGCGTGCCCGTGCGCCTGCGCGACGTGGCCACCACCGTGGACGACGCCGAGAACACCCGCCTGGCCGCCTGGGCCGGCACGCCCGATACGGGTGCGCGCGCCGGCGTGATCCTCAACATCCGCCGCCAGCCCGGTGCCAACGTGATCGAGACGGTGGACCGCATCAAGGCCCTGCTGCCCCAGCTGCAGAGCACGCTGCCGGCCTCGCTGGACGTGCAGATCCTGACGGACCGCACGGTGACCATCCGCTCCTCGGTCAAGGACATGCAGATCGAGCTGGCCCTGGCCATCGGCCTGGTGGTGGCGGTGATCTTCGTGTTTTTGCGCAGCGCCTCGGCCACGCTCATCCCCAGCGTGGCAGTGCCGCTGTCGCTGGTGGGCACCTTCGGCGTCATGTACCTGGCGGGGTTCTCGATCAACAACCTCACGCTGATGGCGCTGACCATCTCCACCGGCTTCGTGGTGGACGATGCCATCGTGATGATCGAGAACATTGCGCGCTACGTGGAGGAGGGTGAGCATCCACTTGCCGCTGCGCTCAAGGGTGCCAAGCAGATTGGTTTCACCATCATCTCGCTGACCATCTCGCTGATCGCGGTGCTGATCCCGCTGCTCTTCATGGGCGACGTGGTGGGCCGGCTGTTCCACGAGTTCGCGATCACCATGGCCGTGGCCATTTTGATCTCGGCCGTGGTCTCGCTCACGCTCACGCCCATGCTGTGCGCGCGCCTCTTGCGCCACACGCCCGAGGAAAGCCATGGCCGGCTGTACCAGGCCACGGGCCGCTTCTTCGACCGCACCATCGCCCACTACGGCCGCGCGCTCAACTGGGTGCTGGGACACCAGGGGCTCACATGGATCGTGTTCATCGCCACGCTGGCGCTCACGGTGCTGCTGTACATGGTGGTGCCCAAGGGCTTCTTCCCGGTGCAGGACACGGGCACGCTGCAGGCCACGACCGAGGCCGACCAGTCGATCTCGTTCGCCGCCATGGCCGAGCGCCAGCAGCAACTGGCCGAGCGCATCCTGCGCGACCCGGCGGTCAAGAGCGTCTCGTCCTTCATCGGGGTGGATGGTGCCAACACCACGCTCAACACCGGCCGCCTGCTGATCGACCTGAAGCCCCATGGCGAGCGCGACAAGGCGTCCACCGTGGTGCGCCGCCTGGCCGATGACACGGCCGACCTGCCCGGCATACGCCTGTATGCCCAGCCGGTGCAGGACCTGACCATCGAAGACCGCGTGGCGCGCACGCAGTACCAGCTGCTGATTTCTTCGCCGGACTCGGCGCAGCTCGAAGTCAGTACCGCCGACCTGGTGCGCCGCATGCGCGGCCTGCCGCAACTGGCCGACGTGGCCAGCGACCTGCAGAGCCAGGGCCTGCAGGCCTTCGTGCAGATCGACCGGGCCCAGGCCAGCCGTCTGGGGGTCACGGTCTCGGGCATCGACACGGCGCTGTACAACGCCTTCGGCCAGCGGCTCATCTCCACCATCTTCACGCAATCCAACCAGTACCGTGTGGTGCTCGAGGTGGCGCCGCAGTTCAAGGTGGGCCCCGAGGCGCTGGCCAATATCTACGTCACCTCCACGGCGGGCAAGCCCGTGGCGCTGTCCACCGTGGCACGCATCGAGGAGCGGCCCATGGCCCTGGGCGTGAACCACGTGGGCCAGTTGCCTGCGGCCACCATCTCGTTCAACACCGCGCCCGGCGTGGCGCTGGGCGATGCGGTCAAGGCCATCCAGGCCGAGCAGGCCGCCGCCAAGGAGGCGGGCCTCTTGCCGCTGTCGGTGGAAACCAGCTTCCAGGGCGCGGCGCTGGCCTTCCAGGCGTCGCTGTCGAACACGCTGCTGCTGATCCTGGCGGCGGTGGTCACCATGTACATCGTGCTCGGTGTGCTGTACGAAAGCACCATCCACCCCATCACCATCCTCTCCACCTTGCCATCGGCCGGCGTGGGCGCGCTGCTGGCGCTGCTGGTGACGGGGCTCGATGTGGACATCATTGCCATCATCGGCATCGTGCTGCTGATCGGCATCGTCAAGAAGAACGCGATCATGATGATCGACTTTGCGCTGGAGGCCCAGCGCGAGCAGGGCATGGCCGCGCGAGACGCCATCTACCAGGCCTGCCTGCTGCGTTTTCGCCCCATCCTGATGACCACGCTGGCCGCGCTGCTGGGCGCCCTGCCGCTGATGCTGGGCTCTGGCGTGGGCAGCGAGCTGCGGCACCCGCTGGGCGTGACCATGGTGGGTGGCCTGATCGTGAGCCAACTGCTCACGCTGTTCACCACGCCGGTGATCTACCTCACGTTCGAGAACGCCGCCGAGCGCTGGCGCGCGCGGCGCGCGGCCAAGGCCGCCGCTGCCCAGGGGGAACGCCATGCGCAGGGCTGACGACGCTGCTGCGGTGGGCGGAGGGATGCCATGAGCCTGTCCACCCCCTTCATCCACCGGCCCATCGCCACCATGCTGCTCACCATCGGCCTGGCGCTGGCGGGCGCGGTGTCGTACTTCCTGCTGCCTGTGGCGCCGCTGCCGCAGGTCGATTACCCGACCATCTCGGTGTCGGCCAGCCTGCCCGGCGCCAGCCCCGACACCATTGCCGCCACCGTGGCCACACCGCTGGAGCGGGCCCTGGGGGCCATCGCAGGCGTGAATGAAATCACCTCGCGCTCCACGCTGGGCAGCACCTCCATCACGTTGCAGTTCGACCTGAGCCGCACGGTGGACAGCGCCGCGCGCGACGTGCAGGCGGCCATCAACGCATCGCGCACGCTGCTGCCCACGGGCATGCCCAGCAACCCCACCTACCGCAAGGTGAACCCGGCCGATTCGCCCATCATGATCCTGGCGCTCACGTCCGACTCGCTCACGCGCGGGCAGATGTACGACGCGGCCTCCACCGTCATGGCGCAAAAACTCTCGCAGGTCGAGGGCGTGGGCCAGGCGTCGATCAGCGGCGGCGCACTGCCCGCCGTGCGCGTGCAGCTCGACCCGCTGCGCCTGGCGGCCAACGGCGTCTCGCTGGAACAGGTGCGCACGGCCATCACCAGCACCAATGCCAACCGGCCACTGGGTTCGGTGGAGCGCGAGGACCACTACTGGCAGGTGACCGCCAACGACCAGGCCCGCGTGGCCGCCGACTATGCCCCGCTGGTGCTGCGCTGGAAGGACGGCAACGCCATCCGCCTGGCCGACGTGGCCGAGGTCACCGACTCGGTGCAGGACGTGCGCAACTTCGGCGTTGCCAACGGCAAGCCGGCCATCCTGCTGCAGGTGTACAAGCAGCCGGGCGCCAACATCCTCGAAGCCGTGGAGCGCGTGCGCGCGCTGCTGCCGGCGCTCAAGGCCTCCATTCCCGCGGCCATCGACATCGAGATCGTCTCGGACCGCACGCCCACCTTGCGCGCCTCGGTCAAGGAGGTGGAGCGCGCGCTGGTGATCGCCGTGGCGCTGGTGATCATGGTGGTGTTCCTGTTCCTGCGCAATGCGCGCGCCACGCTCATACCCAGCGTGGCGGTGCCGGTGTCGCTGGCCGGCACTTTCGGCATCATGTACCTGGCGGGCTACACGCTCGACAACCTGTCGCTGATGGCGCTCACCGTGGCCACCGGCTTCGTGGTGGACGACGCCATCGTGGTGCTCGAGAACATCATGCGCCACATGGAGCGCGGCAAGACCGCGCTGCAGGCCTCGCTCGACGGGGCGCGCGAGATCGGCTTCACCGTGGTGTCGATGAGCATCTCGCTGATCGCGGTGTTCGTGCCCATTTTGTTCATGGGCGGCATCGTGGGGCGGTTCTTTCGCGAGTTCGCCATCGTCATGTCGGCGGCCATCCTGGTGTCGCTGGTGGTCTCGCTGACCACCACGCCCATGATGTGCGCGGTGCTGCTCAAGCAGCACCGGGCGCCCAAGGCGCCCAGCCAGTCCCGCTGGGCGCGCTTCTCGCGCTGGGTCGACCGGCTGCAGGAGCGCGGCCTGCGCGCCTACCGCCGCAGCCTGGCCTGGTGCCTGCGCCGCCAGCCCGTGGTGCTGCTGGTGCTGCTGGGCGTGGTGGCCAGCAATGTCTACCTCTACACCGCCATCGACAAGGGCTTCATGCCCGAGCAGGACACGGGCCGCATCTCGGGCTTCATCCGCGCCGACCAGTCCACCTCGTTCCAGGCCATGGAGCAGCGGCTGCAGCGCTTCCTCGCCATCGTGCAGGCCGACCCGGCGGTGGAGCATGTCACCGGCTTCACGGGCGGCTGGCAGCGCAATGCGGCGCAGATGTTCATGTCGCTCAAGCGCGGGCCGGGACAGGAGAGCTCGGACGCGGTGATCGCGCGGCTGCGCGAGCAGCTCAAGAACGAGCCCGGCGCGCGCCTGTTCATGACGCCCCAGCGCGACATCCGCATCGGCGGGCGGCAGAGCAGTGCCTCGTTCGACTACACCTTGCAGGCTGACGACATCGCCGAGCTGCGCACCTGGGAGCCGCGCATCCGCCAGGCGCTGTCGCAACTGCCCGAGCTGGAGGACGTGAACAGCGACGTGCAGGACTATGGCCTGCAGACCACGCTGGTGATCGACCGCGATGCCGCCTCGCGCATGGGCCTGTCGGTGGCCACCATCGACGCCACGCTCAACGACGCTTTCGGCCAGCGCCAGGTGGGCGTGATCTACAACCCGCTCAACCAGTACCGCGTGG
>JAZKEE010000150.1:0-55372 GCA_040387235.1 Pseudomonadota bacterium
CTTCGTGACCGGCGTGACCTGGGTCGACGGCGAGCTGTGGCACGGCACCTGGGAGGGCGACGCCAGCGACATCCGCCGCATCGACCCCACCAGCGGCGCCGTGATCGAGCGCCTGGAAATGCCGGCCGGCATGGGTGTGAGCGGGCTCGAGTCCGACGGCGCCGGCCTGTTCTACGCCGGTGGCGGCGGCAGCGGCAAGGTCCGCGCCGTGCGCCGGCCCAAGGCGGCGGCGTAATGCCCCGGCGGGCCCGTCGCGGCCCGCCACACATCTTCCATCCCCTGGCCACACCCTGAACCGCCATTGCCCCTGTGCGGGCAGTTGGAGCCGCCGCATGGGCGCCCTGTTTTTTCAACGACCAACCCAAGGAGCACTGCATCATGACCCCCTCGACCGCCATCCAATCCAGGCACCACCACCCTGTCGTCTCGCGCAGCGACTGGCTGGTCGCACGCCAGGCCCTGCTGGTGCGCGAAAAGGAAATCTCGCGCCAGCAGGACCAGATCGCCGCCGAGCGCCGCGCGCTGCCCTGGGTGCGGGTGGACAAGCCCTACACCTTCGACACCACCGCGGGCCCGCGCACGCTGGGCGACCTGTTCGATGGCCGGCGCCAGCTGCTGGTGCAGCACTTCATGTTCGGCCCCGGGTGGGAGCAGGGCTGCCCGAGCTGCTCGTACATGGCCGACCACATCGACGGCATGAACATCCACCTGGCCAACCGCGACATCACCCTGGTGGTGGTCTCGCGTGCGCCACTCGCACAGATCGAGCGCTTTCGCCAGCGCATGGGCTGGCGCTTTCACTGGGTGTCGTCGCACGGCAGCGACTTCAACCACGACTTCGGCGTGAGCTTCAGCACCGATCAGGTGGCCCGCGGCGAGGTGCCCTACAACTACACGCTGCAGCGCTTTCCGGCCGAAGAAGCGCCGGGCATCAGCGTGTTCCACAAGGAGCCGGGTGAGGGCGCCGATGTGTTCCACACCTACTCCACCTATGGCCGCGGGGTCGAGGTGATGATGGGCACCTACCCCATGATCGACCTGACCCCCGTGGGCCGCGACGAGCACAACCCCGAGTACACGATGGACTGGGTGCGCCACCACGACCGCTACGAGGGCGCCGTGCCCTTCCAGCCCGCACCGTCGCCCCTGGCCGCGCCGACCGCTGCTGCGGCCACGGCCGGTGGCTGCTGCCACGCCCAGGCCTGAGCCTGCCGGGAGCCCGCCGATGGACACGCTGTGGCCCTGGCTCGCCATGGCTGGCACGGGCGCCCTGCATGGGCTCAACCCCGCCACCGGTTGGGCCTGCGCAGCCGCCTGGGGCCTGCACTCTGGCGACAATCAGGTGAAGGCGCGACCGCTGCGCGCGCTGCTGCCCCTGGCCGTCGGGCATGCCGCATCGGTGGCGCTGGTGGTGGCTGCGGTGGTGGGGGGCTGGGCGCTGCCGCGCAGCATGCTGCAGGCCGCCGCAGGCTGCCTGTTGGCGGCTGCTGTGGCGGTGTACCTGTGGCGCCGCGCGCCGCGCAGTGCCCGTGCATCGGCAGGGCATGCGGGGCTGGCGCTGGGCGCGTTTCTCGGGTCCACGCTGCATGGTGCAGGGCTCATGCTGGTGCCGGCGCTGGCACCGCTGTGCCTGGGCAGCGGTGCAGTGGGGCAGGGCGCCGGTGCAGCGGGTCCACTGTGGTGGGCGCTTGCGGCGGTGGCGGTGCACATGGCGGCGATGCTCGCGGTCACCGGCCTGGTGGCCACGGGCGTGTGCCGCTGGGTGGCGCGGCGCCGGCGCACAGCTGCCCAACTCTAGCCCAGACGCTTTTCCTGCCGCAACTGCGAGCCAATGCGCCGGATCTCCGCCTCACCCTGCGCCAACGCCTCGCGGTTGGTGTGTACCGAGTAGCGGCCCATCACCAGCTCGTGCGGGTGTTTGGCGGCCGAGCCCAGCACGAAGTGCGTGTCGCCCCGGGCCGTGAAGTCGATGGCACCGTTCGACTCCTCGAACACCGCCAGCTCACCTGTGTCCACCGGCCCGCCTGCATCCAGCGCACCCGTTGCCACGGCCACCCAGGCCACGGTATGGCCTGCGGGCGGCGTGTAGCGCCAGGGTTCGCCGTCCTGCAGCCGAACGGCCAGGTAGGTGATCGGCGAGGGGGCCTCGATGGGGCTGTGCGCCGAGCCATGGCTGCCCAGCAGCACGCGTGCGGGGCCTGCCTGCGGGATGTCCTGCGGCGCCAGGTACTGGCTCAGCGCAGGCGCATTCTCCAGGGCGGCAGGCAAGGCCACCCAGAGCTGAAAGCCGAGCGATGGCGAATCGCCCACGGGCGCGCCGGTGTGCCACACGCCGTTGCCCGCACGCATCCACTCCACGCTGCCAGCACCCAGCTCGCCGCTTTTTCCGGTGGTGTCCTCGTACGAGATGCCTCCGTCGATCAGGTAGGTCAGCGTGGCAATGCCCGAATGCGGGTGCATGCCAAAGCCGCGAAAGGCCGCAGGCGAGTCCGACGCGAACAGGTCCAGAAAGACAAAGGGCTTGATCCACTCGCCCACGTCGCCAGGGCTCACCAGCCGTGTGATGGGGCCGTGCGAGCTGCCGCGCGTGCGGTAGGCAATGGCACGGTTTGCCACAGAGGCAACCCGTGCTTCGGCCAGTTCCATGGTCATACAGCCTCCCTTGCGGTCTTGAGTGCCTTGGCCCACCAGGCCATGTCGTCGAGCAGCCCCTTGGCCGACTGCGCCAGGTGCGGAAAGTCCTCGAAGCTCTTGCCCTGCTGCCACACCCCGAGGAATTCGACCATGCCCATGTGCACGGCATTGCGCACCGGCGCCATCTGCAGCTCGGTGGCCACCAGGCGCAACTGCTCCACTGCGCGCGCCGCACCCACGCCGCCATAGCCCACAAAACCGATGGGCTTGCGCGCGAACTCCTTGTACGCGTAGTCGAACGCGTTCTTGAGCACGGCCGTGGGGCCGTGGTTGTACTCGGCGGTGATGACCACCAGACCGTCCAGCGTGGCCAGCTTGGCGGCCCAGCGCTGCGCGGCCTCGTTCTTCACGGGTGCCCAGGCGGGCGACAGCGCTTCATCGAAGAAGGGCATGGGGTAGTCGCGCAGGTCGATGAGTTCGGCCGCGATGTCGGTACGCTGGCTGGCGATGCCGTGGAACCACTGTGCAGGCTTGTCGGCAAAGCGGCCCTCGCGCGTGGAGCCGATCACGATGCCGATGCGGGGCAATTGCGAAATTGTCATAGGTGGCAGTCCTTCCTGGTGTGGGTGGAGGGGCCATGCGCCCCGATGCCATGAAGGTTAGGGCGCCCCCCATTGATTTACTAGATGGCACAATGGGATTGCACTCATCCAATTTCGTAAGGTATCCATGGCCTCCGACGCTGCCGCCACCGCTGCACTCGACCTCAACGACGTCGCGCTGTTCGTGCAGGTGGTGCGCTGCGGCAGCTTTGCCGAGGCGGCGCGCCGCCAGGGCCTGCCGCCCAACACCGTGAGCCGGCGCGTGCAGCAACTCGAGGCGCAACTGGGCACGCGGCTCTTGCAGCGCTCCACCCGCAAGCTCACGCTCACCAGCGCGGGCGAGGCCTTCCACGAGCGCTGCGCGGGGGCGGTCGATGGCCTGCAGGAGGCCGGGCAGGAGCTGCGCCTGGGCAGCGACGAGCCCACCGGCTCGGTCCGCGTGGCAGTGCCGGCAGATTTTTTCGACTTCTTTCCCATGGAGTGGATCGCCGCCTTCCTGGCCGCGCACCCGCGCGTACGCCTCGATTTCGTGCTCAGTGACGCCCGTTCGGACCTGATCGCCGAGCGCATCGACGTGGCGTTTCGCGGCGGCGAGGTGGGCGACTCGGGCTACGTGGGCCGCCAGCTCTTTGCAGCCCGGGGCGACTGCCTGGTGGCCAGCCCCGCCTACCTGGCCGCGCGCGGCATGCCCGCCACGCTGGCAGACCTGGCCGGGCACGACGCCATCGTCGCCAGCCATGCGGGCAGCAGCGGCACCTGGCGCCTGGTGGGGCCCGATGGCACCGTGCATGAGGTGCAACAGGCCAGCGGCCGCTTTGGCGCCAACACCGCCCAGGCCCTGCGCCGCGCTGCCGTGGCCGGCCTGGGCATTGCGCTGCTGCCCACCGGCATGGCCCGGCTCGACCTGCAGGCCGGCCTGCTCGTGCCCGTGCTGCCCCAGTACCAGCGCAAGGGCCAGGGCCTCACCGTGCTGTACCCCAGCCGCAGGCACCTGCCGCTGGCGGTCTCGGCCTTCATCGCGCTGGTGGTGGACAAGCTCGGTGAGCTGGAAGGCACACCAGAAGGGCGGTGTTGAAGTGCAGGCTGCCTACCAGTTCGACGGCACGTACTTGTTGCCCGCCGCCTTGTAGCGCTCGATCGCGGCCTGCAGCTGCTCGTGCTGCTGGCAGCCACTGGCGCCGCATTCGGAGGACAGGTTGGCCAGGCGCGCCTGCGCCTTGTCCAGGTCGCCCTTCATCAGGTAAAGCTCGCCCGAATACTCCAGCGCATTGCGGTGGCGCGGGTCGATGCGCAGCGCCTCGCCGTAGTGCCTTTCGGCGGCAGCCAGGTCCGGCGCCTTGCTGTTGCGCAGCGTGTAGCCCATCAGGTTGTGCCAGTCGGCGCTGCCGGTATCGTTGATGCGCTTGAGCTCATCGAGCGCCGCTGGCCACTGCAGCGACCGGGTCAGGTAGCGCGCCTGGGCCAGCTTGTCTGCAGCCGGGGCGGGTGCTGCTGCGGGCCGTGCGGGAAACACCGGTGGGTGGTCTGCCGCATGGGCGGATGCGGCCAGCAGCGCCAGCGTGGTGGCGGCGGACAGGGCGAGCCGCCGGGCGATCTGGGCGTTCAGGGTGGTCATTGCGTTCTTCCTTCAAGTGGCGGTGAAACAAAAGGCACCGAAACAACTTACGGTGGAAGGGGGCAAACGGATCCCCCAGGGATGCGATTCCTTGGTTGGCCCCTCACCAGACCTTGACGCAGTGCCCGATCAGCACGAACGGGCCCGATGGCGCACCCCCCGCCTGCACGGGCGACGTCTCGAAGCTCACGGCCAGCTGCGACACCGTGAAGAACAGCTTTTCAGAAGCATCGGGCAGGGCGATGCGGGCCGACCCGCTGGCCGGCACCACCCCCACCGCCAAGGGCGCGCCGCCGTCCTTGGGCAGGGCCCACAGCTGGGCCACCTGCCCGGCGGGCACGGCCAGCGGCTGCAGCAGCTTGACCGTGAGCTGTCGCCCCTGGCGGCGCGAGCTGGCCACCAGCTTGGGCTTGCCGCCGGCATCGAGCAGCAGCCCCACGTAGCTGGCGGGCAGCGCATCGGCCCGGGGCTCCAGGCCCAGCATGCCGGGCGCCACGCGCACCAGCACCGCGCACAGCAGCAGGCCGGCCAGCGCACCCGCGATGGTGCGCCCCGACAGCACGCCCAGCAGGGCCTGCACCGCCCGCTGCCAGGGCGAAGCGGCCGCGGGGGCTGGCTGGGGCGTGCCGAACAGGCGCTGCTCGATCTTCTGCCAGGTCGCCTCGGGCGGCTGCCTTGGCACGATGGAGAGGTCCAGCACCGCCAGGCGCTGGCGCCAGACATCGACCGCCATCGACGCTGCGGGCGACGACTGCAGCACGCGCTCGAAGCGGCGCCGCGCGGGGCCGGCCAGCGTTCCCAGTGCGTACTCTCGGGCCAGGCGGTCCAGGCGTTCGGGCAACAGGTAGTTCATGGCTGCGCCACCCCCGCGGCTTCGAGGCAGGACTTGAGCTGCTCCAGCCCGCGCCGCACCCAGCCCTTGGCCGTGCCCAGCGGCGCGTTGAGCACCTGGGCAATCTCGGTGTGCACCATGCCCCGGTAGTAGGCCAGCGCCAGCGCCTGGCGCTGGGCTGCCGGCAGGGCGCCCATGCAGCCGGCGATCTTGGCCTTCACCAGGCTATCGTCCAGCTGCTGCTGGGGCTCGTGGGCGGCATCGGCGGCCAGGTCCGGGGCCTCATCGCCCAGGTCGGTGGTGGCGGCCAGTTCGGCCTTGCGCGAACGCAGGGCGTCGATGGCCTTGTTGCGCACGATGTTGATCATCCACGTCATCGGCGCGCCCGCTCCGGGCCTGTACGCAGCCGCGTTGTGCCAGATGTTCACGTAGGCCTCTTGCAGCACGTCGTCTGCCCAGTTCTCATTCCTCAATATACGCAGCGCCACCGAAAACAGACTCGCGCAGGTGGCCTGGTACAGGGATTTGAACGCGGCGCGGTCCTGCAGTGCGACGCGCGCCATCAGCTCGGGCAAAGGGTGGTTGGTGGCCATGGATGGGGCGTTGCGGGAGTTCCGGCGGGGGGCGGGGTTTGGGCGCAGGATACCAGCGCGGCCGATGGGGACAGTCGGGAAGGCGCCAGCCTGCACGCGTGGCGATTCACCATCGCAGGGCGTAAAAAAGCCCGCACTCCCCAAAGAAGCGCGGGCCAGGTAGCTGTGTCTCTGCCCTCCCACCAGTCAGGGCAGCAGCGGGCATGAAGCCATCAGAAGTTGTGGCGCACCCCCATGGCGAACGAGCTGAAATCATTGCCGGCGGCCGACACGCCGTAGTTGGCGGCCTGGTTGTTGTTGATGCGGGTGTAGTAGGTGTAGATCTTGGTGCGCTTGCTCAGGTGGTAGTTGTAGCCCAGCGTGTACTGCGTTGCGGCAGTGTTGTCCACGCGGGAGTAGTCGCCTGCGCGGCCCACGTTCAGGTGGAACTCGGACACGTCCACGATGTAGGCGGCCGACAGGCGCACGTTGGTGCGGTTGCCGCCATTGGCGATGAACGCGTTCTTGTCGCGCTGCACATAGGCGCCCAGCACGAACGGGCCGGTCGAGTACGAAGCACGCACGGCAAACTGGCTCTGGTCATCGAGTTTGGAGTAGCCCGCACCCAGGCCCAGGGCGCCGATGGCGTAGTTGGCGGCCAGGTCGATGCTGTTCTTGCCGCCGGTGCCGCTCACCTTCTCGTGCATGGACCAACCGGCCTCGAACGTGGCGCCGCCAAAGCTCGGGGTGCGGTAGGCGATCTTGTTCACGTCGCGGGCCGGGTAGGCATACAGCGCATCTGCCGACGAGCCGGTGTCGTGGTTGTGGTTGCTGATGTAGTCAGCGGTGGCGTAGTACGACTCCGACGTGAAGTTGCCCATGCGCACCATGCCGAAGCCACTGGAGAGGTTCACTTCGCTCTGGCGGGCGAAGACACCGCGGGAGTCGATGACACCGGTGCTGGAGTCAAAGCCGCTTTCGAGCTGGAAGCCGGCCTTCAGGCCGCCGCCCAGGTCTTCCTGGCCCTTGAAGCCGAAGCGGGAGGAGTTGTTGAACAGGCCGGTTTTGGACACGTCGCCATCCTTCTGGCGCTCGAACGTGGTGTTGATCCGGCCGTACAGGGTCACGCTGCTCTGGGCAAACACGGCAGACGTTCCCACAAGGGCCAGCGCTGCAATGGCGCAGCGATTCATCGTTTTCATTGGCAAGGTTCCCTCAATCAAATTGTGTTTGATGACAAATATTCACAGGCCAGCCAATGCGGGTGGGCATTTTCTGGCCGTCCCTATCAGCAAGTTTGGTGCCGAGGACGGTGTGATCGTTGCAGGTTGCAACGAACAGGGATGCTAGGGGCCCTTGCCAGGGGGCGCCACAGGGGTAAGTACCGCTGGCCCACAGTGACAGTCATGTGACAGGCGTCGTGGCACACGGCGCCAGGCCGCGTGGCGGGAGCGCGGCTACCCCTCGGGAGGCAGGGAGCTGCAAGCCAGTGGACCAGGAGACGCCGCCACCTGCACCGCAATGGCGCCGCCCAAAGCACGGGTTGCACCTCGGTTGCGCACGGCATGGATGCCGAAGCTGCTGCTGCGGGCGCAGCGACTGCCGAAATGCCATCGCGCCTGTTGTGCGTGTTGCTGTTCGCCCATTGACAATCAGGAATGTGTGTAATAAAGTCATTTACACACAAGCACAAAACACCAGTTTCTCCATGCCCACCAGTACCCGCTTCGCCGTTGCAGTGCACGTCCTGACCGCCCTGGCCGTCAGCGATGGCACGCCCATGCGGTCGGAGGATCTGGCGTACTCGGTGAACACGAGCGCGGTGGTGATCCGGGGGCTTTTGTCGCGGCTGGGTGAAGCCGGATTCACCCGCTCGCAACTGGGCGCCGGAGGAGGCGCGATGTTGGCCAGGCCTGCGGCAGACATCAGGCTGCTGGAGGTGTACGAGGCCGTCGAAGACCCGGAGCTTTTTTCGCTGCATCGTACGCCGCCGTGCGAGAACTGCGCGGTGGGGGGCAATATTCTGCAGGCGCTGCAACCCACCCTGGCCCGGGCGCGCGGCGCCCTGGAGCAAGAGCTGGCCAAGACCACCGTTGCAGATGTCGCTGGCGAAGTGGCCCGGCTCGGCAAGTTCTCCATCCCTCTCGTCTGGTAATTCTGGACGTCCCTTTTTTTGTTTAAAAATGTCATAGTGACAGTGACACACATTCATTAAAAACCAGGTCTGCCTGGTTTTCATGGAAGGAGCTGCCCAGATGACGAGGGCCGGGCAGTTCCAGCTCTATTCCCCTCCGTACCTTCAAAGGAAATCACCATGACTATCGGCATCATCGGCTCCGGCGCCCTGGGCTCCAACTTCGCACGCGTCCTCGCCAAAAACGGCATCTCGGCCATCCTCTCCAACAGCCGCGGGCCTGACTCGCTGGCGGCGCTGGTCGCAGAGATCGGGCCTTCCATCAAGGCAGGCACCGTGCAGGAGGCGGCCAGCGCAGACCTGGTGATGGTTGCAGTGCGCTGGACCGACGCGCAGAAAGTGCTGGGCGGTTTGCCGGACTGGAACGGCCGCATCGTGATCGACGGCACCAACGCGGTGGAATTCATCGACCCCGCATCGCCGGATGCCAAAGACCCCGGCAATCCTCTCGCGGCCTATGGCATCAAGGCCGTGGACCTGGGTGGAAAGCACTCCAGCCAGATCATTCAGCAGTTTGCTGCGGGGGCCCGCGTCGTCAAGGCATTCAACCACCTGGACGTCAACGTGCTGCAGCAGCCAGAGGCGGCAGGGGGCAAGCGTGTCTTGTTCTACTCGGGCGACGATGCCGCCGCCAAGGCCGAGGTGCGCGGCATCATCGAAGCCACCGGCTTCTTTCCGATCGACCTGGGCGCGCTCGACGTCGGAGGGCCACTCGCCTCGCTGCCTTTCGGCGCGCTGTCGATGCACAACCTCGTGAGGATCTAGGAGCCTGTCGGTCTGCGGCTTTGCGAAAGGCCCGGTGCAGCGTTGGCATGGCGATTTCTGCCAGCCGCCGCCCACACAGCCCGGCCAGTGCGCTCAGCCCGGGATCCTGGCGATGACCTTGATCTCGAAGTCGAACCCTGCCAGCCAGGTGACCCCGACCGCCGTCCAGTTGGGATACGGTGCGCTGGGGAAGATGTCATTCTTCACGGCCATCATCGTCTCGAACTGGGTTTGCGGATCGGTGTGGAAGGTCGTCACATCCACGATGTCGTCCAGGCTGCAGCCGCCCGCCTTGAGGGTCGCCTGCAGGTTGGCGAAAGCCAGGCGCACCTGGGCCTCGAAATCGGGCTCGGCCGAGCCGTCGCTGCGGCTGCCGACCTGGCCGGAGACGAACAGCAGATCGCCGGACTGGATGGCTGCCGAATACCGGTGGTTGGCATACAGATCATGGCGATCGGCGGGAAAGATGGCTTTGCGTTTGCTCATGGAGGGCTCCGTGGTTTGGTTGGTGCTGCCACTGTAGCCCTGGCAATTGTTTGGATAAAGCCACAATCTCCTGCATCACTGTTTGTAGAATCAGAACAATCTGGAGGGCGTTGCAATGGACAGGTTCGATGGCATGCAGGCCTTCGTGCGGGTGGTCGAGTCGGGCAGCTTCACCAAGGCGGCTGACAACCTGGGCTGGAGCCGGACCACGGTGACCCAGCTCGTGCAGCAGCTGGAGGCGCGCCTGCAGCTCAAGCTGCTGCACCGCACGACCCGCCGCGTCAACGTCACCACCGACGGCGCCATCTACTACGAGCGGGTGGTGCGCCTGCTGGCAGAGCTCGACGACATCGAGGGCAATCTCCCCGGCGCCCCCACGGCACCGCGCGGCCTGCTGCGCGTGGACGTGCCCAGCCCCCTGGCCAACATCCTGCTGGTGCCGGCGCTGCCCGCGTTCCATGCCCGCTTCCCGGACATCCAGCTCGACATGGGCGCCAGCGACCGCAAGGTCGACCTGCTGGGCGACAACGTCGACTGCGTGGTGCGCGGCGGCGAGATCCGCGACCAGGGGCTGGTGGCGCGCCACGTGGGTGACCTGCAGCTGGGCGTGTACGCCGCGCCGTCCTACCTGGTGCAGGCGGGCACGCCCCGCCACCCGGATGAACTGCGCGATCCGCACCACCGCATCGTGCGCTACCGGTGGGACGGGGAGCTGCCTTACGCCATGCGCAAGGGCCGCGAAACGGCCAAGGTCGGTGGGCGCTACGTGCTCGCGATCGACGACGGCAATGCCTACCTCACCGCGGGGCTGTCCGGCCTGGGCGCGCTGTGGCTGCCCCATTACATGGCCAGCCAGCATGTCGCCAGCGGCGCGCTGGTGCCGCTGTTCACGGACTGGCGAATCGATGCCATGCCCATGTATGTGGCCTACCCGCCCAACCGCTATGTGAGCAAGCAGCTGCGCGTGTTCATCGACTGGATCGTGGAGCTGATGGCGGTGCATGCGCCGCGGGTCGGGTAGCGGGCTTGTGCGGGCGGTGAGTCCGCCACCTTGTGCGATCCACGAATCCCAGGAGGCTGCCAATGGGTGAAATACCCCCGCCAAAGTCCGCTGTCGATGCTTTCAAACTGCCTCGGCCCAAGGCGGAAGCCCTTTCAAACATCGGGGACGCGAACTCCCTGCGCTATCGAGGCGCGATAACGTGAAGGGGAAAGGCCCATGGACCGGCCAAAAGACCGTGTGAAGTAGGCCGAATCGGTGAACCCGATCTGTTCCGAGATCTGGGCTACAGGCATTGCGGTGTAGGCCAGCAGGCGCCGTGCCTCCAGCATCAGCCTGTCATTGAGAATGCTTTGCGCCGGCCTGCGCAGCAGGTGCTTGCAGGTTTTGCTCAGATGGTCGGCAGACACTTGAAGATGCTCTGCATAGAAGCTGACGCTGCGATGCTCAAAGAAATGGATCTCCACCATGGCCAGGAACCTTTGGGCCAGCGCATCACGAATTCCGGGCGACGAGGTGCGTGCACTTTGCTCTCTTTGGATGCGAACCAACTGCACGGCGATCATGGAAGCCAGGCACAGGAGGTTTTGAGCCCGCCCCAGTTCTTTGCTGGTGTACTCGCAACAGACCTCGTCAAACAGGCGCTTGAGTTGCGTGGTGTTGGACGAAAGCGGGACCACGAACGACGTGTCGAGGTACTTCTCGGCCAGGTCCGAAAGCCCGAGCAGGTTCAAGAGTGTCCGCTGCGGAATGGTGATCTGGTGGCCGACCGACTCGGTCGTGTAGGTGAATCCGTGGACGGATCCTGGGGCAAGCATCAGGAGAGCCGGCCCCGCCACCTCGAACACCCGTCCATCGATGCTCCCGGAGACGCTGCCCCGTTCGAGAAGCTGGAACTGGTAGAGCGCGTCATGCCGGTGGGCCGGAATCGTCCAATCCATCTCCACAGCCCTGATCGCCACCGATTCGTAGTGGAGGCAGTCGTCCGGCTGATTGTGGCGAACTTCTTGGTACGGAACCAATAGCAGCGGTGGGGCTTTCATAGGTCGGTGCATGCAACGGATCCCGGAAAAGTACAGGAAGTTGCCCTATTCGTCCATCGATCTTTGTGGGCTGTGCGCGCAACATTGCGCCACTGCACCGGTACACACAGCATGACAAAGAATCCTTCACCACCAAGCGCAATCGCAACAGATGGTCCGCGGGCTGCCACGATCGAAGTCTCCGGCGCGCAGGCGCTGGTCAAAGTCCTCAAAGCCGAAGGCGTGAACTCCGTATTCGGCATCGTTGGAGGCAAGCTGTCGCCCCTGTTTCACGCCCTCAGTCGCGAGCCGTCCCTGCGCTTCATCGGCGTTCGCCACGAGGCAGCGGGCCCGATGATGGCCGCCGCCGCGCATGCCGGCACTGGCCAGCTCGCAGTGGCCGTCGGGGAGCTCGGGCCTGGGGGGCTCAACCTGGTGTCCGGCCTGGGTGTGGCGTTCAACAACAACATTCCGCTGCTGGCGATCACCACCAACCAGCACCGCGCATCCTCCTATCCCCACTGCGGTGTATTCATGGACATGGACACCCGCGCAGTGGCGGCCCCGCTCACGAAATGGAATGCCGTGGTGAACGATGCGCGCCGCATTCCGGAGTTGGCGCGGCGTGCGATCAGAGAAGCGCTCAGCGGTCGCCCAGGCCCGGTGCACCTGGACATTCCCCAGGACGTGCTTGCACAGGTGCATTCCTTCGCCGCAGACGAGTTCGATCTGGCGCCACGACGGTACCGGGTGATCGAGGGCCCCCGACCGACCGAACAGACCGTGGCCGCCGCGGTGCAACTGCTGCGCACCGCAAAGCGGCCATTGCTGGTGGGCGGCGGTGGGGTGGTGGCTGCGGGCGCTCAGCAGGCGTTCAGGGCGCTGGCAGAGCGCTTGCGGGCACCCGCGCTACCCACGCAGATGGCCCTCGGGCTCATTCCTTCCAGCAGCGAGAGTTTCATCGGCCATGGCGGCATCATCGCTGGCGCCGCCGTCAAGCAGGCCTTCGAGCAGGCAGACACGATCATCAGCGTCGGGTGCCGCTGGTCGTCCTGGATGTGGGATGAGCACGGCGCATTGGCGCGAAGGCACCACCGCGTCATCAACATCAACATAGACCCCGGTGCGCTCGGACATGCAGTTGCGCACGATGTCGCCATGCAGGCCGACGCGGGAGAGGCGTTGCGCGACATCCTCACCGCCCTGGGAACAGAGGTTTCCACCGAGTCGGGTTGGCTCAGCAGTATCCGCAGCGTGCGCCGCGGGTACGAGACGAAGCTGAACGAGATGGCACAGGATACGGATGAGGTGATGCACCCGGCTGCTCTCGCCAAAGCCATTGGTGAAGCAATGCCCGCAGATTCGCTCGCCGTTTTCGATGGCGGCCACACCACGTTCTGGAGCAATGACTTCACGCCCGTCCATGAGGTGCGCACCCGATTCCACGAACCGGGCATGAGCCACCTCGGATTCGGCCTGCCCGCCGCCATCGCACTGCAAAGTCAGTTTCCCTCCAGGTCGGTCTTCAACATCACTGGGGATGGCGCATTCGGATTCACGCTGAACGAACTCGACACGGCGCGCCGATACCGGCTGCCAGTGATCACCATGATCCACAACAACGCTGCGTGGGGCGTGATCCGCATGGGGCAGAAGATGGGCCTGGACTTCGAGATGGGCACGGCGCTGGAAGACACCGACTATGCCGCCATAGCGCGCGGGTTTGGTTGCCATGGCGAAGTGTTGACCCGACCTGAAGAGGTCGCCGCAGCCATGGGACGCGCTCTGGCCTCCGGCCTGCCTGCGGTCCTGGACTGCCGCACCCGGTTCCTGCCGCATCCGGCCGTTGGGCAGTTTGTGAGCATGAACAAGTACGGCTTTCAATCGCTCACGCGAACGCGGGGCCCCTGACCACCCTGCCCAAGGAACCGGGGCGATCGAGCGCCTGTCGGCGACAAAAAAATCAACAGAAGGAGACAACATGCAACGCAGAACATTCCTGGGAGCTGGCGCACTGGCGAGCGCAGGCTTTCCCGCCTGGAGCCAGAACTCCGGCAACACCGTGGTCTGGTCGGGCTTCCCATCGGGAGGGCTGGGCGACCAGGTGAGTCGGCCCCTCATGGACCAGCTGCGGGGAAAGTACCCGCAGAACCTGGTCTACGACACCAAGCCGGGCGCGGGGGGACGCATCGCCGCGGAGTTCGTCAAGCGCGCGGCACCCGATGGCTCGAACCTGCTTCAATGCCCGGGTGGGGTGCTGACCTTGCATCCGCACGTCTTCAAGAAGCTCAACTACGACCCGCTGGGGGACTTCGTCGCGGTGGCGGGCCTGTGCAACTTCACCTTCGCGTTCACTGCAGGGCCAGGCTTGCCTGCCCATATCAAGACCGTGGCCGACTACGTCGCCTGGGCCAAGGCCAATCCGAGCCAGGCCAACTATGGTGTTCCGTCCACAGGAACCTCGTTGCACATGGCCGGCATGCTGCTTTCACGGGACGCCGGCCTGTCGATGAACGTCATCCCCTACAAAGGCGGTGGTCCCTTGCTCACCGACCTGCTGGGCGGGCAGGTGCCCGTCAGTTTCAACGTCGTGAGCGAAGTGCTTCCCCACGCGGCGGCAGGAAAGCTGCGAATCCTCGCCGTGACCAGCCCCACGCGCTGGAAAGCGCTCCCCGACACGCCCACGCTGCATGAGCTCGGGTACAAGGACATTGCGTTCGTCGAGTGGCTGGGCTGGTTCGCACCTGCCGCCACCCCGGTCGCGAAGATGGCGGCCCTGAACGCAGCGGTCAACGAACAGATCAAGACCGCGGCGATGGCTGAGGTCTTTCAGCGCAACGCACTGGAGCCGCTGGGCGGATCCATGCCGTCGCTCACCGCACTCACGAAGAAGGACCATGAGTATTGGGGGCGCATGGTCAAGGCAACAGGTTTTACTCCGGAGGATTGAATGTCGAAATTGACACTGGAAAAGGCGCAGCAGATCATCACGGTAGCGCTGGCGAAAGCGCGCGAGGCTGGCTACAAGCCCATGGGGGTGGCGGTCATCGACGAGGGCGGGAACCTGGTTGCATTCGCGAGGGAGGACGAAGCCAGCATGTTCCGCTTCGATGTCGCAATGGCAAAGGCCTGGGGAGCGGTCGGGATGGGCGTATCCAGCCGGGTGCTCGGCCAGCGCGCCAAGGACAACCCCAACTTCTTCGTCTCGCTGGCTGCTGCGGCCCAGGGTCGATTTCTCCCGCAGACCGGTGCCGTGCTGATCAAGGACGGCACTGGACGCACGCTGGGCGCCGTGGGCGCCAGCGGCGGCACGGGAGATGAGGACGAGATCATCTGCGCGGCAGGTGTTCAGGCCGCAGGTTACGCCTGCGACTGACGCGCTCAGGCATCCAGGCCTTTTCCGGCCTCGCGTCGGTTGACTTCGAAGAACAGACCTCGAAGCCACCGGTTGGCGAGGTCGTTCTGCGTTCGCCGGTGCCAATGCTGCTGCACCTGGATTTCCGGCGTGGCAAAGGGCAGCCGGATGTGCTTGAGCGGGACATGGCGGCCAACGACGGTCGCGATGTCCTGCGGCACCGTGGCGATGAGGTCGCTCCCGGGAAGCAGGGAGATCAGACTCATGAAGTGCGACAGCTCCAGGATGACATGGCGATTCCATCCCTTTTGAACCAGGTAGCTGTCCAGCATGTGCTCCCGACCGTCAGGGCGCACCACGATGTGCCTGGCCGACAGGTACTGCTTGATGCCCATTCGGCTCCCCACCTGCGCGTTCTCGGCGCAGGCGATGCAGACATATGACGTGTTGAACAGGGCCTGCTGAAAGTAGTTGGCCCGCTGCAGGTCGGGAAAGTAGCCCACCGCCAGCTCCGCCTCTCCGCTCTCCAGCGCCGCGGCCGCAGCACTGCGCGGCTTCGACACGGCATGCAGGCGCACATGGGGCGCTTCCTGGCGCAAACGCTTGAGCACGCCAGGCAGAAAGGCGACCTCTCCGATGTCCGGCATGAGGACCGTGAAGCTGCGGTCTGCCCGGGCCGGGTTGAAACCCACCTGCTGGAGGATTTCCGACTGGATGGTCTGCACCACCTGGTGCACGACCGGCGCCAATTCAAGCGCGCGCGGTGTCGGCTCCATCTGGCCGCCGGTGCGGATGAACAGCGGATCGTCGAACAGGATTTTCAGGCGGGACAGGGCCCCGCTGGTCGCGGGCTGGCTCAAGCCGACGGCTTCCGCGGTCCTGTTCACGCTGCGCAATCTTGCCATCGCATCGAAGATGACAAGCAGGTTGAGATCGACTGAGCGGATATCCATGGAACCGATTTTAGTTATCCGTCAGATCGTCTGTACAGAAGTTTCTGCGATTCCTAACATCCGGATCGGAGACAAAAAATTGACCACGAATCAACGAAGCGGAATGTGTGGCTGCGGCATCGACATGCACGCCCACATGGTCCCGGAAAACTTTCCCGCCTACATCGGAAACCGCCTGCCCGCGGACTGGCCATCGATGGCGTCTGCCCATGAGTGCCACCGCCACGTGATGATCTCCGGCAAGGTCTACCGCACCGTGTCCGAGCGTTGCTGGAGCGTTCCCCACAGGCTGGAGGACATGCTGTCCATGGGCCTGGAGCTCCAGGTGGTCTCTCCCATGCCCGAGCTGTTCTCGTACTGGATGGATGCCCCGGCAGGTCAGCAGCTGTGCCGCTACCTCAACGACCAGACGGCAGCAATGGTCGACGCCAGCAGCGGCCGACTGGCGGGCATGGGCGTGGTGCCCTTGCAGGACATCGACCTTGCGATCCGCGAACTCGAGCATGCAGTGCGTGTGCTGCGCATGCCGGCTGTCGAGATCGGCAGCAACATCAATGGCATGGCCGTCGGCGCTCCCGTGTTCGACCCCTTCTTTGCAGCCTGCGAAGAGCTCGGAGCGGCTGTTTTCGTGCACGCGGTTCGCCCTGCCGGCATGGACCGACTCGTAGGGCCCGCCGCCTTGCAGCAGGTGCTGGCCTACCCCGGTGACGCGGGGCTCGCAGCCGCCTCCGTGGTGACCGGTGGGCTGATGGCAAGGCACCCGAATCTGCGCATTGCGTTCAGCCACGGCGGGGGCACCCTGGCATCACTCCTGCCGCGGCTGCAGCAGGGCTGGCATGTGTTTCCCGCATTGCGCGAGGCCATGCCCGAGCCACCTGTTGCGACCGTGCGCCGCCTCTTCTACGACACGCTGGTGTTCGACGACGCGATGCTGCGCCACCTGCTGCACACCTTCGGGTCCGATGCATTGATGGTAGGGACCGACTACCCCTTCAACTTCCACGAACGGCAGCCACTGCAGCGCCTGGCCGACGCGGGCTTTGACGACGCGACCCGGCATGCCATCACCCACGGCAACGCCCGCCGCTTCCTGGGTCTGGGCCCATCAATACACAAGGAGACTTCATGAAATCCCCCTGGATCGCGGGGCTGCGCAGTGTTGCGCTGACCGTCCCCAGCCTGAACGAGGCTGAGCGCTTCTACACCGACGTCTGGCGGCTCGAAGTGGCGGACCGCAGCGCAGGCGTTGTCTATCTGCGCGGCAGTGGCAAGGACCACCACCTGCTGGCACTGCATGAGGCCAGCGGCAGCCCGAAGATTCTCAAGGTCAGCCTGCGCGCCCGCAGCGAGGACGCACTGAACGCCGTCGCACGGGCGGCCACTGCGGCTGGCGGCCATCTGGAGCGAGAGGTCGCAGCAGCCCAGGATCCGGCCGGAGGCAAGAGCCTCGTTCTGCGCGATCCCGCTGGCCGGCGCTATGAGGTCGTCTGCGGCGATGCGCTGCGACAGCCACCCGATCCCGCACCTCTGGACCAGCCGGTGCGCCTTGCGCATGCAGTGCTCAACAGCAGCGACCTGCCTGCCACGCAACGCTTCATGGAAGCGGCGCTGGGGTTCGTCCTTGCGGACCGCACCCGGATCATGGCCTTCATGAACTGCGATACCGACCACCACACGCTTGCCATTGGTGACTCGGACAACAGCGCGCTCAACCACATCGCCTTTGTGATGCCCACGCTGAACTGTGTCATGCGCGGAGGTGGCCGCATGAAGGATGCGGGCCACTCCATCGAATGGGGTCCAGGTCGCCACGGCCCGGGCGACAACGCGTTCAACTACTTCGTCGACCCCTTCGGCATCGTCATCGAGTACACGGCGGATGTCGAGCAGATCGATGGCAGCTACCAGCCAGGCGGGCCGGCCGACTGGACCTGGCCGCCCGGGCGTGTCGATCAATGGGGCATCTCTGCACCGCCGAGCGCGCGATTGAAAGAGGCACAACGCCTCGTCACGTTTTCCCCCACCGAATTCCCAACCTGAAAAGACCTCTCCATGCGTTTCACCACCTACCTGCTCCATGGCACCCCCCGCCTGGCCGTCGTCGATGGCGACCAGTTGATCGACCTGAACTCGGCCCGGCCTGACGTGCCCCCTGACCTGAGGGAAGCACTGCGCCTGGGCGTGGATCTGCACGCAGCCGCGGCGCAGGCCATCGCGGGCACGTCGCCCCGCATCCCTTTGTCAGAAGCCCGGCTGGCCCCGCTGGTGCCCGAGCCAGGCAAAACCATTTGCCTCGGCCTCAACTACTTCGACCATGCCAAGGAAGGCGGACGGGACAAACCTGAGTACCCCTGGTTCTTCTTTCGGGGCGCGTCATCGCTGATCGCGCATGGAGACGCGGGTGTCGTGCCAAGAGTCTCCGGCCGCTTCGACTACGAAGCCGAGCTGGCGCTCGTGATCGGCCGCCGTGTGCCAAGGCACACCCGACAGGCCGACGCGCTGCGCTACGTGTTTGGCTACACCTGCTTCAACGACATGAGCGTGCGCGACTACCAGAAGCGCACGCCGCAGTGGACCATCGGCAAGAACTTCGATGCGACCGGCGGCTTCGGACCCGCCCTGGTGACGGCCGATGAACTGCCCCCTGGAGCGACAGGGCTGCGCATTCAAGGCCGGCTCAACGGCCAGGTGATGCAGGACGCCAACACCGACGACATGATTTTCAGCGTCACGGAGACCATCGAGCTGCTGGCAGAAGTGCTCACGCTGGAGCCTGGCGACGTCATCGTCATGGGCACCCCTGCCGGGGTGGGCCAGGCCCGCACGCCCCCCGTCTGGATGAAGGCAGGCGACACCTACGAGGTGGAGATCGAGCGGATCGGAACGCTGTCCAATCCCATCGAGGCCGAGGCCCCATGAGCAAGCCCGCTTACGACGTCGCCATCGTGGGGTATGGGCCTGCGGGCCAGGTCGCCGCCGGCCTGCTGGGCCAGGCGGGACTGCGCGTGTACGTCTGCGACCGCCTCCACGGTGTCTACCAGATCCCGCGGGCGATTGCGCTCGACCATGAGATCATGCGCGTGTTCCAGCAGCTCGGCGTGGTCGACGCGGTGATGCCATTCACCGAGCCTTTCACCAACTCGGAGTTCTACGGGGTGGATGGACAGCTCATCCGGCGCATGACCATGGTGGCCCCACCCTTTCCGCAGGGCTACACGCCATCGCTCGTGTTCACGCAGCCGCTGGTGGAAAAGGTTCTCAGGGCGAAGGTGGAAGGGCTCGCCACGGTGGACGTCGAACTCGGTGTGGAGATGCGCAGCATCCGCCAAAGCGGCAAGGGAGTGACACTCGAGATCGGCAATGCCGATGCGACGACCCACGAAGTGAATGCACGGTACGCCATCGGCTGCGATGGCGGATCCAGCAAGGTCAGGGCCCAGATGGATATTGCGCTGGACGACCTGGATTTCGATGAGCCCTGGCTGGTGGTGGATGTGCTGCTCAACGAAAAGGGCTTGAAGAAGCTTCCGCCGGTGAGCGTGCAGTACTGCGAGCCCGAGCGGCCATGCACGCTGGTGATCGGGCCGAAGAACCACCGCCGCTGGGAGATCTCCCTCAAGCCAGGCGAGGACCCCAGGACGGTGGCCCAGGACGAGGAGACCTGGAAGCTTCTGTCCCGATGGATCACTCCCGAGGACGGCGAGCTGTGGCGCCAGGCCAGCTACCGCTTTCATGCCCTCGTAGCCAGCCGGTGGCGAAATGGCCGCGTGTTTCTCGCGGGCGACGCAGCACACATGCAGCCCCCCTTTCTGGGGCAGGGGATGTGCCAGGGAATTCGGGATGCTGCAAACCTGGGCTGGAAGCTGGCGGCTGTCGCGCGGGGCGAGGTTCAGGGCCAGGCTGCAGAGCTGTTGCTGGACAGCTACGGTACCGAGCGCAAAGCCCATGTGCGCGAACTCACCAGCCGGATCAAGTCCGTGGGCGCCGTCATCTGCGAACGCGACGTCGAACGTGCCCGTGCCCGGGATGCGAAGTTGCTCGCCGATTGCGGCGGCCAGGTGCGCGACACACCACGCCAGGACATCCTGCCTGGGCTGGAAGCCGGGGTCCTGTCTGAAAAGGAGCATCCCGCGCGTGGCACGCTGTTCCCACAGCCCTGGCTCGAGATAGACGGGGCTGCCGTTCGCATGGATGCACGATTTCAAAACGGATGGCGCCTGGTTCTGAAGGACAGCGTCGAATTCCATCCGCACTGGGATGCTCTGCAGACGGTGCATCTGGGGCAGGTGCAGGAGCAGGGCGGTCTTGTCGCCGGCTGGCTGTCCAGGCACGCCTGTGTCGCAGCCCTTGTTCGTCCTGACAACTACGTGTTCGGTGTGGCTCCCACAGAGGGCGATATCGAGTCGCTCGTCGAAGAGATGCGGTCCATGCTGGGGTTCAGAACGGCGGTGATGTCTTGACAGCCATCACTCTGTTGCACTCGCCAGGCGCATGCTCGCGCGTGCCGCTCATCCTCCTGGAGCGGGCTGGAGTCCCCTACGACCTTCGGATCGTGCGCCTTCAGCAAGGGGCGCACCTGACCCCGGAGTTTCTGGCGCTGAACCCGAAGGGCAAGGTCCCCGTGCTCATGGCCGGCCCGGATGCGATCACGGACAACCTGGCGATCGCCGCCTGGCTCGCGCTGGAGTATCCCCACGCGCAACTGCTGCCACCGACGTCCAGGGCGCTGGAGTTCTGCCAGGCGCTGTCCTGGCTGGCTTTCAGCGCCGCCAACCTCCATCCCCTGGTCTTCAGAGCGCGGATGGCACACCGGGTGGTGGAAGGTGAGGGCCCGCAGCAAAGCGCCAGGCAACTTGCCGTGCATGAACTGGAGCGCCAACTGGCCATTGCGGACGCGCAACTCAGCGAGCGCCTGCATCTGGTGGGCCCGGTGTGGTCGGCGGCGGATGCCTACCTGCTTTGGTGTGCGCAAAGGGCGGCCGAGTCCGGTGCGCGTCTGGCGAACCTGCACCACCTGCAGCGGTTCATCGACCGGATGAACAAGGAGCCAGCCGTAGAGCGGGCGATTCGCAAGGAAGCCGCGGCAACAGCGGCCCATCACCCGCAGCCGGAAAAAGCCTGACCGTTTTATCCACAGGAGACAAACCATGAAAACTTTGATCGCACCGCTCGCGATGTGCGTGGTGTTGGCCGGATGCGCGTCGTCCAGCCAACTGAGCACGGGCGCAGGAAACGATGCATTCACGCTCTGGTCGCCCCAATTCCCGGATGGCGGTGCCCTGGAGCGTCGGCACGCAGGAGACTTGTCCAGCAATCCGAACTGCGTGGGATCCAACGTCTCTCCCGCACTGTCGTGGAGCAACGTGCCCGCCGGCACGAAGAGCTTCGCCTTGCTCGTCCACGACCAGGAGGGCCGCAATGGCCTGGGCGTCGCTCACTGGGTGGCCTACAACATCCCGGCAGGCGTCACCTCCCTCGCTGAAGGCGAGATCAGCCAACCCAGTGCGAAGTACACCGGGGGCAAGAGCACCCTCGGGCTGCCCACCTACATGGGACCTTGCCCTCCTGCACGCACGGGACAGCACCACTACGTTTTCACGGTCATCGCGACCGACCTGGACCCAGGTCAGCTGCCTGCGGGCCTGTCGATGGGTGAACTGCTCGACCGGTTGAACGGGCGCGCCAAAGCGGGCAGCAGCATCGTCCTCCGGTACGGCCGGCCTTGAGACATTTCAAAAAAGAGATTGGAGACAACATGAACCGCCGTGAATTCACGCTCGCCGCCCTGGCACCCATTTGCGCAACGTGGGGCATGGCCTCGCGTGCCCAGGCCTGGCCTGACAAGCCGGTGAAGCTCCTGCTTTCCCAACCTGCCGGATCCGGCGCAGACTCCATGGCCCGCATGATTGGCGACCAGCTCTCGCGCAGGTGGGGCCAGCCCATCGTGGTCGAGAACCGCCCAGGTGGACAGAACGCGATTGGGGCACAGGCAGCGGCGCGCTCAGCCGCCGACGGCTACACCTTCTACTTCGCGACGGCTGCGGCGTTGATCATGAACGCGTATCTGTTCAAGAACCTTCCCTACGACCCACGGCGAGACTTCACACCGGTCGGAATGGTGGGCAAGGTGCCTTTCGCAGTGACCGTCAATTCCAGCTCTTCATTGAAGACCTTGCAGGACTTGATCGCCTTTGCCAAGGCCCACCCCGATCGCCTGACGGTCGCCAATGAAGGCCCCAAGACATTCAGCGGAATCATGACCCGCCTGCTCAGCAACCAGTTGGGCATCCAGGTCAACCCGGTTCCCTACGTCTCGGTGGGGGCCGGAGTCACCGGAACGGTCGGTGGGCAGACGGAAGCCCTGATCAGCGATGTGCCATCGGTCGCGCAGATGGTCAAGGCCGGGAAGCTGCGCGCGCTTGCGGTCACCACGTCCAGGCGCATTGCGGGCTGGGAGAGCGTGCCGACGATTTCGGAAAGCTTGCCAGGCTTCGACTACGCCGGATGGATCGGCATCGTCGCACCCACGAACACACCTTCTGCGGCCGTTCAGCGCTTCAATCGCGACCTCGACGCGGTGCTGAGCGACCCGGAGGTGGCCGCACGGCTACTGGCCATCGGCCCCATGACCGAGGGAGCGGGCACGGTGGACCAGATGGGGGCGTTTCTGGACGCCGAGCATGGCCGGTGGTCCAGGCTCACCAAGGATCTGAACCTGGCTGCTGAATGAATCATGGATGAAGGAAGGAGACAGAAAAATGGCATTCCTGAAGAACGTTTGGTACGTCGCGGCCTGGGCAGACGAGGTCACGGACGCCATGCTGCCCCGGCGCATCATCGACAGGCCCGTTGTCATGTACCGCCGCCGTGACGGCCGGGCCGTTGCGCTTGAGGATCGTTGCCCACACCGGTTCGCACCATTGCACATGGGAAAGCTGGTCGGAGACGAGATCGAATGTGCCTACCATGGGCTGCGCTTTGACTGCAGCGGCGCCTGCACGCTGAACCCCCATGGGAATGGGCAGATTCCCGCCAAGGCCTTCGCTCGCTCCTACCCGCTGCAGGAGCGCCACCACCTGCTGTGGATCTGGATGGGTGACGCCGACAAGGCAGACGCAGCATCGATTCCCGAGTTCGATTTCCTCGGCGACCCGCAGTTCCAGAACGTCAAGGGCTACACGCTCGCCGACGGTCACTATGAGCTGATGACCGACAACATCATGGACCTCGGGCACATCGAGTTTCTGCATCCAGGTCTGCTCGGCAGTGACGCTGTCCGGCGCGCGAAGTCCGAAATTCTGCAGACCGGCAACACGGTGCATTCCAACCGTCTGACCAGCAATGAAGTGCTGCCGCCGGTACTCCAGAAGTGGTACGAGGCGGGTGAGCAGAAGGTGCAGCGCTGGTTGAACGTGCGCTGGGATGCGCCGGCCGTGATGAAGCTCACTGTCGGCGTTCTGCCCGAAGGACAGCCAAGAGAGCAGGCGAACGAGAGCCAGGGCTGCCATCTCATGACGCCGGCGACCGAGTTCACGACCCACTACTTCTGGGCCCAGGGGCGCAACTGGGGTCAGCGCGACCCTGAAATGGACATGCTGCGGCTTGACTCGCTGCGCAAGGCATTCGATACGCAGGACAAGCCGATGATCGAGGCGGTGCAGATCAACATGGGAACCAGCGACCTGGACTCACTGGGGCCTGTCATGCTCGCAACCGACGGGGGCCCGGTGCGTGCTCGCCGAGTCCTCAAACAGCTGGTCGCCGCAGAAGCCGCGCCGTCACCGCAGCCTTCGACGGCTGTCGCAGCGTGACCATGGAGGCAGCCAATGACCGTCCGGCGCGCCACCCAACCGCTCCTTCGCACTGCGTCCCCGCCATGAATGGATTGCAGGTTCTGGTGCGCAGCCGGCGGGTGGAAGCCGAGGGCATCTGCAGCTTCGAGCTGGTACACCCCGGGGGGCTGGCCCTGCCGGCCTTCACGGCCGGTGCGCACATCGACGTGCATGTGGCCCCGGGCCTGGTGCGCCAGTACTCGCTGTGCAACCACCCGGACACGCGCGACCACTACCGCATTGCCGTGTTGTGCGAGCCGGCTTCGCGAGGCGGGTCGCGGGGCATGCACGAGCAGGTTCACGAGGGCCAGGCGCTCACCATCAGCGCGCCGCGCAACCACTTCGCGCTGGCGCCAGGCGCACGCCACAGCCTGCTGCTGGCCGGGGGCATCGGCATCACACCCATCTGGGCCATGGCACAGGCGTTGCACGCCGCAGGCGCGGGCTTCGATCTGCATTACTGCGGCAGGGCGGCGGCGCGCATGGCCTTCGTGGATGAGATGGCCCAGGCTCCGTTTTCCGGTCAGTTGCAGGTGCATGCCGACGACGGGGCCGAGACCCAGCGCTTGGATGCGGACGGCCTGCTCGCCCGTCCCGAGCCCGGCACGCACCTGTATGTGTGCGGCCCTGCGGGTTTCATGGACCATGTGCTCGATACCGCGCGCCGCCATGGCTGGCCCGAGGCGCAACTGCACCGCGAATTCTTTGCCGGCAGTGCCACTGCAACAGAGGCGGACGGCAGCTTCGATGTGCGGCTGGCCCGTTCCGGGCAGACACTGCAGGTGCCAGCCGGCAAGAGCGTGCTCGAGGTACTTGTGGCCTGCGGCATCGACGTGCCGTACTCCTGCGAGTCCGGCGTGTGCGGTACCTGTCTGACCCGGGTGCTCCAGGGTGTGCCCGATCACCGCGACAGCTTTTTGACCGAAGCCGAAAGAGCTGCCAACGACCAGTTCACTCCGTGCTGCTCCAGGTCATACACGCCGCTGCTGGTG
Source organism: Pseudomonadota bacterium (assembly GCA_040387235.1). Taxonomy (GTDB): domain Bacteria; phylum Pseudomonadota; class Gammaproteobacteria; order Burkholderiales; family Burkholderiaceae_C; genus Acidovorax. The sequence continues at coordinate 24,855 of JAZKEE010000150.1, forward strand.
TTGGAACTGTGATGCGGTAGATCTGAAGGGCCATGAGGGCCTTCCCTTCGGGCTACCCCGCCCAGGAGCCTTCTGCGGCGTTGCCCGCGCTTGCACACGACGAACGACAGTACGCCAAATCGACATGACGCTGCCGGAAAGACACGTTTTTTTGGCGATGTTGACGCAGAAAGCCGATCGCATCGGCTGCCGCTGCGCCCTTGGCAGGGTGCCCATGTCCCCGCGAGCAACCCCATCATCGGCCAGAGCACGGCCCCACGGGGATGACCGCCGGTTGGCCTACGCTGCAGCCAGTTGGCTGATTCTTGCCATCGCCTTGTGGATCCCGGGAGCGCGGTCCGCAATGTCTTCCTTGTCCACGCCAGGGGTGATGGCATCGCTCCCGTCCTTGACGGAGGACATCCGGTGCAGATAAAGCAGGCTCTCCTTCAGATCGGCGGATTCCGTCACATCGGACATCATTCCTTTGAAAGCCGTGATCACCTCGCGGTAGGCACTGCCGTCCTTTTCCAGGCTACCGACCTGCCGGTACCACGATGCCTTGCGCAGGTGCTCGAAGAATGACAGCACTTCGGGCAGGAATGCACCCTCCTGCCCATTGGCAAGGATATCCCGCCCCGGCGCAAACGTCTCGCGGTAGGGGAGCAGGGCGGCGAGCTCATCCGCCCCGATGGCGAAAGGCAGCTCGGCCAGCTTCTTGCGGGGCACTTTGAGCCAGCGCAGCTTGACTTCCTGCGCATGGTCCGCAAGGGTCTGGGGGATTTTGCCCACCTCTTTCCCATACATCTGGATGTCCTGGACGATCAGGTAGCGCTCCCCTTGCAGGGCCGTCCGCGCCTCTTCGCAAGCTCGCATGATCCAGTAGGCTTGGTCTTCGTCCTTGGCACCGAAGCGCTTGGAACTCTGGGCAATGAACCCGATGTTCTGCGCCATGTTCCAAGCTGCCACCGCCCAGTAGCGGTGGTCTGTCAGCTTCTCCTGCGAGGGGGATTCGTCATGGATGTACTCGTTCCAGGCCCCGCTCGGTACGGTTCCGATGGCGGCGGCAGTCGATGGTTTTTCAGGGGCGCCCAGCCACCCATATCCATGGGCCTTGCCTCCCTCGAAAACACAGAGCGCGTAGTCCTTGCTGCTTTCCTCGGACTCGAAGCGGACAAAGCTCCCATCGCGCACAAACGGCGCCAGCGCCTCAAAGCGTTGGGATACCCGCTCGGTGATCTTGTCGACATCGATCTCGTCGATCTCCAGCACGGTTTTCTGGCCCTTGCCATGCCAGCCTATCGCCGCCAGCGCGGCATCGAACGGCATGTCCTCAGGGATCCAGCCCTTGTCCAGCAGGAGCTTGGAAACCTCCTTCGCATGTTTCTTGGCGATCTTGATGTTGATGTCAGTCTGGTGAAACGCGATACCCATTCTCAATTCCTTGCAGAGACGATTCAAGTGCATGCGCATCCTAAGCGCTTGCAAGGTCCTGGCACTGGACACTTTGTCCAGTGCCAGCATGCCCGCAGGCTCTAGACTTTCTCCATTGAAAGAAGGATTTTCCGTGCCGACGACCGACCTCCCACCCAGCCCCGATGAACTTGCCGCACTGGAGGCGATGTTCAAGGGGGCCGATGCCTATTTCAGCGAGAGCGGTGAGCGCCGCCGGTTCATGCAGACGGCCAACGGCCTGAACGAGAGCGACCAGCACCTGCTCCAGACCGTTCTGGGCGGCAGGCTCACGCGCGAGGCTGCGCTGGCGGGCGCCGCCACCGCGCACAGCCCGCTGCGTATTGCAAACGCTCTGCTGGAGTTGGAGACCAAGGTGAAGAAGAGCAAGGACCGGATCCTGCTGGACTTCATCTTTGCCTTGCTCCAGTCCAAGCGGGTGGCCGAAGGCCTGAGCCGCGTGTGGTTCTTCCCCTGGGAGCTGTCGCTGGTGCGGAACAAGCAACTCACGGCAGAGCAAGTACGCTTCATCTGGTTGACCAGGAAGGACCACTATGCCCAGGAATTGGTGCCCGACTCCGCGCGCGTGCTGGCCAAGCATCCGCAGTGCCCGCCCGACGTGCTCGAAGCCCTGTTGCCTGTTGACGATGCCATGCTGCGCAAGATCCTTGCCATGCATGCCAATACCTCGGCAGAGATCACCCGCTTCTTTTTGAACAGCCCGCGCAAGCCCGAGCGCCTGAACCTGGCGATGTCGCGCCATGCCGGCAGCGATGTCCTGCTCAGCCTGCTGCAGGACAAGCACGACGAGGTCAGTCGCGCGGCCAGGAAGAACCTGGCCCAGCGCTTCCCGGCGCTGGGTGTCACCGATGCCGCCGTGCAGGCCGCTGTCCAGAAACACATCGCCAGGCCCTACGTCAAACCTGCGGTCCCCAAGGCCGTGTTCAACCCGTGGGAAGCGGCCAAGGCCGGCCAGGCAGCTGTGCTGGCGTTGGACAGTGCCCAGCGCAAACGCGTGGTGAGTGCCACCACCGACCCGGAGCTTTCGCGCCTGCTGGCGGCAGACCGCAGCATGGCCGTGCGCAGGGAGGTGGCCAAAAGAGGGTCGGTGGATCTGGATGTGCTCAAGGTGCTGGCCCAGGACCCCGATGCTGAAACCTCGGACCTCGCGCTGCGCCGGATTCTCAAACGCATGCCCCGTATGCCCGTCGAAGACGTGCTGGGCTCCGAAGCCCTGGGCACCGCGCACCGCGAGATCGCCCAGCATGTGGCGCACAACAGCCAGAAAGAGGATTGCGAAGACGGTCTCAGCCCGCAACAACAGCGGGACCTCGCCCGCCTGCTGCTGGTGGCAGAGCACACCAGCAATCCGCTCATTCAGCTGATGATCGTCAAGGACCTGGACGTGCTTCCCCCGGTCGGCTCGGCGCGCTGGTGCCTGCTCAAGGCCCTGTCGGACAACCGGCATCTGAGCGAGACCGTCAGCCGCAAGATCCTGGTCGGCCTGAAATTCGGCGGGTTCACGCCCATACAGCGCTGCAACAGCCCCGCCTTGCTGCGCGAGCTGCTCGCACCAGGGGCCGTGGAGCCGTACAACCTCTCGGTGGTGCAGTCCCGGCTGGCGGAGCTGGCGGCTGGTGAGCGGCCCGGATAGGCAAGAGGTGTGGCGGGGTTGCCTGCAGTTGCAGTGCCCAACCGGGTTGAACCCCCGCTCAATGGTTCCAAACTCAACAATATCAACAGGGAGGAAATGATGATCGAAGTCAACGGTGGAGTGGTGGGTGTGTCGGATCGCGCGGTGTTTTTCAGCACGCACAAGGATCTGGAGCCACGTGGTCTTGCAACACTCGGCAAGAAGGAAAAAGCCCAACTGGGCGAGCACGGCAGGTTGATCGAGAAGGACAAGGTGGCTTCAGTGCATGCGGCCAAGGATGCCCGATTCACCACCGTGATCACCGCGAAGGGACTGGGCGACGACATCGGCGTGCATGCCCTGTCGGACGCTGCCCAAAAACGCATCGTGGCCAGTGTGCAGGCGCTCATGGGCCAGACCGGAAAAGTCGATCAGCTGCGGCCAGGGCTTTTGCAACGTTCGGGCAAATCCATCTTCCTTGCCATTGCCACGCTGATGCTGACCGGGCTGTTCCACTTCGTCGTCTCGTCGATGGGCAACGCATCTATCGAGGCCTCAGGCAAGCATGCCGGCAAGGAAAAGCTGCTGTACTCCATTGCAAGCACATTGGGCCCCAAGGGCACCCTGGTGGTCGGTGGTCTGATTGCAGCGCTGTTTCTCTTCAGTGCCTACAAGAACAGCAAGAAAAGCTGGTTGACGGAGCGCTATTCGTTCTGAGGATTGCCGAGCGGCTCTTCAAGCGCCGCTCGGCGTATTCCTCGCCGCCCCAAAAGTACGGGATGGCCCAGGTCGATTTGCATTTCCGGTGGCGGTAACGCGTATCAGTGCTCCGCAGCCCCGTGCGCCGTCCACCCCTTGGCAACGCACTCCGCATCGAACTGCTTTGCCAGGTCGGCCAGCGCAATCGCGCCCAGCCGCGCGATCAGCAACGCCTCGGCCTGGCGCAGGGCGTCGTCCAGGGCGGCATTGACCACGCGCTCCACCGCGCATTCGGGGTTGTCGCTGCCGTTGCCGATGGCAAACAGGTGCGGCCCGCCCACGGCGTGGTGGATGTCGAGCAGCGTCACCTGGGCCAGGTCGCAGGCGATGGTCCAGCCGCCGCCGTGGCCTTTTTCCGACCGCACATAGCCCGCTTCGCGCAGGCCCGCCATCGTGCGGCGCACCACCACGGGGTTGGTGCCCAGCATGGTGGCGATCTGCTCGGAGGTGAAGGGCGCGTCGTGCCGTGCCATGTGCAGCAGCACGTGGAGCATTCTGGAAAGCCGGCTGTCACTGCGCATGAAGGTCTTGTCCTGGTGTGGTCTTGAATCATTGTAAGTTGCATGAAATACCAGGGATGGCTATCATGAAACTTCAAAAGTATCATGAACCATAAGGAACCCAACATGCACTACGACGCCATCGTGATCGGCGGCAGCTATGCCGGCCTGGCCGCCGCAACCCAACTGGCGCGGGCGCGCCGCCGCATCCTGGTGGTGGACGGCGGCCAGCGCCGCAACCGGTTTGCCGAGCACTCGCACGGATTTCTCACGCAGGACGGCACGCCCGCAGCCGACATCGCGGCCCAGGGGCGCGCGCAGCTCATGGCCTACCCGACGGTGCAGTGGCGCGAAGGCCAGGTGACGGCTGCCGAGCGGGCAGGGCAGGGCTTTCGCGTCGAGGTGGACGGGGCGGCAGACGCCATCGAAGCCCGCCGCCTGGTGCTGGCCACCGGCGTCATCGACCACCTGCCCGAGGTGCCCGGCCTGGCCGAGCGCTGGGGGCGCCACGTGTTCCACTGCCCGTACTGCCACGGCTACGAGCTGAACCAGGGCCGCATCGGCGCCCTGGGCGTGTCGCCCATGTCCATGCACGTGGCGCTGATGCTGCCCGACTGGGGCCAGGCCACCTTCTTCCTCAACGGCGCCTTCGAGCCGGATGCGGACCAGCTGGCCCAGCTGCAGGCGCGCGCCGTGGTGCTGGAGCGCGGGCACATCGACCGCATCGAAGGCGCCATGGACATCGTGATGCGTGACGGCCGCGTGATCCCGCAGGACGGCCTGTTCACCCTGAGCCGCGTCGAGGTGGCCAGCCCGGTCGCCGCGCAACTGGGCTGCGAGTTCGAGGACGGGCCCCTGGGCCGCACCATCAAGACCGACTTCATGAAGGCCACCACCGTGCCCGGCGTGTACGCCTGCGGCGACGCGGCGCGACAGGGGGGCTCGCTGCCGCTGGCGGTGGGCGACGGCACGATGGCGGGCGCGGCCACGCACCAGTCGCTGATCTTCGGCGCGCACTGAAAGCGCACCAATGTATCCAAAGGAAACCAATGGGTTTTAATAAAACCAATTGGTAGAAATAATTACCAAACGGTCATAGAATCCGCTCGCGCCCATCTTGGCGCGTGAGTTCCATCCCTGGATTGAGGACTGAAATCATGAAAAAGACCCTGGTTGCCCTGGCCCTTACCGCAGGCGCCACCTTCGGCGCAATGGCGCAGGACATCGTCGACACCGCCGTGAAGGCCGGTAACTTCAAGACCCTGGTGGCTGCCGTACAGGCTGCGGGCCTGGTGGACACGCTCAAGGGCCCCGGCCCGTTCACCGTGTTTGCGCCCACCGATGAAGCGTTTGCCAAGATCCCCAAGGCCACGCTTGACGGCCTGCTCAAGGACAAGGCCGCACTCACCAAGGTGCTCACCTACCACGTGGTGCCCGGCAAGGTCATGGCCAAGGACGTCAAGGCCGGCAAGGTCAAGACCGTGCAGGGCCAGGAGATCACCGTGTCCAGCAACATGGGCGTGATGGTCGACCAGTCCAAGGTCATCGCCACCGACGTCGCCGCCAGCAACGGCGTCATCCATGCCATCGACACGGTGCTGATGCCCAAGTAAGCGGCGGGTTCAGAACGGTTGCAGGCCACCGGGCATCACAGGCTCGGTGGCCCTGCCTCAAGAGCGGCCAACAAAACTCTTCTGGTGTCGTTGCCGCGTCTTGTCGTACTGCTCTTACTGCCTGCGACGCAGCGCCTGGCCATAACCGCTTCGCTGAGTTCTGTTGTCCGCTCCCAGCGCAGCATCCAGCACTGCGACAGCCCGCCACCAGTTCCTTTCTCATGCCCATGCAATCCCCCTGGCTTCGCCGCGCCGCACTGGCCCTGATTGCCTCCATGGCATTGGCCCTGGCCGCCTGTTCATCCACGGCCCCGCCTCCCGGCATCACCCCCGTCACGCCGTTCGACCTGTCGCGCTACGAGGGCCGCTGGTACGAGGTGGCGCGGCTCGACCATTCCTTCGAGCGCGGCATGACCGACGTGAGCGCCACGTACCAGCGCCAGGCGGACGGCAGCGTGCGGGTGCTCAACCGGGGCTTTGACACCACCAAGGGCCGCCAGGGGGGCGAATGGCGCCAGGCCGTGGGCAAGGCACTCTTCATGGGCGATGCGCAGACCGCCTCGCTCAAGGTGTCGTTCTTCGGGCCGTTCTACGGCGGCTACCACGTCGCTGCGCTCGATGCCGACTACCGTTGGGCCCTGGTGGTGGGGCCCGACCGCAGCTACTGCTGGATCCTGTCGCGCAGCAAGCAACTGGCCCCAGGTGTGCGCGAGCAGCTCATTGCCCGCGCCAGTGCGCTGGGCATCGATACCCAGGCGCTGATCTGGGTGAGCCAGCAGCGCACCGACCCACAGCCATGAGTGCCACACCCCACCCCAAGGCCCCGTGGCCGCGCGCCGGCGCGCCAATCGCTATGGCCGGCCTGACCGGCCCGCGCTGTTGATCGCCCCCCATGCGCATGCGCAAGAAGCACGACCTGCCGCAGAAAACCTGCCTGCACTGCGGCCTGCCCTTCACCTGGCGCAAGAAGTGGGAGAAGGTGTGGGACGAGGTGAAATACTGCTCTGACCGCTGCCGTAACGAGCGCAAGCGATCGGGCGGCACGCCATGAGCACCAGCCAGCGCGAGCCCGCACCGGCCCACACCCTGCGCCTGGTGCTGGGCGACCAGCTCAACCCGCAGCACAGCTGGTTTGCCACGCGCGATGCCGGCGTGGTCTATGTGCTGATGGAGGTGCGGCAGGAGACCGACTACGTGCTGCACCACGCGCAGAAGATCCTCGCCATCTTTGCCGCCATGCGCGACCTGGCGCGGCACCTGCGCAGTGCCGGGCACCGCGTGCGCTATGTGGCGATCGACGATGCCAGCAACCGCCAGTCCCTGCCCGGCAACCTGGCCGCCCTCATGGCGCACTACGGTGCGCAGCGCCTCGGGTACCAGCACCCCGACGAGTGGCGGCTCGATACGCAGCTGCGCCAATGGTGCGCAGACCAGCCCTTTGCCACACAGGCCGTGGGCAGCGAGCACTTCTACACCACCCGCAGCGAGGTGGCCGAGGTGTTTGCGGGCCGCAAGCAGTGGCTCATGGAGCACTTCTACCGCCGCATGCGCCACCAGCATGGCGTGCTGATCGATGAGGCCGGCGAGCCCGAAGGCGGCCAGTGGAACTACGACCACGACAACCGCAAGCCCTGGCCGGGCACCCCGGCCACGCCGCCCGATGCGCGGCCCGTGCACGACCACAGCGCCCTGTGGGCCACCATCACGGCCGCCAGCGTCCAGAGCTTCGGCAACCCGCAGGCCGCGCAGCTGCGCTGGCCGCTGAACCGGGCCGAGGCCCTGGCCGGGCTGGACCACTTCATCGCCACCACGCTGGCGCACTTTGGCGAGTACGAAGACGCCATGAGCACGCGCAGCCCGCACCTGTTCCACTCACTACTGTCGTTCGCCCTCAACACCAAGATGCTGCACCCGCGCGAGGTGGTGCAGCGCGCCCAGGCCGCATGGCAGGCAGGCACCGCGCCTCTGGCGGCGGTGGAGGGCTTCATCCGCCAGATCCTGGGCTGGCGCGAGTACGTGCGCGGCATCTACTGGGCCCACATGCCCGGCTACGACGAGCGCAATGCGCTGGGCCATACCGCGCCGCTGCCACAGTGGTTCTGGAGCGGCGACACCCGCATGCGCTGCCTGCAGCACGCCGTGGGGCAGTCGCTGGACAGTGCCTACGCCCACCACATCCAGCGCCTCATGGTCATCGGCAACTTTGCCCTGCTGGCCGGGCTGGACCCTGCAGCTGTGCACCTCTGGTACCTGGGGGTCTACATCGACGCCTTCGAGTGGGTGGAGTTGCCCAATACGGTGGGCATGAGCCAGTTCGCCGACGGCGGCCTGCTGGCCACCAAGCCCTATGTCAGCAGCGCCGCCTACATCGACCGCATGGGCGACTACTGCAAGGGCTGCCACTACGACAAGAAGCTGAAAGTGGGCGAGCGCGCCTGCCCCTACAACGCCCTGTACTGGGATTTCTTTGCCCGCCACGAAGCCACGCTGGGCAGCAACCTCCGCCTGGGCATGGTGTACCGCCAGCTGCACAAAATGCAGGGCCCTCAGCTGCAGGCATTGCGCGGTCATGCCAGCCACCTGCGCAGCACGCTGGACACCCTGTAGCGCGCAGCGATTCAGGTCGGCGCTGCGCCTCCGCAGACCTCCAGCACCAGTGCCCGCAGCCAGCGGTGCGCCGGGTCCGCATGCAGGCGCGGGTGCCATAGCAGCGACACGGTGATCTCGGGCACCGGCACGGGCAGGGCAAAGGTATGCAGGCCGGCACGCAGACCGGCGGTGTGGCTCTCGGGCACGCTGGCGATCAAATCGGTGGCGCGGGCCAGCGCCAGCGCCGTGGCAAAACCGCTCACGATGGTGGCGATGTCGCGCACAAGGCCCAGCGGGCCCATCACCTGCTCTATGGGCCCTTGCTCCAGCCCCCGGCGTGACACGGCAATGTGCCGGCCGGCCACGTAGCGCTTCGTGGTCACCTTGCCCTTGCTCAGCGGGTGCCCCGCGCGCACCACGCCCACAAAGCGGTCGCGCAGCAGCGCCTGCACGCGCACCTCGGGCCCCATCGCGGGTCCGAGCACGCCAGTCTCCAGGTCCACCTCGCCATCGCGCAGCGGGGTGCTGTCCTTGTCGAGCTTTTGCAGAAACCGCAGGCGCACGCCCGGCGCCTCGGCCGCCACGCGGGCGATCAGCGCGGGGCCGAAGGTCTCGGCAAAGCCATCGCTGGTGCGCAGGGTGAAGGTGCGCGTGAGCTGCGCCAGATCCGGCGCCTGGGCCGGGCGCAGCACCGCCTCGGTGTCGTGCACCAACTGGCCCACGCGCTCGCGCAGCTCCAGCGCCCGCGGCGTGGGCACCAGGCCGCGCCCGGCGCGCACCAGCAGCGGGTCGCCCGTGGTCTCGCGCAGGCGCGCCAGCGCCCGGCTCATGGCCGAAGGGCTCAGGTGTAGGCGCCTGGCGGCACGCGCCACATTGCCTTCGGTCAGCAGCACATCCAGGGTGACGAGCAGGTTCAGGTCGGGGCGAGACACGCATCGAACATACCAGATGGAGTGGCGTCTGGTGCACTGATTGAATGCAAATGCTGCGTCTTCCGCTACCCACGACGGATGCCTACGCTCGGGCACCCCTTGCATCCTGCCGCCGCACCATGACCCGCACGACCATTTCTCCGCCCACCCCATCCGCCGCCGCCGTACCGCGCGGCGTGCTCGCCAGCCTGTCGCTGTCCATGCTGCTGTCGTCGCTGGGCACCAGCATCGCCAACGTGGGCCTGCCCACGCTGGCGCAGGCGTTCGGCGCCAGCTTCCAGCAGGTGCAGTGGGTGGTGCTGGCTTACCTGTTGGCCATCACCACGGTGGTGGTCAGCGTAGGGCGCCTGGGCGACCTGCTGGGCCGCAGGCGGCTGCTGCTGGCGGGCATTGCCGTCTTCACTGCCGCCTCGGTGCTGTGCGCGCTGGCGCCGTCTCTGTGGCTGCTGATCGCCGCGCGCGCCGTGCAGGGCCTGGGCGCCGCGGTGATGATGGCGCTCACCATGGCCCTGGTGGCCGATGCCGTTCCCAAGGAGCGCACCGGCGCTGCCATGGGCCTGCTGGGCACCATGTCGGCCGTGGGCACCGCACTGGGCCCCACGCTGGGCGGGGTGCTGATCGCGGGCTGGGGCTGGCCGGCGCTGTTCTTCATCAACCTGCCGCTGGGCGGGGCCGCGCTGTGGCTGGCGCGCAGCTGCCTGCCTGTGGACGGCATGAGGGAAGGCGCGCGGCGCCCGCGCTTCGACATCGCCGGCACGGTGCTGCTGGCGGCCACGCTGGGCGCCTATGCGCTGGCCATGACGCTCGGGCGCGGCCGTTTCGGCATGCTGAACGGGGCGTTGCTGGCGGGCGCAGGTGTGGGCCTTGCCTTGTTCGTCTGGGTGGAGCACCGAGCAGGGGGCCGCGCAGGTAGCGCCGCACCCCTCGTGCCCCTGGCTCTGTTCCGGGGCCCGGCTTTGGGCGCCGGCTTTGCCATGGGCGCGCTGGTCACCACCGTGGTCATGGCCACGCTGGTGGTGGGCCCGTTCTACCTGTCGGGCGCGCTCGGCCTGGCTGCCGCGCAGGTGGGGCTGGCCATGTCGTGCGGGCCTCTGGTCTCGGCCCTGGCTGGGGTGCCGGCCGGCCGGCTGGTGGACCGCCTGGGCAGCCGGCGCACCACGGCGGCCGGGCTCATCGCCATGGCGGCGGGTTCCGCCGCGCTGGCGTTGCTGCCGGCGGGCCTGGGCGTGGCCGGGTATGTGCTGCCCCTGGTGGTCATCACCGCCGGCTACGCGCTGTTCCAGGCCGCCAACAACACCGCCGTGATGGCCGCCACTGCCCTGCAGCCGCAGCAGCGCGGCGTGGTGTCGGGCCTGCTCAACCTGTCGCGCAACCTGGGGCTGGTCACCGGCGCATCGGCCATGGGCGCCGTGTTCGCCTGGGGGGCGGGCGGGCAGGGCACTGCCAGGGCGTTGCCCGGAGCGGTGGCGGCGGGCATGCAGGCCACGTTCGGCGTGGCGGCGTTGCTGGTGCTGGTGGCGCTGGGGATCGCGCTGCTGGCGCGGCCGTCTTCCCGCCCGGGGGCTGGCAGAACGGCGGAACCTCCTGCCGGGCAATGAGTCTGGTAGCGTGTCACCCTTTCATCGCATTGCATGAACCTCATCCAGCGCATTCCCGCCGTGGTCGTTGTGGCCGCGGCCAGCGGCTGCACCATGGCGGCCGACACCTTGTCGGGTTGCATGGCGGTGGGGCCCGGCCGGTTCGACCTGCGCACGGCCCCGGACCAGATCTATTTTGTCGAGGTCAGCCGCGAGGTCATGGAGCAGATCAAGGCGCTGCAGGGCGATGCACCGTTGTGGGTGGCACCTGTTCGGGTCAAGGCGTCGTTGCGCACCCATCCCCAGGCCGGCCCTGCCGGCAAGTACGGCGCCATCGCCAAGGTCACCGAGTTGGCGGTATCGGGCGACCGCAGCCTGTGCAATTGAGCGGGCATTGGACATTGCCCGCTTGGTATTCGCTGGCGGTGTGCGGTATGCTTTTTCGCATGACCGCAACACCCCTGCCCACGCTCCGCTCCCTGGCCGCCGCTGCGGCGCTGCTGTGCTGCCTGCCGGTGGCTGCGCTGGCCCAGGCGACGGCCCCCGCAGCAGCAGCAGCAGCAGCAGCCGCCGACCCTGCCACCATCTACACCCATGGCGAGTTCCGCGCCGTCTCGCAGGAGCAGGGCAGCCGCGACACCTTTGCGCACATCAAGGTGGCGCCGGGCGTCAAGATCCCGTTTTCCACCATCACCTACCGGGTGCGCGATGCGGCACTGCTCAAGGGCCTGCAACCTGGCACACGCGTGGAGTTCCGCGCCGAGCGGGTGGAGGGCGAGAACGTGCTGGTGGCCATCCGGCCGCGCCAGCCTTAGGCGGCCCTTCGTTCGAACGCCCGCAATGGTTCGCAAGCGACGCCGCGACACAAGTGGCCTAGAAAGAAAGCCCTCGTCCCTGCAGAAGGTCATCGCACGCATTCCACGGGGTTGGCTGGCGGCGATGGTCTTCTCCGGGTTCATTGGCTCCTTCGTGCTCTTCATGGCTTTGCTCAGGGGACTTGCCCCGGGGCCGTTCAGCGAAGCCGAGCAATGCAGCCAGCAATGCCTGCCCCGGGCGGGCATGCTCCAGGAGGACAGGGACTACCCCATGTCCACCAGGGGCCAGTACCGCCAGATCTGCCGGTGCAACTGATGCCGGCGTTCGGTTGATCGGCTCCGCTGCAGGCCCGCAGCAAGAGGGTATGTCCGACGTGACGGCGCACGGCGCTCGCCAATAATCCGGTATCTCCTTCCGCTCCCCCCCACCACGCCATGGACCTCGTGCTCTCTCCCCCGCCGGACGACGCCAGCATCCACACGGCGCTGTCCGACCCCCGGCGCCTTGCGGCGGTGCAGCGCACCGGCCTGCTCGACAGCGCGCCCGAGGAGACCTTCGACCGCCTCACCAGCCTGGCATCCCGGCTCACCGGTGCGCCCGTGGTCTTCGTCTCGCTGCTGGACCGGGGGCGCGACTTCCACATGAGCACCACCGCCCTGGGCCCCGGCGTGGCCACACCCGGCGGCAGCCGCGACCAGATGGGGCGCACCTTCTGCCACTATGTGGCTGCCTCCAGGCAGCCCCTGGTGATCGAAGACGCCACCCTGCTGCCCGTGTTCCGCGACCTGCCCGGCGTCAAGCTCAAGGGCGTGCGCGCCTATGCCGGCGTGCCGTTGCTCACGCAAGAGGGCGACGCCCTGGGTACCTTCTGTGCGCTGGATTTCGCGCCCCGGCACTGGACCGGGCAGGACATCGACGTGCTCACCGAACTGGGCCAGTCCGCCCTGCGCGAGATCCGCCTGCGCATGGCCCTGCAGCATTCCGATGCGGTCAACCAGCAACTGGTGGAGCAGATCCAGCGCGTGGCCGAGCTGAACATGAAGCTCGAGGAACTGGCCACCACCGACCCCCTGACCGGCCTGCGCAACCGCCGCGCTTTTGACAGCCACATGGCGCAGGAGCTGGCCATCGTGCAGCGCCGCGGCACGCCGCTGAGCCTGCTCATGCTCGACGTGGACCACTTCAAGCGCGTCAACGACACCCTGGGCCACGACGGTGGCGACCGCGTGCTGCAGGCCATTGCCGGCCACATGAAGGCCTGCGCCCGCACGGTGGACGTGGTGGCCCGCGTGGGCGGCGAAGAGTTCGCCGTGATCCTGCCCAGCACCGGCGAGGCCGGCGCCCACGAGGTTGGCGAGCGCATGCGCCTGGCCGTGGAACACGGGCCGTGGCCCGAGATGCCCGTGACCATCAGCGTGGGCGTTGCCACGCTGGTGGATGGCGAGGATGCCGAACGCATCTACGGGCGCGCCGATGCCGCGCTGTATGCGGCCAAGCAGGCGGGGCGCAACCGGGTGCAGCAGGCCTGAGGCAAGTCGTCACCCGGGAGGCGGACGGCGACCGCATGCCGCCCTGGGAGTGCACGCTCCTGGCCGTTCATCCCGCGTTCATCTTCTGCTCACGGCCTTTTCATTCACGCCGTGGCGGGCCTGCGCGCCGGCGCCACCGCCGCGCAGAGAAACACCGCTACCAGTCCGGGCATCGACGCGCCGCCGATGTCCATCAGCATGCGCGCGGCCAGCAGCAGGCTGCATTCCACGCTGGTATGGGCGTTGCCGCCCCACGGCAGCGGCGGTGGACAATTCGCGACGGGAATTTGGGCGAATATCGACCACATCCAAAAGGCAAGAAGGATGGCGCCCACGAACATGAAGGGCAGCGCGCACCAGCGAAGCCCGGTTTTCAAGGAGTGCATATCTTCTGTTCGGGAGCAAGCAGGCCACCAGTGTTGGCCGGTGCGGTGAGGCCAATATGAAGTGCTGGTCCGCGCTATGCTCTTCAATGCACATGCCACTGGCGGCCACCGCAAGGGCGCCCTGGCTCGCCGGCCACCCCACCTAGCTTGCATGACACCTGACCACACCGCCACCACGCCCCCCGGCGCCGACTTTCCCTTCTACAACGGCCACCCCGTGGCGCTGGGTGGGCGCCAATGGTGCTTCGTGCTGCTGGCCTTGGCGGCGGCCTATGGTGCGCTGTACATCCCCGCCATGGTGGCGTGGCGCGTGTCCGGCGGCTGGGCTGCCGTGGTGCCGGCCATCGTGTTCCCGCTGTTGCCGCTGCTGGCGCTCAGGGCCGTGGCGGGCCCGCGGTGGCAGGTGCTGTTCAGGCGCATGGGCTGGCGCGACCTGGGCCTGGCCGTCGGCCTGGTGTTGCTCAGCATCGGCGTGACGGTGGTGGTGGCGCTCATCGTCTCGCACTTCTTCGGGGCGGCGCCCAACCCTGTGATCAAGGCGCTGGCCGGCATGGGCACGAAAGAGAAGCTGGTCTTCATGGCCAGCACCGTCCCGCACCTCATTGGTGAGGAGATCCTCACCGTGCTGCCGTTCCTGGCGCTGCTCACCTGGCTGGCCGGCCCGCTGCGCTGGCCACGGCGCCGGGCCATCGTGGGTGCGTGGCTTTTGTCCTCCGTGCTGTTCGGTGCCCTGCACCTGCCGACCTATGGCTGGAACGTGGCGCAGAGCCTGATCATCATCAGCACCTCGCGCGCGGTGCTGTGGCTGGCCTACCTGCGCACCAAGAACCTGTCGGTCGCTGCCCTGGCGCACATCCTCAACGACTGGCTGCTGCTGGGCTTCGTGGTGCTGCTCGGGGCCGTCATCGGCTGAGCCATCCCCTGCCATACCGGGGTGGCCACCGTACCAGGCGAAACACCAGCCATGCCGCAAGCCAGGGCGCCAAGCCCAGTGCAGCGCCAGCGGCCCACCCCGCGCCCCTGCCGAGAAGGCCCAGGACACAAAAGAAGAACAGTAGCAATGCGCAGGTGCCGGTCGCCACCACGCAGGCCGTTGCACCCTTGTGCGCAGGGGCTGTTGCCGCACAAAGCAGCACGGCCAGGGCCCCGGGTATGCATGGCGCGCCCACTTTCAGCAGCAGGGACGGCACCAGCAGCAACCCGCACGCCACGCTCCCATCTGCAGCACCGAACCCCGCGAACCTGGGCACGCAGTGGGGCAGGGGGACGCGCGCGAGGAACCAGCCCAAGAGCATGCCCAGGATGATTGCGCCGATGAACACGAAGGGCAGGGCGCACCAGCGAAGCGGGTTGGTGAAGGAGGTCATTTTTTTGCACGGGCAGAACACCCACCCAGTGTTCCCGGGCACTGTGAGGCCAGTATGAAGTGGCTTGCCCCTGCGCCATGGCCATGCCGATCAGGGCGACTGCCCGACGTCGGGGCGGGCTGTCAGGGCGCGTGTGTTTATCCTGGAGGTCAAGGCGCAACGCTGCCAGCGCGGAACTTCTGCCCGCAGGCCCTCTCTGTCAAGCAGCTGCCACTGCGCTTGTCCCGCCACAAGACACGGCGGGCACCTGCCCCGCCACGCGCCACCTCCACTCCTCCATCCGGGGAACCACCCGCACCCATACGACCATGCTCCTGACCCCCAGCCTCCTGCCCCTGCTGCTGGCCTTGCTCGTGCTGCCGGTCGCGGCATCCGCCCAGACCACCTTGCGCTACTCGGACCACGAACCGCTGGGCGGCATGCGCACCCGCTTCATCAAGGATGTTTTCTTTGCCGCCATCGAGAAAGAGTCGAACGGCCGAATCAAGATCGACGACCACTGGGACAGCAAGGTGTCCACCGGCTACGACGCCCTGCGCACGGCTGGCGAGGGCAAGGCCACCGACATGGCCATCGTGGTGCCCGAATACTCCGCCAAGGATCTGCCCCTGCACCAGCTGTTCAAGGGCTTCCCCACGGGCCCCAGCGGCAGCAGGCAGGTGGCCTTCTTCCAGCGCGCCTATGCCGAGGTGCCGGCCCTGCCGACAGAGCTGCAGAAGAACAATGTGGTGCCGGTGTTCCTGGCCACCGGCTACCCGGTGGCCTTTTTCAGCACGACGCCGCTCGATGGGCTCAAGGACCTCAAGGGCCGCTCCTGGCGCTCCGCCAGCTTCTGGCACCAGGACTTCTTGCGCAACAGCCAGGCCAGGCCCGTGTCCATGCCCTGGGGCGAAGGCGTCTTCAAGGCCATGCGCGACAAGACGCTCGACGGGCTCATGGTCAACGTGGACAGTGCCGTCATGCTCAAGGTGCCCGAGGTGGCGCCCAACGTGCTGCTGTCCAGGGATTTGTGGCTGGGCCACCTGTACGTGGTGGCGATGAACCAGGGCACCTGGAACGCGTTGGCGCAGCAGGACAGGGACGCCATCCAGCGCGCTGCCACAACGGCCTATGCGCAGCTGGGCCGCGTGATGGACGAGAGCTACGCCACCATGGTTGCCGACCTCAGGAAGGCCGGCCTCCAGCTGCGCGAGCTAAACCGCGCAGAGCTGGCTGCCTGGAGCGCCACCACCGATCATCGCGCCGTGCAGACTGCGTGGGCCAATGACCAGCAGGCCAAGGGCGTGAAGGACGCCGTGCCCGTGCTGAAAAAGCTCACCGAGTTGGTGGACCATGCGGCCGCGGCGGCGCGGGGCGGGCAATAGGGCCTGAACCCATGGCTTCGCGGCCCGGCCGCCGCGTCACCTGCGCGGGTGCCGGGCCAGGCGACGCACCCACCAGGCGGCAAGCCAGGGTGACACGGCGACCGCCAACCCCCGCGCGCTGAAAACCAGGCCCGCGCCCTGGCCTGGGTGGGTGAAGAAGCCTCCCAAATGCACCGCCAGCAAGCCCATTGCGCACATCAGTGCAGCGGCCGTGCACGCCGTGGCGAACTTGCGTGCCGGGGCAATGGCCGCGCACAGCAGCACCGCCAGCACACCTGGAACACAGGCTGCACCCATCTGCCAGAGCAGATGAGCTACCAGCGCCGCAGCGCATCGCAGTCCCTCGCCTCCAGGCCATGCGCCCTGTGTTGTGCAACCGGCCACGGCAGGGTCGCCCGCCGTCAGCCACATGCCCGCGCCCACCACCACCGCACCAGCGAACACGAAGGGCAACGCGCACCAGCGCAGGTCCGCCTGCAGCGGTGGGGTTGTGTGAGCAGCGTCTGCCGCACTGGCCCGGGGCTGCGCCGTGCATGGCGCGCCGCTGCGGGTCGGGGCCGAAATGCCCGGGGCCCCCTGGCTGGCCGGCGCGTGTCGGGCTCCATCCTCACCGACAAGCGGGTAGGTGCGCCGCCGCAGGCCGGCAAGGGCACCGGGCCCTGCGTACGGGTGCCGCGCCAGCTGGTACACGGCCCTGGCTGCGAGCCATGACGACATGGCAAACGCCACCCCGACGGCAAACACCAGGGGCGCAGGGCGCAAGGCGTGCGCACCGCCCCACAGGTACAGCAAAGCCAGGGCGCAGACCCCTGCGGCCGCAACACACGCCGTGGCCGCCTTGCGCGCCGGGGCCACCGTGGCGCACAGCAGCACGGCCAGGGCCGCCATGATCGCGGCGCCGCAGATGTCCTTGACCAGGTGGACGGCCAGGGGCCAACTGCACTTCTTGTCGTTGTCGGTGCCGCCGTACCACACCCGCTCGGGCGGGCACTGTGCCAGGGCCACGTCGCCGAATTTCAGCCACAGCCAGGTGCCCAGGCAGATGGCGCCAATGAACACGAGGGGCAGGGCAGTCCAGCGAAGCGGGTTGGCAGGTGTGGTCATCTTGGGGGCCGGCATATGCGCGCAATGGTGGTTGCGGCGAGTGTCTCCCAGCACCGTGAGGCCAATGTGAAGTGCCCGCTCCACTGGCCTTTACTGGCAATGCGTCCCCAGCGGGGGCAGATCGGCCAGTGCTCTGGGTTGGAGGTTCGGTGACGAAAGAAATCTGCCGAAATCGCTGCCAGGCCCGGCCCCGGGTGCCAAGTGCTTGCCCCCGGGTGCATGCCCTTTGCAAGGCGCTTGCTTCGGCCTTGCCTTACCATCGACGCGAGGCCCACGCGGGCCCTGAAGGCAGTGGCGCGAACCGCTGCGTTGCCCCCGTAAGCTGACAAGGAAACCCTGCGATGACTGCTGCCTATGACTATGACCTGTTTGTGATTGGTGGAGGCTCCGGCGGCGTGCGTGCCGGCCGTGTGGCCGCCTCGCTCGGCAAGCGGGTGGCCGTGGCCGAGGAGCACCGCTTTGGCGGCACCTGCGTCATCCGCGGCTGCGTGCCCAAGAAGTTGTTCGTCTATGCCTCGCAGTTCCACGAGCACTTCGAGGATGCTGCCGGCTACGGCTGGCAGGTGGGTACGCCCACCTTCGATTGGACGGCGCTCATCGCCGCCAAGGACAAGGAGATCGCCCGGCTCGAAGGGCTGTACCGCCGTGGCCTGGACACCAACGGCGCCGAGATCATCGACAGCCGAGCGGAGCTGGTCGACGCCCACACCGTGCGCCTGGTGGCCAGCGGCAAGACCGTCACCGCCGAAAGAATCGTCATCGCCACGGGAGGCGCACCCAACCCGCACGCCGCGCTGCCCGGCCATGAACTGTGCATATCCTCCAACGAGGCGTTCGACCTGCCGCAGCTGCCGCGCTCCATCCTGATTGCCGGCGGCGGCTACATCGCGGTCGAGTTCGCCAACATCTTCCATGGCCTGGGCGTGGAGGTGACGCTGATCTACCGTGGCAAGGAAATCCTCTCGCGCTTTGACCACGACATGCGCCAGGGCCTGCACAAGGCCATGGTGGACAAGGGCATCCGCATCCTGCTCTCCGATGTCATCGAGAACGTGGCCAAGGTGGAGGGTGACGGCGGCTCGCTCATCGCCACGACGAAGAACGGCGAGTCCATCCCCGTTGACACCATCATGCTGGCGCTGGGCCGCGACCCCAACACCCAGGGCCTGGGGCTGGAGGCGGCCGGCGTTGCCATGGACGAGCGCGGCGCCATCATCGTCGACGCGTACTCGCGCACCAGCGTGTCCAGCATCTGGGCGCTGGGCGACGTGACCAACCGGGTGCAGCTCACCCCGGTGGCGATCCACGAGGCCATGTGCTTCATCGACACCGAATACCGGGGCAAGCCGACCACGCCCGACCACGACCTGATCGCCACCGCCGTGTTCTCGCAGCCCGAGATCGGCACCGTGGGCCTGTCGGAGGAAGACGCCGCCCGGCAGTACGCCGAGATCGAGGTCTACCGCGCCGAGTTCCGCCCCATGAAGGCCACGCTGTCGGGTCGCGCGGAAAAGATGATCATGAAGCTCGTCGTCGATGCCGCCAGCCGCAGGGTGCTCGGCGCCCACATCCTCGGCCACGACGCGGGCGAGATGGTGCAACTCTTGGGCATATCGCTCAAGGCCGGCGTTACCAAGGACGATTTCGACCGCACCATGGCCGTGCACCCCACGGCCTCGGAAGAGCTGGTGACCATGTACCAGCCGAGCTACCGCATCAAGAACGGCGAGCGCGCCTGAACCCGCGTCAGCCCAGCGGTGAGTCGAACCCCGCCGCATCCACCTGCGCCATCGCCCGGAACGCCGGCCGCGCAAACAGGTAACCCTGCATCAGCCGAATGCCGGTGTCGCGCAGGAAGTCCCGCTCCGCCGGGGTCTCGATGCCCTCGGCCACCACGTCGATGCCCATCTCTTCGCACAGCCGCACCAGGTTGCGCACGATGGCCTGGCGCGCCCGGTTGGTGTCCACGTTGCGGATGATGTCCATGTCGATCTTGATCAGGTCCG
This sequence comes from Pseudomonadota bacterium, assembly GCA_040387235.1. GTDB lineage: Bacteria > Pseudomonadota > Gammaproteobacteria > Burkholderiales > Burkholderiaceae_C > Acidovorax. Next base: position 44,461 of record JAZKEE010000150.1, read on the forward strand.
GCTGAAAATCCGCCAGCAGCTTCATTCCTGCATACCCGGCGCCAAAGTCGTCGATGGCCGTCCTGAACCCCAGGCGCCGGTACTCGCGCAGGATCTCGGCAAACCAGGGGCCGTCCTCGATGCGCTCGCCCTCGGTCACCTCGAAGATGATGTTCTCCACCGGGAAGCCATGCACTCGTGCTGCTTCCACGGTGGTGCGTATGCACAGCTCTGGCTTGTAGATGGCGTTGGGCAGGAAGTTGATGGACACCGGCACCGCCATGCCCAGCTCGCTCGCCCCCTTGATCGCCTTGACCCGGCAGGCCTGGTCGAAGCGGTAGCGGTTGGCCTCGGTCACCTGCGACAGCACGCTGAAAGCGCCTTCGCCCGCAGGCCCGCGCACCAGCGCCTCGTGCGCAAACACCGTGCGGGTGTGCATGTCCACGATGGGCTGGTACGCATACTCGAACTGAAAGCCCAGGCGCTCGCCTCGGGCGCAGTCTTCGCAATCCTGCCGCGTGCCCGCCAGGGGCATGAAGCCCATGGGAAATGCGGGGTTGGCACGGGGCAGGTGCTGTGTATGCATACCGTCCATTGTGTCAGCATCCTGCCGGCGTGCGCCTGTCGGGAGATGCCGATATCGCTTGTCAGCGGAGCGGGGCCTTGTAGCCACCGGGCGCAAGGCCCAGCACTCCTGCCGGACCGCGCCGGCATCTGCAGGGCCGCAATCGCCCTGAGCGGGGGCTTGTCAGGCCATGGGCTCCCTCAAGCGTACTGCGCCAGGCCATGGCCAAACGACCAGTTCTCCTTGGCCACCTCCACCAGGCTGATGAACACATCGTCCGGCCGCAGGCCCGGGCTCTCGCCCAGCAACTGCGTGATGCGCTGGTACAGCGCCTTCTTCTGTTCCAGTGTGCGCGTGTTGTTGGCGGTGATCTGGATGAACACCAGGTCATCGCTGCGCGCCACGCCCATGTAGGTGGGGTTGTAGCTGAAGTTGGCGGCATCGTGCTCGGTGATGACCATGAACTTGTCATCCTCGGGCACATTGAAGGTCTCGCGCATGGCCTGGTACAGGCTGTCGCAAAGGGCTTGGCGATAGGCTTCGGGTTTGCCGGAGCGCATGGCGATGTGGAGCAGGGGCATGGTGGTCAGCTCTGTGAAGTGGTGATGGCGCCATGCTAATCATCACGGTTTGTTATTGCAATTTATACCAGTGATAATGATTTCATATGGCTATAGACCCGCAGCAACCGCAACCGCTACAACAGCATCGCCCCCTCGACCTCGACGCCATCGAAGCCTTTATGCGCATTGCCGAGCTGGGCAGCTTTACCCGGGCGGCCGAGGCCATGCAGACCACCCAGGCGGCCGTGAGCCTGAAACTCAAGCGCCTGGAAGACCGCCTGGGCTGCCGCCTGATCGAGCGCACGCCGCGCCATGTGGAGCTGTCGGCGCGTGGCGCGGCGTTTCTGGCCCCCGCACGCGAACTGCTCGCCGTGCACCAGCGCACCTTGGCCACCTTTGCAGAGCAGCGCGACCGCGAGCGCATTGCCATCGGCATCAGCGACCACGTGGCCGGGCCCGACCTGCCTGCCCTCATCGCCCGCATGAACGCGCAGGACCCGGGCCTCGTGATCGAGATCCGCATCGGCTCATCGGGCGACCTGCTCCAGGCGTATGACCGGCGCGAACTCGACGTGGCGATCGTGCGCTTTCACGCCGACCGCAGCGATGGGCAGGTGCTGGCCGAAGAGCCCTTTGGCTGGTTTGCTGCGCCCACCTGGCAGCACCGCGCGGGCGAGCCACTGCCCATCGTCACGCTGGCTGAGCCTTGCGGTGTGCGGGTGATGGCCAGCCGGTTGCTTGACGAGGCCGGCGTTGCCTGGCGCGAGGCGTTTGTGGGGGGCGGGGTGGCGGCTGTGTCTGCGGCTGTGATCGCCGGCCTGGGCGTGGCGGCACTGGCTCCGCGCATGTTGCCGCTGGGGGCTGTGGACGTGGGCGTGCGACTGGGGCTGCCGGCGTTGCCGCGGCTGCCGGTGGTGTTGCATTCGCGGGTGCGGGGTGGAAGGGCGAGGGAGGCTGTGGGGGTGTTGGGGGCGGCGTTTGGGGGGTAGAGCCATGGAGACTGGACGTGCTGCTGAGACTGTTGTGGGCCGTTATTGGGTCCATTCCGACGCAGCATCTCATTGCGTGCTGTGTATTTATACAGTATTGTGTGATCATTATGCGCGCGGGCACCCTCACTTTCCCAGTCCTTTGGTCGGCGGCCGACGTCCGACCGACCTGCAGGCAGTTGCGGGTGGTTGCGAACACGCCCCGAGTTCACGGCAGAAGCACTGTGGGCTTTGCCGCGCAGAAACTATTGTTTGTAATCGCTACTGGCGTGTTACAAACGCTCCTACCCAGCTTTGAATGGGTCGGAGGCGATAGGCAGGTGAAAAAGATTGAGATCATCCAGCCAGCAGAGGATGTTGGGCGAGACACGCTGTCGCGCTACGACATGCAATTTCAGGCGGCAGCCTTTGCAGCCTTGCAAGTGTTGGAAGGGCAGGGAGTCGATTGCGTCTTTTGCGACTACCACGACGATTTTGTTGTTCGCAAAGTAGTTGGCGGGAAAACAACTTACCATTTCTTCCAAGTGAAAACAAAGGGGAAGCTCAATCACCAGTGGAGCCTGAACGAGGTCTTCGCTCTAAAACTTAAGGGGCAGAAGCCTGATTCTGACAGTTTCAAGAAGATTCAACAAAGCTTTGGTGGAAGGTTGCTGGTTCATGGCATCGTTTTTGACGAAGCCTGCGTGGAAGCTACTCTTTTGTCCAATGTGCACTTCAAGGACGACGTCGTCGAAACTGTAAGTCAATTGCGCGATAAGTTGCCGGAATCCAAGTCGGCGAAATTTCTCTCTGAGCATTTTTCGGCGATATTTGAAATATCTCCTGTGCTATCAGACGAAAAATCGAGAGAATTACTAAGCAAAATATCATTAATGCCATCAGTCAACTATATTGACCAAGAGGGTGAACGATTTGCTGTAGAGACCCGATCTGCGATATACAAGTACAGTGAGATTGATTTGACTTTTTTCGAAACCAAGGAGCTTTCCAATGGGCTGATTGACTTAATTTTCAAAAAGTCTAAAGCTCCGTTGCAAGGTATCGCGCCTGATCAAATAGCGACGCGCGTCGGTGTAGGTCTTGATGATCTTTTAGAAGTTTTGAGCATCTCTAGAGCCGCATATGATGCTCTTTCAAAAGGGGAGGAGCCAAATATCCTGAAGCAAGCCTCAGCCATTCACCGCTGGCTTAAAGGGTCTGGCGCGGGGGACTCTATGATCGAGTTCGCATCGCAACAGAAGGTGAACTGGGATTTGTGGATGAGAAGTGCGCGACATAATTATTCGCTTCTAGATCTTAATGCGCTCCTCGGATCGATTGATAGCCTCTATCAAATATGGGTCCAAACCGGTGCCGGATTTGAGCTTCTAAATCAGCTTCTCGAGGAGTTGGAAGGAAAGCCGTTGTTGCAACGATTCAATGGGTTGAGCCGTGAGTTGTTGTTCGGGGCGGTGGCCTCCGTTGTTGTAAAAGTATATTCAAGATGAACTACAAAGATTTCATCATGGAGGCGATTCGTCTTGATCTGCGTCCGCCCCCCAGCCCTCTACAGGTGACTTATCACTCTTCGCTCGACAATGAGGCCCTATTCCAACTCCCATTGTTGGCGATGGTTATTTTGACACTTTCAAAAGGAAAGCGAAAGCCGAAGTTTGCAGAGTTAGGTCAACTTGTCGGTGAGTGCCTAGAGCGAACGGTGGTGGGGTTTAAGGGCTCCTCCCAGGGTATTGGCTGGTCGGCAAATTTACGGATTCGAACGGTCAAGGCATTAACATTCTTGGAACAGGCTGGATTTGTGGTGGTGGATGAGAGGGACGGTCGTGTATCAATAGAAGAAAAGGGCCGGAACGTGATCGACTATATTGTAGTTGAAGCAACTCCGCTCGCGTCCGCTTTGTCAACATTGGAAAGAAGTTACGAGAATATCAGTGCGGAGCGCCGCATCGAATCGGAGGTCTGATGAAGCTTTTATCACTGAAAATCAATGCCAGAGGGGAAGGAGGCTGGGAAAGCCCACTTTTTACATTCGGCGATAGAACCACGTCGCTTTTTGGTCCGAACGGGAGTGGTAAGACACCCGTGGTCCAGTCTATTCCGTTTTGTCTTGGTTTCGATGTGAAATTTCAGAATGACGTGCGTGAAAAGTGTCACTCTGCCACACTTACCATCACACATGGTGCGTATGAATATATATTCACCCGCGCTTTCGGGGATTTTCACGTTGTTGTTCAAAGCGGCGCGAAGCGGAAAGAGTTTTTCAACGAGGCCGATTTTTCCAAAGACGTTTTTGAATCATTCAATCTTTCAGTGCCGTCGCTGGTTGGGATCAATCGACAGGCAACCAAGCCCTATTTATCCACTCTTCTGCCGATATTTTATGTGCGTCAAATTGGGGGGTACGATGAGCCGTATCGACCGCCATCGCAGTTCATTCAAGATCAGTTTGTCGAGATGGTCCGGTTTGCATTCGATCTCGGGCCGAAGCGCTCCTACACAGCTCAGAGAGACTTGCTTGCTGCGCGCGATCAGCTCGATGGAATTCAACGTAAAGTTGTTTTTCAGCAGAAGGTTATTGTTGATCTTGCAGCACGAATTGATGATTCTCCTTTGGCGTGGGAATCGCTCACCCGGCGTGCCGATTATTTGGATGGTCAGATTAAGGATCTGCGTGAATCTGCAGATGCCTCAGGCGCAGCAGACGACGCATTGGCAGAGCTTCTTCTGCAAAAGGAGGAACGCATACGTGGGCTCCGGCGCCAGCATGCTGATCTGAGTGCTCGAGTGTCTGGGATATTCACGATTCGAAGTGAAATTGAAGGCGAAATTCAAACGCTTTCCTTAAATGAGGAGTCACGCCGAGCTTTTGAATCATTTTTCGATGTATGTCGTCGTCCAGATTGTGGCCTCTTTGTTTCGAGTTCTGCTTCTTACGCTAAGAACTTAATGTATTTGAAGGATCAAATTAAGGATCTTGAGGCGAACGTCGGAAGAGCAAGGGCGCAGTTGGGCCTTCTTGGTGAAAGACTTCAGGACGAAGAGGCGGAGCGCGTATCGATATCCAAGAAAATGGCTCAAAAAGGGGATGCTGCTGGAACTAGGCAATTAGTAGCAGCAACCCAAACTTTGACCCGCGAATTGATGTTGACGGAGCAAGCAGTCGCGTCCATTGAGCAGCTTCGCCAGGAGCGGAACAAGTTTTTGCAGTTCGAGGTAGAGCGATCAACGGTACAAGACCGAATCGCAAACTTGACGAATAATGGTCGGCAGGACCATGCTTTCAACAGTTTGCGTGTGAAGATTCAAGGCCTCACAGTGAAATGGATGGAGATCATCGGCACGCCAAATGCTTCCCGTCAGGCGGAGATTGACTTGGAGTTCAAGTTTCGTTTTGGCAAGCAAGCGATCGACGTATTCAATGGCAGTACCCGAAGCAGGCTTATTTTGGCTATACACGCTGCACTGTTTGAGCTTTACCTGGAAATTCCGGAGCGACCGTTCAGGTTCTTGATACTTGATACGCCGAAGCAGCAGGAGCTGGCCAGTACCGATCTTGCAAAGTACCTGCACGCGCTGGAGGCGGTCTGCGACAGGTTGGGAGGTCAAATCATGGTTTCGTCGACGGAGTACCACCATTCGGTCGGAATGACCGATAGGGAATGGCTTCCGAGTTATCAAGGAGAAAAGCAACTGATGTACCTTGGCCGAGCCGAGGATCGATCGAGTTGATGAGGCGTGCCATTGGCGAAGGCCGCCGGGCTCTGGGACAAAATGAGTCCCCATGAAAGCCCGCATCATGTACATCGAATCCAAGGCAGGCGGCCTCACCGGTCCTGCGCGCATCGGCCGTGTGCGTTTCTCCAAGACCGGTGCCACGCTCTACTACGCAGGGCAATCCTTCCAGAGCCTAAAGGGCAGTGGCTTCAAGTCGAACTATTTCGACGAGGCAACCGGAGATCGCTACTGGATCTCCGGCCCGCGCAAGAATGGGCGCGATGCCTTGTACCCGACCCATATTGCGCCTGCTGTGGACGCGGACATGTATGACGAGCACTGGACCCAAGTCCGCGGCCTGCCGGTGCCGCCTGTTCGGAAGGCGGCCGATTGACCGGTGCGCCAGAATGCGCCATGCCCCCATTGCCCGACCCCTTGGAGGAAGCCGAAAGCCTGTTGCTGCTGTCGCGCGCACGCGCCGGCGATACCGCTGCGTTCGACCGGCTGGTGGCACCCCGGCGGCGCCAGCTGCATGCCCACTGCTACCGCATGCTGGGCTCGCCCTTCGATGCCGACGATGCGCTGCAGGAGACCCTGCTGGCCGCCTGGCGCGGGCTGGCCGGTTTCGAGTCGCGCAGCGCGCTTGGCACCTGGCTGTACCGCATTGCCACCCATGTGTGCCTGCAGCTGATCTCGCAGCGCCCCCGGCGCATCACCTCGCCCGACCACGGCGCACCGCTGCAGGCCACGGCCGAGCTGGGTGAGCCGGTGGCGGGGCCGGTGTGGCTGGAGCCTTTGCCTGACGGCGAAGAAGGCCATCCACTGGCATCGGGAATCGGCACCCACGCAGAAGACCCGGCCGCCACGCTGCAGCGCCGCGAGCAGGTGGCGCTGGCCTTCGTGGCTGCGCTGCAGCACCTGCCCGGTTCGCAGCGCGCCGTGCTGGAGTATTCGGCGGCCGAAGTGGCCGAGATGCTCGGCACCTCGGTCGCATCGGTCAACAGTGCGCTGCAGCGCGCACAGAAGACGGTGAACGAGCGCATGCCGCCGGCCCACGACGTGCAGCGGCTCGGTGCGCAGCCGGGCCACGATGAGCAGCAGCAACTGCTGCAGCGCTTCGTCAGCGCGTGGGAGCGCCGCGACATCGACGCCATGGCCAGCCTGCTGGCCGAGGACGCACGGTTCACCATGCCGCCGCTGCCGGCCTGGTTCGATGGCCGCCGTTATGCGCTGCTGTTCTTTGCCGAGCGCGTCTTCCAGACGCCATGGCGTCTGCAACCCCTGCGCGGCAATGGCCAGCCGGGTTTTGCCTGCTACATGCAGCAGGCCGGCGACGACCGGTTTCGGCCGGGTGGCGTGGTGCTGCTGCGCCTGGGTGGTGACGGGCTGATCGCCTCCATCGACAGCTTCATCGACCCGGCGGTCTGCCGGCGCTTTGGCATGGCCGAGGAAATTTTTTGAGGAAACTGCTGCCGCACCGATGAGTTCGCCCCTCGCCCTGTCTCCAACCAGATGACACGCCCCGGATGGTCCGGCCGCGTGGTTCAGCTGCCCAGGAGATTTCTTTCATGGCCCGACTCATCGTCAGCATCCTCAGCTCACTCGACGGCTACTGCGCCGGCCCCGGCGGCACCTTGGCCGGCCTGCCCATGGATGCCGCCTTCGACACCCACAACCTCGACTGCATGCGCCGCGCCGGCACGCTGCTCTTTGGCGCCACCACCTTCCCGATGTTCGAGGGCTACTGGCCCCAGGTCGACCGCGGCCCCGGCGGCGAGCCGGTGCAGCGCGAGATCGCCGAGCGCGTGGCGGCCGCGCGCAAGGTGCTGGTCAGCGACCACCTGGCCCTGCGGCACGACTCTCCATGGCCCGACACCGAAGTGGTGCCCCGGGCCCAGGCCAGCGCCCGTATCGCCCAGCTCAAGGCCACGCCCGGCCCCGATCTGTTGATCTATGGCAGCCATGTGCTCTACAGCAGCCTGCTGGCGCAGGGGCTGGTGGATGAGTTGCACCTGCTGGCGGCCAACGTGCTGCTGGGTGGTGGCGTACCCACCTTCGAGCCCGGCCTCGCGCAGCGCTGGCGGCTGCTGGGCCACAAGCTCTTGCCCGGGTCGGACATCGTGGCGCTGCACTACGACTGCCGGCCACGGTGAATATGGAGGCGCGACCGCAAGGCGGAACCCCGGGCCGCTGTTCAGTCCAGCGCCACTGCCAGCAAGCGCGAAGCGCACGCCGGATCATCCGCATCCGTGACCATCAGCAGCCGGTCACCCGCCAGTGCAATGCCCTCGACCTTGGGCGCTCCCTCCAGCGGCGACATGCGCTGAAGCACCCCATCCGCACCCACCCATCCGATGGCCGATGCCACGCATTCGCCGTCGGCATAGCTGTCGTCGGTGTTCTCGGCCACGGCGCTGAACAGCCAGCCCTCGCCGCCGGGCAGGGCCGCGCCGTCGGTAAAGCCCAGTGGCACCCCATCCACCATGCCCAGGTCGAACTGGGTGGTGCGCAGCGCCGCCGGTGGCTCTGTGCGCGTGCCGGCCAGCCAGGCCAGCAATGGGGCCAACGGGTAGGTGATGCAGGCATTGCGCGCGTCGCCCTTGTTGCCGCGCTGCAGCAGGTGCAGGCAGTCATTCGCGACAAAGGCGCATTCGATGTTCAGGTCGGCAAACTCTGCACGCAAGGGCGTGTAGAGCGCAGACAGGTCCACCACCTGCGCAGCGCCATCGGGGCGCCCGGTGGCATCGAGCGCGATGACAAGGCCCCGTTGCCGGTTGGGCTTGGACCCGGACCCCAGGGCCAGCAGCGCCCCGCTTGGGTGGGCGGGCGATGCGGGCAGCAGGGCCAGTGCTTCCAGGTCGGGCTTGCGCTTCTTGCGGGCCTTCGGCTCGGCTGGCAGGTCGCCTGGCAGGATGCGGTGCAACTGCACCAGGGGGGCTTGTGGCAGCGCGGCTGCGCCGGCGGGCAGCAGGCCCAGGTGGTGTTCGTCGTCGGCCACCAGATAGACCCATGCGCCGGCCCGCACCAGGCCGCTGGCCGCGCTCAGGTGGGCCTGGCCGCGCGGGTGGGTGGCGGGGTCGAGCAACAGGTCCTGCAGGTGCGTGGGAGTGAGGTGCATGGCGAAGAGGGAGTAAGTGGGAGGAGGGGGCGGCTGACGTGTTGCGGCGAATCCTGGAGCACCATGCATGGCACCTGCATGCAGTTTGGCAGTCTATCGGTGTTTCGGCCTGCAATGACAGTGGACCGCGGCACCCGCGCGCCGCTGATTCTGGCCCTCGCTGCGCTTCTACGTTGAAGCTGCCGGTCTTTTGCGGCAGGGCGCTTGGACTGGTTCCGCGCGCACCCGGGTGTGCTCGGCAAGTCCCTGGCTTTCCGCCCAGAACGAGGCGAACTCCGAGCGGCCCATGCCTAGGTCCCGAAGCGTGGAGGGGTGAAGGCGTGCGAATTCGTCGCGCGCGGCGGCGTATTGCCGCCGCGCTGCGAACCCTTGCAGCGCTCTTTTGGCCCAATGGAGTATGGCTTGCGGCATGGTGGCGCTTCGTGGTTCCACAAGGGATGCGATCGGGGCTGGATGCGTGGGCTGTTCGTCGGGAGCCAAGCGGCTTCAAAGCACCTGGTAGATGCGAAAGTCGATCTGGCCTGCCGACAGCTCGTTGTAGCCCACGAGGACCAGCCCGTTGAGCCACAGGTAGTGCTCGTCCGATGTCTCGAACCTGGGCGTGGTTCTCAGGTAGGTCTCGCTGAACGCAAGGCGTTCTCCCTTGGCCAGCCGCGCCCGGCCATCTGGCGGGAGCTTGGCGATGCCCTTGCTTTCAAAGGCGATGAGCGCACCGTCGTCGGTGCGCATGGCACCGCGCACGTCGAGCCGGCTGATGCCGTCGTTGCCGATCAGCACCCAGTCCACGCTGCCCGGCAAAAATTCGCCGCTCAGCTTGGGGCCATCGAGCCGGCCGCCCTTGCCGATGTAGGGCACCACCGTGCCCCGTGGCGTGGGGATGGCGCGCGGCATCTCCAGGGCCACCCGCAGGTCGCACAGGTGCCGCACCGGCAGGTCGTCGAGCAGCGGCTGCTCGAAGAGGGGGTGGGGGGAGTTGAGGAGGATGCTCATGGGGCTCAGGCCATGGCCGCCTTGACTTGCGCAAAGTCGAAGAACGTGTCCTTGCGCGTGACCAGCCCGGTGCTGTCCACCTCGACGACGTCGAGCGCGTGGAAACCCCGGCGCTCCTTGCCTGGGGGCTGGAAGGTCAGGGTCCAGTCCAGCGTCCAGTGCTGTTCGCCCAGCAGCAGGCGCCGGGTCTCCACGCCAAAGCCGGGGTAGCGCTCGAAGACCTCGGCGAACTCCTGCAGCAGCGCGGTATGGCCCTGGGCCTGTTCTCCGCGGCCATGCGCCTGGAAGGTGGAGTCCGGCGTGTGCAGCGCAACGATGGCCTGGGGGTCGTGGGAGAGCCAGGCCTGGGCGTAGCGTTCGGCGATGGCAGCGAGATCGAGTTTGGTGGGTTCAGACATGAAAAGCCTTTCGGTGTGGTGGTTCCGTCGTGTCGCCGCAATCCGGTCGGATTGCGCGGTGCGCAAGGCGGGTTGCATGTCGCCCTGCGCACACCGGCCACTATACCTATGATTTTCATAGTGACAAGGGGTACAATGCCCCCAATGACCAGGAAACCGACAAAGCCGTCCACGGCGGACGAGGTGATTGCCCTCAGTTCCAGCCCCACCACCCTGTGCCCGATTGCGCGCGCGCAAGGTGTGGTCGGCGACCGCTGGACCGTGCTGGTGCTGCGCGAGCTGTTCCTGGGCAACCGCCGCTTCGAGGAGATCCAGGCGCAAACGCAGGCCACGCCGCAGATGGTGGCCAGTCGCCTCAAGAAGCTCGAATCGGACGGACTGATCGAGCGCCGGCCCTACAGCGAAAGGCCCCCGCGGCACGAGTACCACCTGACCGAGATGGGCATTGCCTTCCACCCCGTGTTCCTGGCGCTGCGCGCCTGGGGCGAGACATGGTTCAAGTCCCGCGACGAAGAGGTCGCCATCCAGTACACCCACATCCCCTGCGGGCAGGACCCCGGGCTGGGCCCCGCCTGCCAGTCGTGCGGCAAGGTGATGCG
>JAZKEE010000151.1:0-8506 GCA_040387235.1 Pseudomonadota bacterium
GCGTGTCCCAGATCGCCATTTCCTTGGTGATGCCCACCAGCGTGGCGGTGGAGCCGACCATCATCTCCTGTGCGCCTCCGATCAGCGCCTGCTGCATCTGCACGTCCGAGCCCAGGGCGGCGGCGCCGATGGCGCGCACCTTCATCTTGCCGCCCGAGGCCTTCTCGACCTCCTGCGCGAACAGCTTGGTCGCGCGGCCCTGGTTGGACACTTCGTTCAGGCCGTAGCCGAAACGGATGATGCGCGGCTTGAAGTCCTGGGCAGCCGCCTGGAACGAGGCGGCGACAGCGGCGACCGACAGGGCGGCCAGCAGGGTACGGCGGAAAGTCTTCATGGTTGTCTCCATTGGCAAGGAAAAGAAAGGCACGGGAAAAGAGGGTGCACGGGTGGCTAGCGCATCCACAGCACAGGGGCTGTCACGATCTGCGGAAACACCACCAGCAACGCCAGGATCAGCACGTAGGTCAGCAGGAAGGGGTTGACGCCCTTGATGACGCTGTGCATCGAGATGCGGCCCACGCCGGCCACGACGTTGAGCACGGTGCCCACGGGCGGGGTGATCAGGCCGATGGCGCCGTTGAGCACGAACATCAGGCCGAAATAGACCGGGTCGATCCCGGCCTTGACGGCGATGGGCAGCATCACGGGTGCGAAGATCAGGATGGTGGGCGTGAGGTCAAGTGCCGTGCCGATGAGCACCAGCACCACCATCATCACCGCCATCAAGAGGCGCGGGTTCTCCACCAGCGGGCCGAGCCAGCCGGTCAGCACCGTGGGCAGGTCGGCCAGGGTGATCATGTAGCTGGCCACCTGGGCGCCGGCGCACAGGAACATCACGATGGCGGTGGTCTTGGCGGCGCGTACCAGCACGCCATAGATCTCGGGCACGCGCATCTCGCGGTGCACGAACAGGGCCACCGCCAGTGCATAGAAGGCAGCGACGACGGCGGCCTCGGTGGGCGTGAACACGCCCGACTTCATGCCGCCGATGATGATCAGCGGCATCAGCAATGCCCAGAAGGCTTTGGCCGTGGCGCGCAGGCGCTCGCGCAAGGGCAGCGGCGCGCGGCTCGGCGGCAGGTCGATGCCGCGCAGCACCCAGCGCCACGCGAAGATCAGGCCCACGCCCATCATGAGCCCCGGCACGATGCCCGAGACGAACAGCGCCGAGATCGAGGTGTTGGTCGTCACCCCGTAGATCACGAAGGGCATGGAGGGCGGGATGATGGGTGCGATGATCCCGCCCGAGGCGATCAGCCCGGCCGAGGTGTTCATCGGGTAGCCCTGCTGGCGCATCATGGGCAGCAAGATGGTGGCCAGCGCCGCCGTGTCGGCCAGGGCCGAGCCGCTCATGCTGGCCATGAGCACGGCGGCACCGATGGCCACGTAGCCCAGCCCGCCACGGATGTGCCCGACCCAGGCCTGCGCCATGTCGATGATGCGCCGGCTGATGCCACCGGAGTTCATCAGCTCACCGGCCAGGATGAAGAAGGGCACGGCCAGCAGCGGAAAGCTGTCCACCCCGGCCACCAGGTTCTGGGCCAGCAGCTGCGTGTCCCAGAAATCGAGCACCCAGGCCATGCCAGCACCGGTGAGCACCAGGGCCAGGCCCATGTTCATGCCCGTGCCCATGAACACCAGCATGCCCAGCGAAAAAACGAGAAAAGCCTGTGCTTCGGGACCCATGTCCATCACTCCACTTCAGCGCCGTGACCGAGGTCGAGCGGCTTGCGTTGAATCAATTCGATCACCGCCATGACACCGATGGCCACCGCGCACAGCAGGGCCGGCAGCGGCAGCAGCGCGGCCGAATAGCCGAGCACCACCGAATGGCTGCCCGTGCCCACCACCACCTGCTGCCAGGCACCCCAGGCCAGCATGGCGCAGGCGGTGATCACCAGCACGCGGATGAAGGCCGAGAGCAGGCCGAACGCCAGCGGCCGCTTGGCCAGCAGCCCAGCCAGGCTGGTGAAGGCCATGTGCTCACCCGCGGGGTAGGCTGCTGCGGCGCCGATGAACACCATCCAGACGAACAACAGGCGCGACAGCTCCTCGCTGGCGGCGATGCCGCTGCCAAAGCCATAGCGCAGCACCACGTTGATGAAGACGGCCACGGCCATCACGCCCAGGCAGCTGGCCATCAGCACCTGGGCCACTTTCTGGAAGCGGCCGACGGCGACCGGTGCGGGATCTGGAAGGGAGGTGTGGGCACTCATGGGGTGGTTTCCTGGTGGGCGGTAGCAAGCCAGACGGACACCTGGGCCTGCAGCGTGGCGATGCTTTGCAGGGCATCCAGGCGCAGCACGCCGGGCTCGCCCACGGGCGACTCGAGCGTGGCGAACTGGCTGTCCACCAGCGTGGTGGAAAAGAAGTGGGTGTTCACCCGGGCCGCCACGCGCTCGCCGGCCTGGACCCGGTCGATTTCGAGGAAGGCGAAGCGCACCCCGGGGCAGGCCTTGCGCAAGCGGTCGCGGTAGGCTTTCTTGAGGGCGGAACAGGTGAGCACGGCGCCCTGCGGGTGGCCCTGCAGCAGTTGACCGAGGGTGGCCAGCCAGCCTTCACGGTCCGCGTCGGTCAGGGCGATGCCCTGGCGCATCTTCTCGCGGCTGGCGGCACTGTGGTGGTCGTCCCCTTCGATCAGGGGCAAGGCCTGGGCTTGCGCCACGGCAGCACCCAGGCTCGACTTGCCGCAGCCCGCCACGCCCATGACCACCAGAAATACCGGCGACGACACCACCGATGACGGCAAAGAACTCATATTGGTAGCGCTATCCAGCAAACTTCAAAAAAAGCATCCGAAAGGATGTGGTGAAAAATCCGTTACCAGGGGAGAAAATGCCACACTCGGATGAATGCTGGCCTTGCTCTTGCCCATGGACAGCGCTATCCTAAATCCACCAGGCCATAACCACCCGAGGGAAAACCCTTGCCCAGACCCGAATCCAAACGCCGCTCCAGCGGCCGCGTCACGCTCAGCCACGTGGCCGAGACTGCCGGCGTGAGCCCTATCACTGCCTCGCGCGCCCTGCGCGGCGAGCGTGGCGTGGCCGACGAGCTGGTGCAGCGCGTGAAGGCCGCCGTGGAGCAGCTGGGCTATGTGCCCGACCCTGCCGCGCGCGCCCTGGCCTCGCAGCGCAGCGTGCAGGTGCCGGTGCTGGTGCCACTGCTGTCCAACGCGTTGTTCGTGGACGTGCTCGATGCCGTGCACCGCACCCTGTTCCCGCACGGTTACCAGGCCCTGATCGGCGTGACCCACTACGACCCCGATGAAGAAGAGCAGCTGCTGCGCACCTACCTTGCGCACCGCCCGGCGGGCCTGCTGGTCACGGGCTTCGACCGCACCGAATCCGCGCGCCAGATGATTGCCGCCAGCGGCGTGCCCTGCGTGCACCTGATGGAGATGACCACGGCACCGGGCGTGTACTGCGTGGGCTTTTCGCAGCAGGACGCGGGCCACCACATCACCGCCCACCTGCTCGAGCGCGGCCGCCGGCGCGTGGCCTTCGTGGCCGCGCAACTCGACCCACGCACCATGCAGCGCGCCGAAGGCTACCGCCGCTGCCTCAGGGAAGCCGGCCTGCACGACCCCCGCCTGGAGCTGCTCAGCGCACAGCCCTCTTCCATCCGCCTGGGGGCGGAGCTGTTCGAGCAGGTGCTGCGCACCCAGCCCGACGTGGATGCGATCTTCTTTTGCAACGACGACCTGGCGCAGGGCGGCCTGCTGGCGGCACAGCGCCTGGGCATCGACGTGCCCGGCCAGGTGGCGGTGGCAGGCTTCAACGACCTGGCAGGCAGCGACCAGATGCTGCCCACGCTGACCACGGTGCGCACGCCGCGCTCGTCCATCGGCGAGGCCAGCGCGCGCATGCTGCTGGCGCTGATGCGCGGCGAGGCGCCCGAGCACAACTCGGTGAACCTGGGGTTCGAGCTGACGGTGCGCGAAAGCACCTGAAGGACCAAAAGACGGTGAAAATGGACCGCTGCGGCGGTTTTGCAGCCGACACGCCTCAAGCCCAACTGCCTCCTGGACAGAATTTCTACACGTGAGATGGATGAGACGACTGCGTCGACAAGCCTGGTCGCATTCAGCGACTCGTGGAAGGCGATGCCGAAGTTTCAGGATTTGCCGAGGCAGCGCTGGTTGCAGCCCCCAGCGCTCTGGCGTCGGCCTCCCAGCCGCGCAGTTTGTCGCGAGCATGGCGGCGCTGCTCGGGTGTGGTGCTGTTGTGCAGCTCGGCCAACCAGGCGCAGTTGTTCTCCACCACCTTGCGCTGATAGGCTGCATAAGCCGGACGCGGCGAGCGCAGCCAGCCGCCCATCAAGGCCTTGACCTGCGCCTGGGCGACCGACGCCGCCAATGCGCGACCGTCACCGGTGAGCGAACGCAGCGTTTGCAGCGTGTCACGCTGGCGGGCCAGGCGCTCCTGCTGCCACACCTCAGCGTCGTAGGGCGACGCGGCCAGCGCCTTGGACAAGCGCTCTCGTTGCGCATCGTCCAGCCGGCCATAGAGCGTTTCAAGCCGCTCGACGGTACGCTTGTGCCGTTCCTCTCGGCGCTCATCCAGGTCGGGCTGCAGGTAATCGTCGCGGAACTCCTTGTTGCTGCGCTCGTAGCGCTTCTCGATATGGCGCAGTTGCTGTGGCCTCAGCGACACCACCAGCTCGGTCGCGGGCACCACAGCTTGCGCCAGCGCGGCCTCGGTCCGCAGGAGAAATTCGGGCTCCCAGCGGCACAGCGCGGCGCCGGTGGTGTTGTCCATCACCTGCGCCTGCATGCGGGCCAACATCCCTGCATACTCCGGAAGTTGCGTGCTGCGGTGCCAGCGGAACCAGGCGCCGACGGCGTCGCGGGTGCGGGGGCCCTGCTCGTCGTCCAGGTCGGCGTAGTTGTCGATCCACACGGAGGCCCAGTTCGGGGCCTGGTTGTAGGCCAGCCGCACCACAGTGCAGCCGGCGAGAGCGAGTGCCAGCAGGCTTGCGCCGACTATCCGCGCCCCCTTTCGCCATGGCATTACACAGAACGATTCGCGCATGATTCTCCACATGGTCCTGGTGGCTGCGGGCCAGGAAACCCGCATGGCCTCCGATTCACCCGGCCAGCTGCAACGTGCGTTCGATGCCACCGCCTCGCTGCAGGCAAAAAACACAACCTACGCTGATGAGCCCGGTGGCTTTGCTTTCTGACCAGGTTGATGCGCGTGAGTTCCGGCGGCTTGCGAGGTCGAAGCACGAATCCAGGCCATGGTGCTGCGCCGTTGTTGACATGAATGCAAGTCTCCGATCTTGCAACGGCCGCAGCGCGTGCGCTGAGCCCGTAGGCGCAATGCAGCGCCTGGCCCGCGCGCTGACACCAAAGCGGCCCGCATCCCAAGACGGGAAGGGGGCGAACATGAGTGGACGCCACGATAGGGTCGCCAGACGAGCCGATCGCCCAACCTGTGCGCTTGGCTACCCGTCAAAAAACCCAACTGACCCCGCAAAAGATCATGCAGGCCGCGCTGGTGGCATATCCGGTAGCTCGGGCGGCCAACACGCGAGTTGACAAAGGTGCGGCAGTTTTTCTCGTCGCTTTAAGCCGAGGCGAGCGCCCTTTGCGAAGACGACGACTTCATGGCCTTGCGCAAGGCCACCGCATCCTGGGCCTGCGCCGGTGCCGACGCATCGAGGCGGAACACGGCCACGGTCTCTGTGACGGACTGGGCCTGGCCCTGCAGCTCCATCGCCGAGGCGGCGTTCTCCTCCACCAGCGCGGCGTTCTGCTGGGTGATGGTGTCCAGTTGCGCCACAGCCGCGTTGACCTGCGAGATACCGGTGAGCTGCTCGTTCGAGGCGTTGTGGATCTCGCCGATCAGCGTGTGCACCCGGCGCACCAGTTCCAGCGACTCGCCCATGGTCTTTTGCGCGGTGTCGGTCTTGTGGTGGCCCTCCTCGACCTTGGTGGCCGAGTCGTCGATGAGCTGGCGGATCTCCTTGGCCGCCGACAGCGTGCGGTGCGAGAGGCTGCGCACCTCGGATGCCACCACGGCAAAGCCCCTGCCCTGGTCGCCCGCGCGTGCGGCCTCCACGGCGGCATTGAGCGCCAGGATGTTGGTCTGGAAGGCGATGCTGTCGATGAGCTGGGTGATCTCGCCGATGCGACCCGAAGCCGTCTGGATCTGCTTCATGGTCTCTGCCACGCCATCGACCGCTTCGTTGCTGCGCTCGGCCACCGAGGTCGCCTGCGTGGCCAGCACCGTGGCCTGCCGCGCCGATTCGGCCGTGTGCTTGACGGTGCCGGTGATCTCCTCCATCGACGCCGCCGTCTGCTGCAGGTTGCTGGCCTGGGTCTCGGTGCGCGAGGAGAGGTCCTGGTTGCCCTGGGCGATCTCGCGCGTGGAGACCTGCATGCGCTCACTCTCCTGGCGCGCATCGCGCACGATGGACAGCAGGTTCACGTTGAGCTGCGACAACGCCTTCTGCAGGCTGCCCACGGTGTCGTCGCGCGAGACCTCGATCTTCTGCGTGAGGTCGCCCGCCGCCATGCGATTGGCCCAGCCCAGCATCTGCGACAGCGGCGCCACCGTCGCCTGGTGCAGGTACCAGGCCATGCCCAGGGCCAGCGCCAGTACGCCGGCCCAGGCCAGCCCCGAGCCGAACGAGAAGTCATGCCCACCCGTCTCGGCAGCGCCCCAGGCGGCCAACACGAGGATGAACAGGCACAGGCACATCTTGCCCATGGGGCCGAACTGGAGACGGGCCGCCAGCGCGCCCCAGGCCGTGTTCTTGACCAGACGCCCATTGCGCAGCACATGCACCAGGCTGCCGCGCTCCTTTTCGGCACGCATGGTGGCGTAGAGCCGGTCGGCGGCCTGGATCTGATCGCGCGAGGCCTCGGTGCGCACCGACATGTACCCGGTGGGGTGGTCGCCCTGCATCAGCGGCGTGACGTTGGCCATCACCCAGTAGAAGCTGCCGTCCTTGCGGCGGTTCTTGACCGCCGCCGACCACGGCTGGCCGCTGCCAATGGTCTCCCACATGTCGCGGAAGGCCTCCTCGGGCATTTCGGGGTGGCGGATCATGTTGTGGGGCTGGCCCAGGAGTTCCTCTTTCTCGTATCCGCTGACCTCGATGAACATCGGGTTGCAGTAGAGGATGCGGCCCTTGAGATCGGTCGTGGAGACCAGGGTTTCGCCTTTGGGAAAAACATACTCCTGGGTACTGACCGGCAGATTCACGCGCATTGGATTCCCTCCAAGGATGGCTCTCGTCCCCGCTGTCTGCGGCCACGGAAACAGGCTCAGGGCCTGCAGCGGTGAAAACATCCTAGGAAGATTGCGCCCATCGTGCAAACAACATTTGCGCAATGCAGGCATCCCCAGCCTGGTGCACCCCGGGGTGCATGCCGCTTGCCAGCGCCTGCGCATTGCACCAGGGCTGGTCACGACGGGGCGCAGTTCTTTTAATTTCATAGCAAACAGCTGAACAAATACGGGCGTTCACGGCGATTTCATCGCAGCAGGCCCTACGCACCATCATCTGGCACACGCCTTGCTTGAAATGCAGCACGGCCGAAGTTGGCCGTTCGTGTTGCCAGGTGCAAAGGCGCATCCGGCAGGCACAGGACGCAGGCGTCCCCATGGAGAGTCGTTGGCCATCGGCCGGCGTGCTCCGTGCGGACGCCTTTTTGTTTTTTCCATTCCGTTGCGAGCCACGACACAGAGCAGCGCTGCAGGCATGCCCCCAACCGCCCAGGCAGGCCGACGACCTTTCCACGCGAGACATCCATGCTTCAATTTCGGGACTTCCTCAAATCCGGCCACGCGCCCACGCTGTGGTCCGCGTTCCTCTACTTCGCCTTTTCGTGCGCCGTATGGGTCATCAACGGCGCGATGGCACCGTTCATCACCGAAAGCCTGAAGCTCACCCCCACGCAGATGGGGATCATGCTGTCCATCCCGATCTTCGCGGGCGCGCTCATGCGCTTTCCGCTGGGCATCCTGGCCCAGTACATCGGGCGCAAGAACGCCACACTGGTGGAGATGGCCGGCATCTTCATCGCCATGGGCTATGGCTACCTGTTCGTCAACGACTACAGCGACCTGCTGGCCATGGGGGTGCTGCTGGGCGTGGCGGGGGCCAGCTTCGGCGTGGCGCTGTCGCTGGGCTCGGGTTCGTTCCCGCCGCGCTACAAGGGGCTGGCCATGGGCATCGTGGGCGCCGGCAACGTGGGCACGGCCGTGTCCGCACTGCTGGCCCCCGTGCTGGCGCAGAAGTTCGGCTGGCAGTCGGTCTATGGCTTTGCCGCCGTGGGCGTGGCCCTGCCCGCCATCGTGATGGCCGTCTACGCCAAGGAACCACCGGACCGGGCACCCCACGCGTCCTTTCGCGAACACATCGCCTGCCTGTTCGAGAAGGACGGCTGGGCCTTCAGCCTGATCTACGCCGTGACCTTCGGCGGCTTCATCGGCCTCATCGCCTTCATGCCCACCTACTTCTACGACCAGTTCGGCGTGAGCAAGGTGCAGGC
>JAZKEE010000152.1:0-6320 GCA_040387235.1 Pseudomonadota bacterium
CAAGCTGCTGAAACTGGCCCTGGTGGCCGCCTGCGCGCTGGCATCCGGCGCCACCCTGGCACAGGACGCGCAAGACGCCAACGGCCACTGGCTGGTGCGCGCCCGCGCCGTGCACCTGGACAGCGCCAACAAGGACACCACCGGCCTGGGCCTGTCGATCAACGACAAGGTGATTCCCGAGGTCGACGTCTCCTACTTCGTCACGAAGAACATCGCGGCCGAGCTGGTCCTGACCGTGCCGCAGAAGCACGACGTGCGCGCCAGCACGTTCGGCGGCAAGATCGGCACGCTCAAGCACCTGCCGCCCTCGCTGCTGCTGCAGTACCACTTCGAGGCACCCGGCTTCAAGCCCTATGTAGGCGCTGGCCTGAACTACACGCGCTTTTCCAGCGTGCACCTGCCCGCAGGCGTGGGCATCGACAGGAACAGCTGGGGCGCAGCCTTGCAGGTGGGCGTCGACATTCCCCTGTCGAAGAACCTGTACCTGAACGTGGACGTGAAGAAGGTCTACATCCAGACCGATGTGTTCGCGGGCGGCGCCAAGGCCGGGACTTTCAAGGTCGACCCTGTTCTCGTTGGGTTAGGCCTCGGCTGGCGTTTTTAACTGCTCAAACGCTGCGCCGATAGAACGCCAGCGAGCCGGCCAGCGCCAGCAGCGCGCCGCCGCAACAGCGGTCGAGCCAGAGCACCGCACG
Source organism: Pseudomonadota bacterium (assembly GCA_040387235.1). Classification (GTDB taxonomy): domain Bacteria; phylum Pseudomonadota; class Gammaproteobacteria; order Burkholderiales; family Burkholderiaceae_C; genus Acidovorax. Next base: position 696 of record JAZKEE010000152.1, read on the forward strand.
GCGGCGCAGCAGCTGCACCGCCTTGGCGCCTACGATGGCATAGGCGAGCATCACCGCGAAATCCAGGCCGGCGAACACCACCGCAATGGCGGCATACTGCGGCCATTGCGGCGCATTCGCGTCGATGAACTGCGGCAACAGGGCCGAGCAGAACAGGTAGCCCTTGGGATTGGTGACCGCCACCAGGAACGACTTGGCAAAGACACCGCGGGCCGTCACGCCGTCGGCACTGCCGGTCTGTGACAGGTCCAGCCCACCCTGTGAGCGCAGCAGGCGCACGCCCAGCCAGGCCAGGTAGGCAGCGCCCACCCATTTGACGACGGAGAACCAGAACTCCGAGGCCGCCAGCAGCGCGCCCAGGCCCAGCGCCACGGCCCCCACCAGCACGAAGTCCGATGCCACGGCGCCCAGCATGCCCGGCACCGAGCGGCGCACGCCGTAGCGCGAGCCATTGGCCAGCGCCAGCAGCACCGTGGGCCCGGGCGTGGCAATGGCCACCAGCGCCACGAGCGCAAAGACCAGCAGGGTGGTGGTGTTCATGCCAGCACCGGGCCGCAGCCTTGCGGTTTGTGCACGCGCTCGGTCGACGCGGGAAACTTCGCGAGCTTGGACGCCGGCCGGCGCGGGCGCTGCAGCAGCTCACCCCCGCAGTTGGGGCAGATGCCGCCCAGTGGGCCGCCCGCGCAGGTGCTGCAGAAGGTGCACTCGAAGGTGCAGATGCGTGCGGCGGTCGTATCAGGGGGCAGGTCTTTGTCGCAGCATTCGCAGCTGGGGCGCATCTGGAGCATGGCGGGGCCTCGGGTGGTCGGTGGACTGCTCACTCTATGCGCAGCCGCCTTGCCCGGCAAGATACAGACAGCTGCTGCCAGCAGCGCCGTCTGTACTGATGCCTGCGTGCTCAGCCCGAAGGGGTGGTCGTTGGCACGGGCGTTCTCGGCTCCTTGCCTGGCGGTGAACGCAGGGGGCCGTCATCGAGCGCCAGCATGCGCCGCCACAGCCAGGGCAGGGCGGTCTCCAGGTCGGGCCGCTGCCACTCCTGCCGTGCCCGGGCCGTGCCGGCCAGCACCTGTTGCGGCGTGCCGATGTCGAAGTGGAACGAGTACGCAGGCTCCATGCCCATGCGCAGGTCGGTGATGTAGACATGCCCATCCGCTTCGTTCATGCGGTAGAAGCCGTGGGTGAAGCGCGAGAGGCGCTGCACATGCGCATTGCCCTGGTAGGTGGCGAACAGCCCGGCGCCCCGGTCGTGGCGCGTCCAGCGCATGGGCTGGTGGCCGCCATCGGCCAGCGAGCGAAAGCCCTCCAGGTAGTGCGTGGGCGTCATCGCCACCACGCGCCACAGCACGGCAGAGAAGGGCGCGGGCGTCACCAGCACACGCTCGGCGGCGATGCCCTGCGACTGCAGCGATGCGCGCGCAATGCCCTCCACATGCTGCTGCACCAGCACGCCAAGGCCCAGGTAGGCGGTGCTGAACACCAGCGCCCAGGCATTCCAGCGCAGGCCACGCCTGCCGTCCCTGCCGCGTGCCACCAGTGCGGCCACCACCCCGATGATCAGCGGCACCGTGTACACCGGGTCGATGATGAACACGCTGCCCACGCCGTAGGGGTGGTTGGTGAACGGGTACAGCAGCTGCGTACCGTAGACCGTCATCGCATCGAGCAGCGGGTGCGTGACCAGCGCCAGCCACAGGGCCAGCCACCAGCGCAGCATGTGCGGCATTTCACCATGCAGGCGTGCGACCAGCCAGGCCAGCGGGCCTGACAAAATTGTGAGGGTGAGCAGGGCATGGCTGCTGCTGCGATGCAGCACCATGTTGAGCATGGCGTCGCCATGGTCGATGAAGGCATCCAGGTCGGGCAGGGTGCCGGCCACGGCGCCCCAGAAAACGGCCTTCCACGCGGCTGTGCGGCGGCCCATGGTGGCAAGGGTGACGGCGGAGCCCAGGGCGATCTGGGTCAGTGAATCCATGGGTCGGGGTGTCCTTGTCTGGTGTATTGGTGGCAAAGGGGTGTTTGCAAGCGAAATGCGGGCCAGCCGAAACAGGGCTTGCCGTGCCTGACCCGGGGCGCCATGATTGTGGCGTGGCCCGATGACAGCCAAGCCCACTCCTTGCCGCGCCCGCGCAGCGGCACCCCAGTGGCGGCCACGACCCAGCACATGCGCAATCGTCCTACTTGGGGGCCACGGCCCCGCCGCTAACCTTCCGAACCATGGCCCACGCACTCCTCCAGAATCCGTCGCCCTTGCTTCCAACCCGGGGCGCGACGCGCCAAGCGGCCTGGAACGCCAAGCCACCCCACCTGGCCTTTGAAGCCTTCGAGGGCCTGGCCCCCGAGCCGGGCGGCGCAGATGCTGCCGTGCCTGCCCAGGCACTGGCAGACCAGTCCATCTTCGACGAGATCACCGAGGGCCTGCTGCAGCAGCCCGCCACCATCTCGCCCAAGTACTTCTATGACCAATTGGGCTCGGAGCTGTTCGAGTCCATCACCCGCCTGCCCGAGTACTACCCCACGCGCACCGAACATGCGGTGATGCAGCAGCACGCAGCCTCCATCGCCGAGGCCGTAGGCCAGGGCCGCACGTTGATCGAGCTGGGCGCCGGCAACTGCGAAAAGGCGCGCACCCTGTGCCGCACGCTGGCCCCGGCCTGCTTTGTGGGGGTGGACATCTCGGCCGATTTTCTGCAGAGCGCCGTGGCCCGCATGCGCGAGGAATTCCCCGGCATGGACGCCCGCGCCGTGGGCGCCGACATGACGCGCGGCGTCACCCTGCCGGCCGACATCCCGCGCACCGGGCGCCTGGTGTTCTACCCCGGCTCGTCCATCGGCAACTTCGACCCGCCCCATGCACTGATGCTGCTCGAACAGATGCGCGACCTCGTCGACGGCGAGGGTGAGCCCGATGCCGACGGTGGCCTGCTCATCGGCATCGACCTGCCCAAGGAGGTGGACGTGCTCGAGGCCGCTTACGACGATGCGGCCGGCGTTACCGCTGCCTTCAACCTCAATGTGCTCACGCACGTGAACCGCCTTGTCGGCAGCAATTTCGACCCCGCGCAGTGGCGCCACCTGGCGTTCTTCAACACCCTGCAGTCGCGCATCGAAATGCACCTGCAGGCCATGTCGCCCCTGCAGGTGCGCTGGCAGGGCGGCGGCGTGCGCGATTTCGCGGCGGGTGAATGCATCCACACCGAGAACAGCTACAAGTACACGCTGCCCGCCTTCACCGACCTGCTGGCGCGCGCCGGCTTTTCGCGCGCCCGGGCCTGGACCGACCCGCGTGGCTGGTTTGCGGTGGTGCATGCGCAGCCTTGACCAGGCGCGCCCTGGTGCGCCACTGTCCAGCCCCGGCACCGGCCACGGTCTGCCCATGCGACCTCCCCAGCCGGATGCGGTGGCGTTGGCGGCAACGGTGAGGCACACTGCCAGGATGTTCACGGCGAACCCCCTGGCCCACCCGGCCCCGCAACCCGCTGATTACGCTGGCGTGCGCCAGCGATCGGTGGAACTGGTAGCGCCACTGTCTGCAGAAGACGCCTGCGCTCAGTCCATGCCCGACGCCAGCCCCGCCAAGTGGCACCTGGCGCACACCACCTGGTTCTTCGAGACCTTTGTGCTGGAGCCGCACGAACTGGCGTTTGCGCCGTTCCACCCCGCCTTTCGCGTGCTCTTCAACTCCTACTACAACGGCGTGGGCGCCAAGCACCCGCGCCCGCAGCGCGGCCTGCTCACGCGGCCATCCCTGGCCGAGGTGATGGCCTACCGCGCCAATGTGGACGAGCGCATGCAGCGCCTTCTGGCCCGCCATAGAGACAACGCCAAGCTGCAGGCCCTGGTGGAGCTGGGCCTGCACCACGAGCAACAGCACCAGGAGCTGCTGGTCACCGACATCAAGCACCTGCTCTCGTGCAACCCGCTGTTTCCGGCGTACCACACCCTCCAGCCCGCTACGGCTGCAGGCAGCGGTCCCGCCCAGCCCCTCACCTGGCACCGCAGCGACGGCGGCGTGGTCGAAATCGGCCACACCGGCAACACTGGCGTTTTTGCCTTCGACAACGAACTGCCGCGCCACCGCGTCTACCTGCAGCCCCACGCCTTGGCATCGCGCTTGGTGAGCAACGGCGAGTACGCCGCCTTCATCGAAGACGGCGGCTACCGCAACCCCACCCACTGGCTGGCCGAAGGCTGGGATTGGCGCACGGCGCAGGGCCTTGAACAACCGATTTACTGGCACCGCGCAGGGCAGGGCGGTGTCGGTGACGCCTGGCACGAATTCACGCTGGCCGGCCTGTTGCCCCTTGCCAGCGCATTGCCCGCCGTGCACCTGTCGTACTACGAAGCCGACGCCTACGCCCGCTGGGCCGGCGCCCGCCTGCCCACCGAGGCCGAATGGGAGTGCGCCGCCGCGCGCCAGCCCCTTCAAGGCCACTTTGTCGACGGCCCCGACGCACTGCTGCACCCCGGCGCTGCCGAGGGAGCGGGCATGGCGCAGATGTTCGGCGACGCCTGGCAGTGGACCCAGTCGAGCTATGCCCCGTACCCCGGCTTCCGCACGGCCGAGGGCGCCGTGGGCGAGTACAACGGCAAGTTCATGGTCAACCAGTACGTGCTGCGCGGGGGCTCGTGCGCTACGCCTGCGGGGCATGTGCGGGCCACCTACCGCAACTTCTTTCCGGCAGCTGCGCGGTGGCAGTTTTCGGGGGTGCGGTTGGCGCGGGATGTGTAGTAGTACTGGAGACCGGGTGCTGGTGCAGGCCTGAGCCAAAGTACCTGTCGGCACGGTCCTAGCGGGTGCTTTTTGCCATGTTCAGCACTTCGACTCCGAAGCCCTGCACCAGCGACTGATTGAGTATCGTCTCCATCGATCCGTCTTCAAAGTTCGGCGATGGGCTGTGCTTTGACGCCTCCGGTGGAGCCTTGCTCAGCGCACAGAATGTTTGCAGTATCTGGCGCTCGCCCAATGCCGCCACCGATGTTCCGGGGCTTGCAGCCACCAGCGGCATGAACCGCCGGGCGTCGACTATGCGCCACAGGGTGCGTAGCTTTGCGCGTGGACCTGGCTCGCAGGCATGGCCGTCGGCATTGATTTCCAGCTGCGATATGTGGATCGCTCCGGAAAACACCTGGATTTCGTACAGCCAGGGGATGCTTATGTGGATGCCCTGGGTGATTCTTTCCTCCGTGGCGGAGCCCATTTTCAGGCGGACGCCTGTAGCCGCTTCGGGCACGTAGAGGACACCAAAATAGGCCATGACCAGCAGCGCCAGGATGGATGACGCGATGAATGCCAATGTTTTCATGGACTGTTCGGGGGGCCGTTTCGGTCCGCAGGCGTTGCGCAAGGGCTATTGGAGGTGCAAATGTCCGTCATGCTCCATGATGTCGTTAGTGACAAATTGATCCCCTGTCCTGTGTACTGCGCGGCCCGAAATGCTGTCTGAAAGAAACCGGAAGTAGTGCACCATGTTGGTAGCGTAGTTGCCATTCGGGCTGGGATTGCAGTCGCCGCTGAGGTAGGGCTTGATGTTGCCATCTTCCCAGAAGACGGAGCGCGACCACGTGCCCGCCCCATCGTTGAAGGCATGGATGTCATGCCCGTTCTCGTGCGACATGAAGGCCCAG
>JAZKEE010000153.1:0-8769 GCA_040387235.1 Pseudomonadota bacterium
GTGCTCGGCCCCTGGTTCGTGGACGCGGCCGACGTGCCCGACCCGCACGACCTCACGCTGCGCACCTGGGTCAATGGCCAGGTGACCCAGCAGGGCCACACCGGCAACATGGTCAACGGCATCCCCGAGTTGATCGCCTACCTGAGCAGCTTCATGACGCTGCGTGCGGGCGACGTGATCCTCACCGGCACGCCCGAGGGCGTGGTCAACGTCGACGGGGGCGACGAGGTGGTGACCGAGATCGACGGCATCGGCCGCCTCGTCAACACCATCGTCGGCGACGAGGCGTTCAACATCCATACAGAGGAGACCTGATCCCATGCGCATAGACCACCTGATCGCCGGCAAGGCCGTGCCCGGCCGCGACTACTTCGAGACCGTGAACCCCGCCACCCAGGAGGTGCTGGCCGAGGTGGCCAGCGGCGGTGCGGCCGAGGTGAACGCCGCCGTGGCCGCCGCCAAGGACGCCTTCCCCGCCTGGGCCGGCCTGCCCGCCCCCGAGCGCGCCAAGCTGATCCGCAAGCTCGGCGATCTGATCGCGGCCGAGGTGCCGCAGATCGCGGCCACCGAAACGCGCGACACCGGACAGGTCATCGCCCAGACCGGCAAGGCCCTGATCCCGCGCGCGGCCGACAACTTCTACTACTTTGCCGAGATGTGCACGCGCGTGGACGGCCACACCTACCCCACGCCCACGCACCTCAACTACACGCTGTTCCACCCCGTGGGCGTGTGCGCGCTGATCTCGCCGTGGAACGTGCCCTTCATGACCTCCACGTGGAAGGTGGCACCGGCCCTGGCCTTCGGCAACACGGCGGTGCTCAAGATGAGCGAGCTGTCGCCGCTCACCGCCGCGCGCCTGGGCGAACTGGCGCTCGAAGCCGGCATACCGGCCGGCGTGTTGAACGTGGTGCACGGCTTTGGCAAGGAGGCGGGCGAGCCGCTGTGCGCGCACCCCGACGTGCGTGCCATCTCGTTCACCGGCTCCACGGCCACGGGCAACCGCATCGTGCAGGCGGCCGGGCTCAAGAAGTTCAGCATGGAGCTCGGTGGCAAGAGCCCCTTCGTGGTCTTTGCAGATGCGGACCTGGACCGCGCGCTCGACGCTGCGGTGTTCATGATCTTCTCGAACAACGGCGAGCGCTGCACGGCGGGCTCGCGCATCCTGGTGCAGAAGTCGATCTATGCCGACTTCGCCGAGAAGTTCGCGGCGCGGGCCCGGCGCATCACCGTGGGCGACCCGACGGACGAGAAGACCATCATCGGCCCCATGATCAGCCCGGCCCACCTGGCCAAGGTGCGCAGCTACGTCGAACTGGGCCCGAAGGAAGGGGCCACGCTGCTGTGCGGCGGGCTCGACGCGCCGGACCTGCCGGCCCATTTGCGCAAAGGAAACTTCGTGCAACCTACCGTGTTCGCCGATGTGGACAACCGCATGCAGATAGCGCAGGACGAGATCTTCGGCCCCGTGGCCTGCCTGATCCCTTTCGCGGACGAGGCCGAGGCCATCCGCCTGGCCAACGACACGCAGTACGGACTGTCGAGCTACGTGTGGACCGAGAACATCGGCCGCGCCCACCGCGTGGCCGCAGGCATCGAGGCGGGCATGTGCTTCGTCAACAGCCAGAACGTGCGCGACCTGCGCCAGCCCTTTGGCGGCACCAAGGGCAGCGGCACCGGGCGCGAGGGCGGCACCTGGAGCTACGAGGTGTTCCTGGAGCCCAAGAACGTCGCGGTCTCGCTGGGCAGCCACCACATTCCACACTGGGGAGTCTGAGCATGGGCAAACTCGCACTGGCGGCCAAGATCACGCATGTGCCGTCCATGTACCTGAGCGAGCTCGACGGCCCGCGCAAGGGCTTTCGCCAGGCGGCCATCGACGGCCACGTGGAGATCGGCCGGCGCTGCCGCGAACTGGGCGTGGACACCATCGTCGTGTTCGACACGCACTGGCTGGTGAACGCCAATTACCACATCAACTGCGCGCCACGCTTCGAAGGCGTGTACACCAGCAACGAGCTGCCGCACTTCATCAGCAACCTCCCCTACGCCTTCCCGGGCAACCCGGAACTCGGCCAGTTGCTGGCAAAGGCCTGCTGCGCCCAGGGCGTGGAGACGCTGGCCCACCCTGCGACCACGCTGGCACCCGAGTACGGCACCCTGGTGCCCATGCGCTACATGAATGCGGACCAGCGCTTCAAGGTGGTCTCGGTCTCGGCCCTGTGCCAGGTGCATTACCTCAACGACAGCGCACGCCTGGGCTGGGCCATGCGCCAGGCCATCGAGGAGCAGTACGACGGCACCGTGGCCATCCTGGCCAGCGGCAGCCTGAGCCACCGCTTCGCGCAGAACGGCCTGGCGCCGGATTTCGCCACGAAGATCTGGAGCCCCTTCCTCGAAACGCTGGACCACCGCGTGGTCGAGATGTGGCACGCGGGGGACTGGGCCACCTTCTGCGCCATGCTGCCCGAGTACGCGGCCAAGGGCCATGGCGAGGGCTTCATGCACGACACGGCCATGCTCATCGGCGCGCTGGGTTGGTCGGACTATGCGGGCCGCGCCGAGGTGCTCACGCCGTACTTTGGCGCCTCGGGCACGGGGCAGATCAATGCCGTGTTCCCGGTCACGCCGCAGACGGGTGCCGCGGTGCCTGGGCCGCAGGCATCGGCGGGTGGCCAGCCATCGGCCAGCCGGTTGTGAGGAGCGCGCCATGCCCCACCTGGTGATTCTCTACACCCCCGACCTGGACCGGCCCGTGGAGCAGGGCGGCAGCGACATGGGCGCGCTGTGCCGCGCCCTGGCCGCCGCCATGCGCCAACAGGTGGACCAGGCGGGCAAGCCGGTGTTCCCCACCGGCGGCATCCGCGTGCTGGCCTACCCCGCCGCGCACCATGCGGTGGCCGATGACGGCGATGCCGTGCCAGCGGGCGGCGCGTCACCGGGCTACGGCTTTGTCTACCTGAATCTTCGCATGGGCCGGGGCCGCAGCACCGCCACGCACCAGGCCGTGGGCCAGGCCTTGTCGACCGCGGCGCAGGCGCACTTCGCACCGCTGCTCGCGTCGCGTCCCATCGGCGTCACCCTGCAGATCGACGAGGGCCCCGAGGTCTTCGACGCCAGGCACAGCTCCCTCCATCCCTTGTTCAACCCGCCCGTGCAGGGCGCGTGACCCCCATGCTTTCCAACGACACCATCAACGCATTGGCGCAGCAGCTCTACCAGGCGCGCAAGCAGCGCACGCAGTTGCGCCATTTCTCGGCGCAGTACCCCGAGATGACCATCGAGGACGGCTATGCCATCCAGCGCGCATGGGTGCAGCGCGAACAGGCCGATGGCCGCAGCATCAAGGGCCGCAAGATCGGCCTGACCTCGCGCGCCATGCAGCAGGCCAGCCAGATCACCGAGCCCGACTACGCGCCGCTGATGGACGACATGTTCTTCGACGCCGGTGGCGACATCCCATTTGAGCGCTTCATCGCACCGCGCGTGGAGGTGGAGCTGGCCTTCATCCTGGCGCGGCCGCTCAAGGGCCCGGGCGTGACGCTGTTCGATGTGCTCTCGGCCACCGACTACGTGGTGCCGGCCATCGAGATCATCGATGCGCGCATCGAGCAGTTCGACCGCGACACCCGGGCCATGCGCAAGGTGTTCGACACCATTTCCGACTTTGCCGCCAATGCCGGCATCGTGCTCGGCGGGCGGCCCGTGAAACCCATGGACGTGGACTTGCGCTGGGTGGGCGCGCTGCTGCACAAGAACGGTGTGATCGAAGAGACGGGCCTGGCGGCCGCAGTGCTCAACCACCCGGCCACGGGCGTGGCCTGGCTGGCCAACAAGATCGCGCCGCACGGCGAGCAGCTCAACGCCGGGGACGTGGTGCTGGCCGGCTCCTTCACGCGGCCCGTGGCCGCCGTGCAGGGCGACAACTTCCATGTGGACTACGGGCCACTGGGCTCGGTCTCCTTTCGATTCGTGTGAAGGCCGCACCATGCAGCAGATCCCCGAGAACCATTTCCGCAACGCACTGCGCGCGGGCCGGCCGCAGATCGGCCTGTGGGTCGGCCTGGCCGATGCCAACGCCGCCGAGGCCCTGGCCGGCTGCGGTTTCGACTGGCTGCTGCTCGACGGTGAGCATGCGCCCAACGACGTGCGCACGGTGCTCGAGCAGCTGCGTGCCGTGGCCCCGTACCCGGTGCAGTCTGTGGTGCGCCCGGTGCAGGGCGAAGTGGCCCTGGTCAAGCAGTACCTGGACGTGGGCGCGCAGACCCTGCTCATCCCCATGGTCGATACGCCCGAGCACGCCGCGCTGATGGTGCGCGCCATGCGCTATGCGCCCGAGGGCATGCGCGGCATGGGCGCGGCGCTGGCGCGTGCCTCGCGCTGGAATCAGGTGGAGGACTACCTGAACCGCGCCAACGGCCAGATGTGCCTGCTGGTACAGGCCGAGACACCGCTGGCGCTGCAGAACCTGCAGGCCATCGCCGAGACCGAGGGCGTGGACGGTGTCTTTTTCGGCCCGGCCGACCTGTCCGCATCCATGGGCTACCGGGGCCAGCCCGGTCACCCCGAGGTGCAGCGCGCCATCCTGGACGGCATCGCCACCGTGCGCCGGGCCGGCAAGGCCGCGGGCATCCTCATGGCGGACCGGGCGCTGGCGCAGACCTACCTCGATGCCGGGGCGCTGTTCGTCGCCGTGGGGGTGGACACCACCCTGCTGGTGCGCGCAGCCACCGAACTGGCCGGCCATTTCGGCAACCGCCCGGCGCCGCGGGCACAGCCCGCCTCGGCCAGCCCGTATTGAGCGCGGCATGCCCTGCGCCCGTGCTGCGGTCTTCAGTTAGTGATTTAGCTAGTTAATTAAAACATGAATTTCACGGTCCCTGCGCTTTTTCAAACCATCACCTTGTGAGGAGACACACCATGCCAAGCACCCACCCGACCCGCCGCACCGCACTGTGCACCGCCGCCGCCCTGGCCATGTGCAGCATGTCCCCGGGCGCCAGCGCCCAGGAGCGCCGCCCGCTCGAATGGGTGGTGGGCATGTCCCCTGGGGGCGGCACCGACATCGTCGCGCGCACCGTGGCCGACCAGATGGGCAAGACGCTCGGCCAGACCATCGTGGTGGTCAACAAGCCCGGCGCGGCGCACAACATTGCGGCCGACTACGTGGCGCGCTCGTCCACCCCCGCCAACCTGCTGCTCACAGGCGACTATGCGGTGCTGGCCACCAACCCCTGGCTGTACAGCAAGCTCAGCTACAACGTGGACAAGGACCTGGCCTCGGTGGGCATGCTGGTGCGCTTTCCGCTGATCCTGGTGGTCTCGCCCAAGCTGCCGGTGCGCAACTTCCAGGAGTTCGTCGCCTGGGCCAAGGCCCAGCCCGAAGGCGTCAACTTCGCATCGCCGGGTGCCGGCACGCCGCACCACCTGGCCATGGAACTGCTGCGCCAGCGCACGGGCCTGAAGATGACGCACGTGCCCTACCGCGGCGTCACGCCCGCCATCCAGGACATCATGGGCGGCCAGGTGCCCTTCATGTTCGTCGAGTCGGCCGGCGGCATGCCCAACATCACGGGCGGCAATCTGCGCGCCATCGCGGTGGCCAGCGCCCGGCGCATGGCCACGCTTCCCGAGGTGCCCACGCTGATGGAGCAGGGCCTCAAGGATTTCGAGGCCTTTGCCTGGCAGGGCCTGTCGGTCAACGCCTCCATGCCCGCTGCCGAGGTGCAGCGCCTGAACGCCGCCCTGCAGCAGGCCCTGAACTCCACTCCGGTGAAGGCCCGCTTCCAGACCCTGGGCGTGGAAGCCGTGCCCGGCACGGCCGAGGAGATGAACGCCTACGCCAGGGTGGAGCGTGCGCGCTGGGGCCAGCTCATCAAGGACATCGGCCTGAAATTGGAATGACCTTTTGCTACCCCACCAGCTTCTTGAGCTGGTAGAGCGCGTCGAGCGCCTCGCGCGGGCTCAGCGCGTCGGGATGGATGGTGGACAGCAGGGCCTCCACCGGGCTCGCGCCCGCGCTCTCGGGCATGGCGGGCACGGCGAACAGGTCCACCTGCAGTTCATCCTCTCCCGCGCGTTCTTCCAGCGCGGCCAGCGCGTGGCGTGCATGGTTCAGCACCGCAGCGGGCACGCCCGCGAGCTTGGCCACCTGGATCCCGTAGCTGCGGCTCGCGGGGCCGGGCTGGATCTCGTGCAGAAAGACGATGTCGGCGCCCGCCTCGGCCGCGCTCACGTGCATGTTCACCGCGTGCTTCGCCTTGGCGGGCAGCTCGGTCAGCTCGAAATAGTGCGTGGCGAACAGCGTGAAGGCGCGTGTCCTGTCGTGCAGGTGCGTGGCGATGCCGCTGGCCAGGGCCAGGCCGTCGAAGGTGCTGGTGCCACGGCCGATCTCGTCCATCAGCACCAGGCTGTGCGGCGTGGCGGCGTGCAGGATCTGCGCGGCCTCGGTCATCTCCAGCATGAAGGTCGACTGCGCGTTGGCCAGGTCGTCGGCCGCGCCGATGCGGGTGTGGATGGCATCGATGGGCCCCAGGCGGCAGGCGCTGGCCGGCACGTGGCTGCCCATGCTGGCCAGCAGCACGATGAGCGCCACCTGGCGCATGTAGGTCGACTTGCCGCCCATGTTGGGGCCGGTGATGACCTGCATGCGCGTGTTGGCGTTCAGCCGCGTGTGGTTGGCGATGAAGCTGCCGGCCGAGACCTCGGCCAGGCGCGCCTCCACCACCGGGTGGCGGCCGTCCTCGATCTCGATGCAGGGCTCGGCCACGAACTGCGGGGCGCACCAGTTCAGCGTAAGCGAGCGTTCGGCCAGCGCGCACAGCACGTCCAGGGCAGCCAGCGCCTGGGCCAGGCGGGTCAGGGCCGGCACGTGGGGCTGCAACTGGTCCAGCACCTGCTCGTACAGCCATTTCTCGCGTGCCAGGGCGCGTTCGTTGGCCGACAGCGCCTTGTCCTCGAAGGTCTTGAGTTCGGGCGTGATGAAGCGCTCGGCGTTCTTCAGGGTCTGGCGGCGGCGGTAGTCATCGGGCACCTTGTCCAGGTTGCTGCTGGTCACCTCGATGTAGAAGCCGTGCACCTTGTTGAACTGCACGCGCAGGTTGGCGATGCCGGTGCGGGCCTTCTCGCGCGTCTCCAGGTCGAGCAGGAAGTCGTCGCAGTTGGTCTGTATGGCGCGCAGCTCGTCGAGTTCGCTGTCGAAGCCCGTGGCCATGACGCCGCCGTCGCGCACCAGTGCCGCAGGCTCCTCGGTGATGGCGCGCTGCAGCAGCTCGGGGCAGTCCACCGGCGGGTGGAGCTGTTCGAAGATCTCCGCCAGATAGGGCTCGGCCGCCTGGCCGGCACGGGCCAGCAGGGCCGCCTTGTGCAGCGTCTTGCACAGGCCGACCAGCTCGCGCGGGCGCACCTGGCGCAGGGCGATGCGCGCAGTGATGCGCTCCACGTCGCTCACGCCCTTGAGTTCGTTGCGCAGCGTGGCCCAGGGGCCGGCGCCGCCACCGGCTCCGCCCGCGCCACGCAGCGCGGTGGTGGCGGCCAGGCGCTGGCGTGCCGCGGTTCGGTCGCGCGGGGGCTCCAGCAGCCAGGTCTTGAGCAGCCGGCTGCCCATGCCGGTCATGCAGGTGTCGAGCAGCGAAAGCAGGGTGGGCGCATCCTCGCCGCGCAGGGTGCGCGTGATCTCCAGGTTGCGGCGCGTGCTGGCCGGCAGGTCGATCAGGTCGTCGCCGCGCTGCACCTGCACGCTGTGCACGTGGGTCAGCGTGCGGCCTTGCGTGTGCTCGGCATAGGCCAGCAGGCCGGCGGCGGCCGCATGGGCCTGGGTCAGTTCCTGCGCGCCCCAGGCCTGCAGGCTGGCGGCGCCCAGGTGCTCGAGCAGCTTGCGCTCGCCCAGCGTGCCGTCGAACTGCCAGTCCGGCCGGGGGCCCATGGGGCAGGTGAAGGCGCCGCCCTGGCGCAGCACCTGCAGTTGCTGCTCGAAGCGCTCGGTCACCCCGGCGCTGTAGATCACCTCGCTGGGTGCCACGCGCGCCAGCCAGGTGCCCACCTCGTCCTGCGTGCATTCGGCCAGGTACACCCGGCCCTGGGTCACGCTCAGCCAGGCCAGGCCGCAGCGTGCGCGCGGGCCCTGGTGCACGGCCAGCAGCATGGACTCGGTCTTGTCCGACAGCAGCTCGGTATCGGTGAGGGTGCCGGGCGTGACCACGCGCACCACCTTGCGCTCCACCGGCCCCTTGGCCGTGGCCACGTCGCCCACCTGTTCGCAGATGGCGACCGACTCGCCCATCTTTATCAGCCGGCCCAGGTAGTTTTCCAGCGCATGGAAAGGCACTCCCGCCATGATCACCGGCTGGCCCCCGGACTGGCCGCGCTGGGTCAGCGTGATGTCCAGCAGGCGTGCAGCCTTCTCGGCATCGGCATAGAACAGCTCGTAGAAATCGCCCATGCGGTAGAAGACGAGCGTGTCCGGGTGTGCAGCTTTCAGCGTGAAGTACTGCTGCATCATCGGAGTGTGCGCGGAGAGATCGGTGTTTGTCATCTGAATCCAAGACTGGTGCGCCCCGGGGTTCTCCGGGGGGGCTCCGAGTCTATCGCGCAGACCGGTCCACCAGGATGGCGGTGCCGGGCCGACCCACCGTCACGCCGGGATGAATGTCCCGTGAAAGCCCAGGGGCACCGCCCGGTCCATGCTGCCCTGGGCCAGCGGGCCCTGCGCCAGCCGGCGGGCGTCGAACACCGAGATCAGCGTGCGCCGGCTGCGCAGGTCCAGCGCGG
>JAZKEE010000154.1:0-29692 GCA_040387235.1 Pseudomonadota bacterium
GCGTGCTGCCGGGCATGCAGTCGGCCTTCATCGACATCGGCCTGGAGCGCGCCGCCTTTCTGCACGTGGCAGACGTCTGGCAGCGCCAGCCCGACGGCGAGCCGCCCGCGTTCGCGCGCAAGGGCGAGCCGCAGGTGCCCATCGAAAAGCAGGTGTTCGAAGGCCAGTCGCTCATGGTGCAGGTCATCAAGGACCCCATCGGCACCAAGGGCGCGCGCCTGTCCACGCAGATCAGCATCGCCGGGCGCCTGCTGGTCTTCTTGCCGCAGGACGACCATGTGGGTGTCTCGCAGAAGATCCCCTCGGCCGAGCGCGATGCGCTGCGCGCCCGCCTGCAAGCCCTGGTGGGCGACAAGGCCTCGGGCGGTGGCGGCGGTTTCATCCTGCGCACCAATGGCGAGGATTCGACCGACGCCGAGCTGGCCGAGGACATCGCCTACCTGCGCAAGACCTGGGCGCGCATCAAGGAGGCATCGCTGCGGCTGCCGCCCATGTCGCTGCTGCACCAGGACCTGGACCTGCTGCAGCGCGTGCTGCGCGACCTGGTGGGCGACCATACGCAGACCATCCGCCTCGACTCGCTCGAGCAGTACCAGCGCCTGCGCGCCTTCGGGCAGGAATTCATGCCCGCCGCGGCGCCCAAGCTGCAGCACTACAAAGGCGAGCGCCCCATCTTCGACCTGTACTCCATCGACGAAGAGGTGGCCAAGGCTCTGGGCCGGCGCGTGGACCTCAAATCGGGCGGCTACCTCATCGTCGACCAGACCGAGGCGCTCACCACCATCGACGTGAACACCGGCGGCTACGTGGGCGCGCGCAATTTCGACGACACCATATTCAAGACCAACCTGGAGGCCGCCCAGGCCATCGCCCGCCAACTGCGCCTGCGCAACCTGGGCGGCATCATCATCGTGGACTTCATCGACATGGTGCAGGGCGGCCACCAGGACGCCGTGCTCTCCGAGTTCAAGAAGCAGCTCGGGCGCGACCGCGTCAAGACCATGGCCGGCGGC
Organism: Pseudomonadota bacterium; assembly: GCA_040387235.1. Classification (GTDB taxonomy): domain Bacteria; phylum Pseudomonadota; class Gammaproteobacteria; order Burkholderiales; family Burkholderiaceae_C; genus Acidovorax. The sequence continues at coordinate 1,014 of JAZKEE010000154.1, forward strand.
TTCTCGCAACTGGGGCTGGTGGAGATGACGCGCAAGCGCACACGCGAGTCCCTAGCCCACATGCTGTGCGAGCCCTGCGAGGCCTGCCAGGGCAAGGGCAGCGTGAAGACCGCGCGCAGCGTGTGCTACGACATCCTGCGCGAGATCCTGCGCGAGGCACGCCAGTTCAACCCGCGCGAGTTCCGCGTGGTCGCTTCGGCACGCGTGGTGGAGCTGTTCCTCGACGAGGAAAGCCAGCATTTGGCGGGCCTGTCGGATTTCATCGGCAAGCCGATTTCGCTGCAGTCCGAAAGCGCGATGGGTCAGGAGCAGTACGACATCGTGCTGCTGTAGGCGCGCGTGCGGGCACGGGCGCAGGCCAGTCCCCGCTGCAGTGGACTAGGATGTGCCAACTGCAGCACAACCATGACCGAGCGCCTCTTCCTTCGCCTCGATGAAGACCCCTCGCACGGGCCCGAAACCACGGTGCCCGCCGATACGCTGCGTACCTTTTGCGTGGGCGCGCAGCTCGGCGCCCATGTCTCCCAGATCCTGCTGTACCGCGAAACCTTTGCCGAAGGCGCCGAGGTGGCCGAGCGCGTGCTGCCCGATGGGGCCGTGCGCCTGGTGATCCACCTGGGCGACGGCATGCTGGCCGGGCCGGCGGCGGAGCGCCAGGACAGCGTCGCCCTGGGCGCCGCCATCGCGCCCGTGCTGCTGCGCTGGCGCCGCAGCAGCCGCATGCACAGCATCTCGGTGGCGCTGCGTCCCGGCGCTGCATCGGCCTTGCTCGGGGTGCCAGCCGGGGAACTGCAGGGCATGGCGGTGCCGCTGGATGCTGTGTGGGGCGCGTCTTTCCAAGCGTTGCGCGAACGCATGTCCGGGCAAGCCGACGACGAAGCCCGTGTGGCCTTGCTGCGGGCGTCGCTGGAGCAGCGTCTGTCGCAGAATGTGCGGCCTGCCAATCCCTGTGCTTCGCAGGCCGCTGCATTGCTGGCTGCCTCCGCCGGCCGGATGCGGCCCGGGGAGGTGGCCACTGCGGTGGGCATGGGCGAGCGGCGCCTGCAGCAGATCTTTCGTGCCGAGGTGGGTATGTCCCCCAAGGCCTGGAGCCGGCTCGCGCGCCTGCGCGCCTGCCTGCGCGCACTGCGCGCCAGCAGCCCTGCGGCGCCGGTCTTTTCCTGGGCTGGGCTGGGCTGGCCGCCGATGGCGGTTTCTACGACCAAGCGCACCTGGCCAACGAGTTCCGCGCGCTTTGCGGGCTGTCGCCCACCGAGTTCCTGCAGCGCGGTGTTTCGCTTTCTTCCAAGACCTGAGCACCGGGCACCGGTACCGTGGCAGTCCATGCACACAAAAGGAAGGACCGCATGAACCCGATCCCCACCTCACTCAGAGGGAAAGTCGCCCTGGTGGCCGGAGCCACCCGGGGCGCCGGCCGAGGCATCGCCGTGCAACTCGGCGCCGCCGGAGCCACTGTCTACGTGACCGGCCGCTCATCGGGCGCACAGCGTTCCGAGATGGGCCGGCCCGAGACCATCGAGGAGACCGCGGCGCTCGTGGACCAGGCCGGTGGCCAGGGCATTGCGGTGCGGGTGGACCACCTGGTGCAGGACGAGGTGCGTGCCCTGGTGGCAGGCATCGAGCGCGATCAGGGCGCATTGCACCTGCTGGTGAACGACATCTTCGGCGCCACCCATATCGAATGGAACAAGACAGTGTGGGAGTCCGACCTGGACTATGGCCTGCGCACCCTGCGCCTGGCGGTGGACACGCATGCCATCACCAGCCATTTCGCGCTTCCGCTGCTGCTGAAGTCACCCGGCGGGCTGGTGGTGGAGGTCAATGACGGCACGGCCGAATACAACGGCACGCGCTACCGCAACTCCTTTTTCTACGACATCGCCAAGGCTGCGGTGCTGCGCATGGGCTTTGCGCTCGGGCACGAGCTGGCGCCGCACGGCGCCACTGCCGTGTCGCTGTCGCCCGGCTGGCTGCGCTCGGAGGCCATGCTGGAGGCCTTCGGCGTCACCGAGGCCAACTGGCGCGACGCCGTGGCGCGCGTGCCCGGCTTCGCGGTGGCCGAAAGCCCGGCCTATGTGGGCCGCGCCGTGGCGGCGCTGGCGCAGGACCCAGAGGTGGCGCGCTGGAATGGGCAATCCCTCTCCAGCGGGCAACTGGCGCGGGTCTATGGCTTCACGGATGTGGACGGCAGCCAGCCCGATGCCTGGGGCCATATGCTGGCCGAGGAGCGGGCTGGCGAGCCAGTGGACGTCGCGGGCTACCGCTGACGCTGCTCGCCGGTCACAGCTTGCGCAGCCGCTCCAGCGCCGCGCGCAGGGTGTCGTCCTTCTTGGCGAAGCAAAAGCGCACCACGCGCTGGTCGAAGCCGTCACCGTAGAAGGCCGACAGCGGGATGGCGGCCACGCCGATCTCGCGTGTGAGCCATTGGCAGAAGTCCGACTCGTTCAGGTCGCTCACGGCAGAGATGTCCACGCACTGGAAGTAGCTGCCCGTGCTGGGCAAGAGCTTCAGGCGCGAGCCGGCCAGGCCTTCGCGGAACAGGTCGCGCTTGGCCTGGTAGAAGGCGGGCAGCTGCAGGTAGGGGGCGGGGTCCTTGAGGTAGGTGGCCAGGCCGTACTGCACGGGGGTGTTCACCGTGAACACATTGAACTGGTGCACCTTGCGGAACTCGGCCGTCAGCGCGGCGGGGGCAGCCACGGTGCCCACCTTCCAGCCCGTGACGTGGAAGGTCTTGCCGAAGCTCGAGACGATGAAGGCGCGCGCCGCCAGGCCCGCGAAGCGCGCAGCGCTCTGGTGCTGGCCGCCGTCGAACACCATGTGCTCGTAGACCTCGTCGCTGATCAACAGGATGTCGGTAGGGGCCAGCAGGTCCTGCAGCGCCAGCATGTCCTCGGCGCTCCAGACGGTGGCGCTGGGGTTGTGCGGGCTGTTGATGAGGATGGCGCGCGTGCGCGGCGTGATGGCTGCGCTGATCTTGCCGAAGTCGGGCCGGAAGGTGCCGGGCGTGAGCGGCACGCGCACTGCGCGGCCGCCGGCCAGCTCGATGTTGGGCACGTAGCTGTCGTAGCAGGGGTCGAGCACGATGACCTCGTCGCCCGGGTGCACGATGGCCAGGATGGCGGTGATGATGGCCTGCGTGGCGCCGGCGGTGATGGTGATCTCGCTGGCCGGGTCGTAGCGGCGGCCGTGCAGCGCCTCGATCTTGGCGGACACGGCTTCGCGCAGCGCGGGCACGCCGGTCATGGGCGGGTACTGGTTGTGGCCGGACTGCATGGCGGCAGTGACGGCATCGACCAGCGCCGGGTCGCAGGCGAAGTCCGGGAAGCCCTGGCCCAGGTTCACCGCATTGTGTTCGGCCGCCAGGGCCGACATCACGGTGAAGATGGTGGTGCCCACCTGGGGCAGCTTGCTGGCAAGAACGGGCGTGCGTGCGGTGTCGGTCGCGAGGGTCATGGGACAGGGAAAGATGAGGGAATGAAAAGGCGGGGGCAGCGATGCGCCGATGGGGCGGTGGCGGTGGCGGTGGTTGGGAGCCTAGCCACCATTGCGGCGAAAGATCACCACGTCGATGTCGCTCGGGGTGCCCCAGCGCACCAGGGGGTAGGCTGCCACGATGGACAGCCAGATCAGGGGCGCCAGCCAGCGCAGCCCCGACTTCACGTACGCGATGCGGGCATACAGGCCATCGAGGTGGACGCTTGCCAGGTGGGCAGAGTCGATCAGGGTCAGGCCATGCCGTGCACTCAGCTGGGTGAGGTTGCGCGCATGGAAGTAATGCAGGTGCGGCGAAGGCATGCCCTTTTGCCAAAGCCGGTCGAAGAAGGCGCCGGCACCGAAGCGGTGCAGCAGCTTGCTGGTGCGGTAGAACACCCCGCGGCTGGAGGGCAGGTTCAGCACCAGCAGCCCGCCAGGTGCCAGCCGCGCGATGCACTGTGCCAGCAGGGCATCGGAATGCGGGATGTGCTCGAACACGTCGTTGAAGACGATGGCGTCGAAATTCTCGTTCTCGGCCAGCACATCGGGGAAGAAGCCCTCGCGCACCGGCACACCCCTGCGTTGCGCCTGCTCGCAGACGGTGTGGTCCGGCTCCAGGCCCAGAACGGTGAAGCCCCGGTCTGCGGCGGCCTTCACGAACCAGCCGTGGGCGGCACCCACGTCCAGCAAACGCGCGCCGGCTGGGGTGATGTGGCGGGCCATGCGGTCCAGCAACTGGTGGAAGTTGGCCTCGCGCAGCGCCTTCAGGCCCGTATCACGCCGGGCTTCATCGACCATTTCGTGCGATCGTGCCTCGTTGATCGCAGGCGCCAGCTGTGCAGCTTCGTAGCCGCACAGCGGGCACACCCAATGCCATTCCTCCAGGCCAGCGCGCAGCGCCTGCCCGCAGCAAACGCAAGGGACTACTGCGGAGGACAGAGCGTTCATTGGGCGTTACACCTTCTCAAAGTTCATAGTCGTTGACATGGCCGCTCATGGCGCGCGCGATCAGCTCGCGGCTCAGGCGGTCGCTCAGCAATTCTGCGAATTTGTACACGAAATTGCGCAGGTAGGCACCTCGCTTGAAGGCGACGCGCGCCACGCTCTGGCCGAACAGGTGTCCCACGGGGCGCACCACCAGGTCGCCCACGGGGTCGTCGCGCATGGCCATCTCGGCCACGATGCCGATACCCAGGCCCAGGCGCACATAGGTCTTGATCACGTCCGAATCGATGGCTTCGAGCGCGATGCGCGGCTGCAGGCGGCGTGCGGCGAAGGCGTGGTCGATCTTGCCGCGGCCGGTGAACGAGGGGTGGTAGGTGATGAGCGGCTCGTGGGCGATGTCATCCAGACCGATGCGCTCCTTTTGCGCCAGCGGGTGGCCGGGGGGCAGCACCAGCACGTGTTCCCATTCATAGCAGGGCAGGGTCACGAGCTCGGGGTAGTCGGCCAGCGATTCGGTGGCCATGCCGATCTCGGCCACCTCGTCGATCACCATGCGCGCCACCTGATCGGGCGTGGCCTGGTGCAGGCTGATGTTGACCTTGGGGTAGGCCTCGCGCAGGCGCGCCACTGGCACGGGCAGCACATAGCGGGCCTGGGTGTGGGTGGTGGCGATGCTCAGCGTGCCATTGTCCTGGGCGCTGAACTGTTCGCCGATGCGTTTGAGGTTGCCCACTTCGCGCATGATGACCTCGATGCTCTTGAGCACATGCTGGCCGGGTTCCGTGATGCGCTTGAGGCGCTTGCCGTGCCGCGCGAAGATGTCCACGCCCAGTTCTTCCTCCAGCTCGATGATGGCCTTGGAGACGCCCGGCTGCGAGGTGTGCAGGGCCTTGGCGGCTTCGGTCAGGTTCAGGCCCCGCCGGGCGGCCTCCTGAACAAAGCGGAATTGGTGCAGATTCATATCTGATATCGCCTAAAGAGTTGCATTATTATGCTGCAAGCATCTAAGAGATACCGGAGACAGTTGGCAAAAGCTCAGCTGACAGGCAATTCGCAGGCGATCTCGGCCATGAGTGCGGTCATGCGCGGATCCTCTCCAATGGCTGCCTGCACGCTGAACCGCACGCCGGGGTGGCTGGCGCGCAGCTGCTCCACCAGCACCGGCAGGTCTTCGCGCGCATGCTTGCCGGTGCCCAGGAACATGGGTACCACGGTCACCTGCCGGGCCCCCTGGACCACCAGTTGCGCCACGGCGTCCGCCAGGGTGGGGGCGCACAGCTCCAGGTAGGCGCAGGCCACGGGCCTGTCGGGATGCGCTTGCGCGATGCGGGCGGACACGGCCTCCATGGGCGCCCGCCACAGAGGGTCGCGCGAGCCGTGGGCAAACAGGACGATGGCGGACATCGGGTGTCAGCGCCTCAGAACGAGCCAGGTGAAGGCACCCAGCGATAGCAGCGAATAGATAAGCCCCGGTGCTGCTGCCGTGAGCCAGGGGGACCAGTTCTGCAGGTTGCCTGCATAGCCGAATACGTTGTTGAGCAGGAAGAAGCTGATGCCGGCCATGACGCCGCCGAACACATAGCCCGCGATGCCGCCCGAGCGGAAGTGCAGGTAGGCAAACGGCAGGGCCAGCACCACCATCACCAGGCAGGACAGGGGGTAGAACACCTTGCGCCAGAACTCGATCTCGTAGCGCTGGGCCGATTGGCCGTTGCTGTCGAGGTGGCGGATGTACTGGAACAGGTCGAACGTGGCCATGCGGTCGGGCTTGAGCAGCGAGGCGGCCACCATGTCGGCGCTGATGCGGGTGGGCCACTGCAGCGTGGGGGCGTTCAGCCGGTCCACGTGGGCCTGGTCTTCGCCGCGCTGCAGGAAGCTGCTGCGCTGCACGTTGGTGAGCTCCCACGCGCCGCCATCGCCAAACCGGCCCGATGCCGCGCGGGTCTGGGAGGCGAGCAGGCCCTTGGCGTCGAACTCGAAGATGCGGATGTCGAGCATGCCGCCGTCGGGCGTGAGGGCGCGCACGTTGACGGCATAGGAATGGTCGTCCTGGCGCTCCTTGAGCCAGGCGCCGGTGGCACCCGAGGTGAGGCGGCCCAGGTGGCGCACCTTGATCAGTTGCGCCGCCTTGTCGCTCAGGGGCGCAATGTAGTCGCCCACGGCAAACGTCAGCACCACGAAGACCCCGCCCAGCGTGAGCAGGGTGCGCATGGCGCGCCAGGGGCCCATGCCGCTGGTGCGCATGATGGTGAATTCAGAGCTCTGTGCCAGGCGGGCCATCACGAAGATGGTGCCGATCAGCACCGTGATGGGCAGCAGCTCGTACAGGTGGCTGGGAATGCTGAGTGCCACGAACAGCATGGCATGCGAGAGCTGGTAGCCCTGGGGGCCGGTGCGGCCCACCCAGCGCAGCTCGTCGACCAGGTCGAAGAAGAAGAACAGGGCCAGGAACCCGATGGTTACATAGGCGACAGCGAAGAAAGCCTCGCGGTGGATCAGGCGGCGAATGGTTTTCATGCGGGGCTCCGGCGCTGCCACAGGCGGCGCAGGCTCCAGTTGTTGTGGCGTGCGGTCAGCAGCAGCAGCGAAAACGCCAGGGTGCCACCGTGCAGCGTGAGCATGAAGCTGCCAAGGCCCAGGCGCCCGGCACCGACCCAGCTGGTGCCCAGGGTCATGAGGTTGTAGTAGACGATGAAGGCGAACAGCGCGAACACCAGGCTGGTACTGCGCCCCGCGCGCGGGTTGACCGTGGCCACGGCCAGGCCCAGCACCACGAAGTTCAGCGCCGCCAGGGCCAGGCCGATGCGCCAGCCCAGCTCGGCGCGGTAGGCCGGCAGCGGCTGCATCAGCAGCTCATGGGTGGCGCGGGTCTTGACCGAGAGCTCCTCGGCGGAGCCGGCGGGGGCCGAACCGATGCGGGTGGCGTATTCCTCGAACTCGCTGATCTTCAGGCCCGGCTTGTCGTGCGTGGTCTCCAGGCGCTGCCCCTGGCTGAGCACGGCCATGCGCTCGCCGCCCTGCGTCTCCAGCCGGGCGCTACGCGCGGAGGTGACGGTTTCCTTGTTGCCCACGTTCGTGGCAATGAAGATGTTGTTGCCCACCATGTTCTCGGGGCTGTCCTTGTCGATGAAGAACACCCGGCTGCCGTTGGCCGACTCCTGGAACTCACCGGGGGCGATGCGGTCGATGTCGCTGCGCTGTTCGTAGCGGGTCTTGAGCTCCTGGATCTGGGTGTTGGCCCAGGGCCACACCAGCAGCGAAAGCACGGCGATCACCAGCATGGACGGCCAGGCAAAGCGCAGCAGCGGGCGCAGCAGGCTGGTGAGCCCGCGGCCGCTGGCGAACCAGATGACCATCTCGCTGTCGCGGTACATGCGCGAAAGCGTGCTGACTACGGCGACGAACAGGCTCAGCGTCAAAATGGTGGACAGCTGGCCCAGCACGGTGAAGCCCATGACGAGCATCACGTCGGAAGGGCTCACGCTGCCGCGTGACGCCTGGCCCAGTGTGCGGATGAGCATCATGGTCATCACCACGGTGACCAGCACCACCAGCGTGGCCCCGAAGCTGCGCGCCAGCTCCTTGCGGATGGATGAATCGAATAACATTGGCTCTAAGGAAAACACCGATTATGAACTTTGATCTGAAGACCCTTGAATTGCCGGCAGCGGCCTCCGAGAAATGCGATCTGCTGGTCGTGTTGATCCCCGAGGGCTTCAAGCCCGGGCGCGACGCCCTGTCCACGCTGGCGGCCCTGGCGCTCAAGCAAGGCGATTTTTCCGCCAAGCCCGGCAAGAGCCTGCCGCTGTACCAGGTGCCTGCCGTGTCCGCGCGCCGCGTGCTGCTGCTGGGCGTGGGCGACGGTTCGGCCCGCTCCGTGCGCCAGGCGCTCGGCGCTGCGGCCTCGGCGCTCAAGGCGCCCCAGACCAAGCGCGTGGTCCTGTGCTTTGCAGGCAGCGCCCGGGCCGATGCGGTGTGCGCAGCGGTGCAGGCCGTGGCCGATGCCAGCTATGTCTACACCACGACCAAGCCCAAGGCCGAGGCGCGCAGCCTCAGCCGCGTGGTGGTGGGCGTGCCCGACCCCTCCGAGGTGCGCGTGGCCTTCTACCAGGGCATTGCCCTCGTCGAAGGGGTGGAGTTCGCCCGCGAGTGGGGCAACCGGCCTGCCAACCATGCCACGCCCACCTTGCTGGCGAATGCCGCCAAGACCTTGGCCAAGCAGCCGCGCATCCAGTGCAAGGTGCACGGCCCGGCCGAGGTCGAGCGCCTGGGCATGGGTTCCTTCATGGCCGTGGCCAAGGGCTCGGAAGAGCCGCTGCGCTTCATCGAGCTGCGCTACAGCGGCGGCCCCAAGGACCAGGCCCCCGTGGTGCTGGTGGGCAAGGGCATCACCTTCGACACCGGCGGCATCTCCATCAAGCCGGCGGCCGAGATGGATGAGATGAAATTCGACATGTGTGGCGCGGCCAGTGTGCTGGGCGTCTTCCGCGCACTGGGCGAGCTGCAGCCGGCCATCAACGTGGTGGGCCTGATCCCTGCCTGCGAGAACATGCCCGACGGCCGTGCCGTGAAGCCCGGCGACGTGGTGACCAGCATGAGCGGCCAGACCATCGAGGTGCTCAACACCGACGCCGAAGGCCGCCTGGTGCTGTGCGATGCGCTGACCTATGCCACGCGCTTCAAGCCGGCCGCGGTGGTGGACATCGCTACGCTCACGGGCGCCTGCGTGATTGCGTTGGGCGGCGTGCGCAGCGGCCTGTTCTCCAACAACGAAGACCTGGCCCAGGCCCTGCAGGTGGCCGGTGATGCCGCGCAGGACCCGTGCTGGCGCATGCCGCTGGACGATGACTACGCTGACGGCCTCAAGAGCAACTTTGCCGACATGGGCAACGTGGCTGGCCGTGCGGGCGGTGCCATCACGGCCGCCAAGTTCCTGCAGAAGTTCGTGGGCGACATGCCCTGGGCGCACCTGGACATCGCAGGCACCGCCTGGAAGGGCGGGGCGGCCAAGGGCTCCACGGGCCGCCCCGTGGGCCTGCTGGTGCAGTACCTGCTGGACCGCGAGGCCGATGCATCGTCGGCCCCCAAGCCAGCCGCCAAGCGTGCAGCCCGGGCCAAGGCAGCCGCCTGATCGCCGATGACCGAGGTCTCATTCCACTTCAACGCACCGGACAAGGTGGCGTACGCCTGCCGGTTTGCCCGCAAGGTGCTGCGCAGCGATGCGCGCCTGGTGATCGCCGGCCCGGCCCATGTCCTTGCGGCGCTGGACCGGCAGATGTGGAGCATGGCGCCGCAGGACTTCGTCGCGCACTGCACCGACGCGGCCGACGAGGACCTGCGCCTGGCCTCGCCGGTACTGCTGACGTCGGACGTGCAGGGCTCCCCCCACCATGAGGTGCTGCTCAACCTGGGCGCCGAGGTGCCCGAGGGATTCGGACGCTTCGAAAAACTGATCGAAGTCGTCAGCGCCCATGACGAAGAAGACCGCGGGCAGGCGCGCAACCGCTGGCGCCACTATGCCTCGCGCGGCTACGCCATCGTGCGCCACGATCTGGTGCTGAAGGGCGCTTGATGGCCACCACGCCACCCCGCACGCCGCCCCGTTTTGTGCCAACGCTCACTGAAGTGGTGCAGGCGCCAGGTGCCGTACCCGTGCCTCTGGTGGTGAAGCCGCCAGCGGCAACGCCGGCTCCGGCTGCCGCGCGCCCGCTTGCTGCGGCAGCCACGCCCGTACCTCCTGTTGTGCCCTCTGTTGCCGCTGCGCCCAGCCGCAGTGCGACGCCGCAGCCCGCATCGGCGCTGGCGCCCGCCGCCACGCCCGCGGCCGCTTCGCCGGTGGCGCAGGCGGCCAGCCGCGCCCTGGAGGCCCTGGCCGTGCGCCGTGCGCAGATCGCAGCGGCAGCCCCTTCCACGCCCGTGGCCCCCGTGGTTGTAGGCACTGCCCCCGCCTCCACTGCGGCATGGCAGGCCACGCCGGTGCCGGTGCCCGCAGCGCCGGCTGCGTCCCTGCCTGCCAGGGCCGCAGCCGCAGCACCGCTGGCACGGCCCGTGGCGCCCTCACCAGTGGTGGTGCCGCCGGCCATGGCGGCGCCAGCCCCGGTGGTACCGAACATGGGGCAGCAAACTGCCGCGCGTGCACTGCCGGAGGGCATGGAGGAGTACATGGTGCACCGGGTCATGCAGCGCGTGGATGTGGCGCTGGACCAGCGCCTGCGCGATGCCATCGCCACCGTGGTGCAGGAGCAGACGCGTTCGGTGCTTCCGCGGCTGCGCGAGGAGATCGAATCCGTGGTTCGCCACGCGGTGTACGAGGCCGTTGCCGATGAGCTGGCAGGCAGCCATACCGCGCCGACAAAGGGATGACAGGGTATTCCCCTGTGGTTTCTCCCTCATTTAATCGTGTTCCCTAATGATCTGGCCCGTAAATTGCGATATGTTCGCCTGCGTTGAGACACAAGACTAATTCTCAGCGTTTATCTTTACTGGAGATTGATATGCAATTGAAGTTGAAACTGACCGTGGTTGCTGCTATCGCGGCTGCTGCTGGTGTGGCCTCTGCACAAGAGCAGGTGGTCAAGATCGGCCACGTGGCTCCGGTTTCCGGCGCCCAAGCCCACTACGGCAAGGACAACGAAAATGGCGCCCGCATGGCCATTGAAGAACTGAACGCACAGGGCGTGACGATTGGCGGCAAGAAGATCAAGTTCGAGCTGCAGGCAGAAGATGACGCTGCCGATCCGAAGCAAGGCACGGCCGCTGCACAGAAGCTGTGCGACGCCAAGGTTGCTGGCGTTGTCGGTCACCTCAACTCCGGTACCACGATCCCCGCTTCCAAGGTCTACAACGACTGCGGCATCCCCCACGTGACCGGTGCGGCCACCAACCCCAACCTGACCAAGCCAGGCTACAAGACCACGTTCCGTATCATCGCCAACGACAACGCCCTGGGCGCTGGCCTGGCTTCGTACGCAGTGGATACGCTGAAGCTCAAGTCGGTCGCCATCATCGATGACCGTACCGCTTACGGCCAAGGCGTTGCCGACGTGTTCAAGAAGACCGCTGCCGCCAAGGGCATGAAGGTGGTGGACGAGCAGTTCACGACCGACAAGGCCACCGACTTCATGGCCATCCTGACCGCCATCAAGTCCAAGAACCCCGATGCCATCTTCTACGGCGGCATGGACCCCCAAGGTGGCCCGATGCTGCGCCAGATGGAACAGCTGGGCATGGGCAACGTGAAGTACTTCGGTGGTGACGGCATCTGCACGGCTGAAATCGCCAAGCTGGCCGCTGGCGCCAAGACCCTGGCCAACGTGATCTGCGCCGAAGGCGGCGCATCGCTGGCCAAGATGCCTGGCGGCACGGCATGGAAGGCCAAGTACGACGCCAAGTACCCCAACCAGTTCCAGGTGTACAGCCCCTACACCTACGACGCCACGTTCCTGATCGTGGACGCCATGAAGCGCGCCAACTCGGTCGACCCCAAGGTCTACACCCCCGAGCTGCTCAAGTCCAGCTTCAAGGGCGTGACCTCGACGATCGCCTTCGAACCCAACGGCGAAATGAAGAACCCAGCCATCACCCTGTACAACTACAAGGACGGCAAGAAGACTCCCCTGAACTAAGGGGACGGACTTGCCTTCAACCGGCTGACGTCGCGTTGGGGAGCACTTGCAGTGCTACCGCACTGTCTGCGGCTCCCCGCCTGGTTATCCGGTCGAATGCAATACCGTGCGGGAGCGCTGCCTTCGGGTGGTGCCTCGCGGAATCAAAAAAGGCTTCCCTGGGGAAGCCTTTTTCGTTGGTGCCGCAGACGCCGCCTGCGTTGGCGGCAGGAGGGTGCGTCAGCGCCGCACCTGCAGGGAACCCGGGTTCACGATATTGGTCGGCGTGCCCTTGATGAAGTTCACCACGTTGTCGAAGGCCGCACCAAAGTAGAGCTCGTAGCTGTCCTGCTCCACATAGCCGATGTGCGGGGTGCAGATGCAGTTTTCCAGCCGCAGCAGGGCGTGGCCCTGCAGGATGGGTTCGCTCTCGAACACGTCCACCGCGGCCATGCCGGGGCGACCGCGGTTCAGCGCCGCGATCAGGGCATCCGGCTCCACCAGTTCGGCGCGCGAGGTGTTCACGAACAGCGAGGTGGGCTTCATGCACGACAGGTCTTCGAGCGAGATGATGCCGCGCGTCTCGTCGTTCAGGCGCAAGTGCACCGAGATCACGTCGCACTGCGAGAAGAACTCCTCGCGCGTGGTCGCGGCCTGGTAGCCGTCGGTCAAGGCCTGTGCGCGTGAGGCCTCGCGGCCCCAGACGCGCACGTTCATGCCGAAGGCCCGGCCATAGCCGGCCACGAGCTGGCCGATGCGGCCATAGCCCCAGATGCCCAGCGTCTTGCCGCGCAGCACCGTGCCGAGACCGAAATTGGGAGGCATGGAGGCGGTCTTCAGGCCCGACTGCTGCCAAGCGCCGTGCTTGAGGTTGGAGATGTACTGCGGCAGGCGGCGCGTCGCCGCCATCACCAGGGCCCATGTCAGCTCCGCAGGCGCCACGGGTGAGCCCACGCCCTCGGCCACGGCAATGCCGCGCTCGGTGCAGGCGGCCACGTCGATGTGGTTGCCTATCTTGCCGGTCTGGGCAATGAGCTTCAGGCGCGGCAGCTTTTCGACGAGCTGGCGGGTGATCTGGGTGCGCTCGCGCACCAGCACGATGATGTCGGCATCCTTGAGCCGTATGGACAGCTGGCCCAGCCCCTTGACGGTGTTGGTGTAGACCTTGGCGGTGTAGGCGTCGAGCCGGGTGGCGCAATGGAGCTTGCGCACTGCGTCCTGGTAGTCGTCGAGGATCACGATGTTCATCCCGACATTGTGCCTTGGCGCGCTGCAGTCTTTGTGCCCCAAGGCCCATCTGGTGCACGGCATTTGCAACGCTGCGTGAATGCAGGATGCACGGGGGGCGCTGATCCGCGCGAATGCGGGCCCCCATCTGCGGTCGTGGCCCCGGTGCCGCCGTCAGCGGGGGAGCTTCCTCGTTCGCATGCCGGGCCGGGTGGTCATTAGTGCTGCAGGGCCTCGCGCTCGGCCATGCGGTCGAGCTCCGCGCAGACATCGGCCATGCGGCCCGAGATCACGATGCGCCCGGTATCGGCACCCGAGGTGGCTGTCCTGAGCACCCGCACCACGCGGCGTGCCTGGGCATGGCTGCACAGGGCGTCCGTACCAGGGGCCGGGTTTGCCAAGCGGCTCCCCGTCGCCGCCAGCGCGGCCTCGTCACGCGGCGTGCGTGCAGCAGCCGGCCATGCAGGCCCAGGGGTGGCCGCCAGCGTTGCCTTGCAGGTGCGTGGCCGTGCCGCAGCGGTGTCGTGCCCGCCATGCATGGCAGGCTGCAGCCAGCGCGTCAGCGCATGCAGGGGGTGGGAGAAGGCCGAGAAGGTCAAAGAAGCAATTCCCATGTGAAGACTCCGAAGGTCGGTGGTGAACACAGGCAGGATTGCGAGGGATGTGCACGGACCCAGGGCTGACCAGCGGGCCGCGGAAAATCCCGCGCCCCGTTCGTCAAACGCCCGCCACCTGGGCCGTGCACGTGGAGTCCTTTGCAGCGCCACCGCCTGGGCGGGGGATGCGAGGGACCCCTGGCGCTACATGAGCATGGTGTTGCGGATCAGGCCGACCGCCAGGCCTTCGATCTCGAAGGGCTCGCCGGGCTGCACGGTGATCACGGGGTAGTCGGGGTTCTCTGGCAGCAGCTCGATGCCGGTGGCCGTGCGGCGCAGGCGCTTGACGGTGACGTCATCGCCCAGGCGGGCCACGATGATCTGGCCGTTGCGGGCTTCACGCGTGGACTGCACGGCCAGCAGGTCACCGTCCATGATGCCGGCGTCGCGCATGGACATGCCTCGCACCTTGAGCAGGTAATCGGGCTTGTGCTGGAACAGGCTGTTTTCCACGCTGTAGGTCTGGTCGACATGCTCCTGCGCGAGAATGGGCGAGCCCGCTGCGACCCGGCCGATCAGCGGCAGCATCAGCTGCGACAGGCCGGGAATGGGCAGGCTGAACTGGGTGCCACGCGCTGCGTTGATGGAGCGCACGGTCTCGCCGCGCAGGCGGATGCCACGCGAGGTGCCGCTGACCAGCTCGATCACACCCTTGCGGGCCAGGGCCTGCAGGTGCTCTTCTGCCGCGTTGGCGGACTTGAAGCCCAGCTCGGTCGCGATTTCGGCGCGGGTAGGGGGGGCGCCGGTGCGCGCAATGGCGGTCTGGATCAGGTCCAGAATCTGTTGCTGGCGGGCAGTGAGCTTGGGGTTGTCGAGCATGGTGGTTTCCAGTGTGTGCCGGTACAGTGGCAAGTAACTGTTTTTTAATCCAGTAGCTGTATTTTTCACCAGTTTTTCGGAGTATGCAAGTGAGTGCGCAAAAAATTGTGGTTCTGGGTACGGGCGGCACCATTGCCGGCACCGCTGCGCAGGCAGGGGACAACATCGGCTACACCGCCGCACAGGTGGGGGTGGGCGAACTGCTGGCGGCGGTTCCCGGGCTCGAAGCGGTAGCTGGCGGACCCCTGGTGGTCGAGCAGGTGGCCCAGATCGACAGCAAGGACATGGAGGTGGGCGTGTGGCACGCCCTGGCGCGGCGCTGCGCCGAGTGCATGGACGACCCCGCTGTGCGTGGCGTCGTCATCACCCACGGCACCGACACCATCGAAGAGACGGCCTGGTTCCTTCACTCCGTGCTCCATGCCTCCAAGCCCGTGGTGCTGACCTGCGCCATGCGCCCATCGACCGCGCTGGTGCCCGATGGCCCGCAGAACCTGCTCGATGCCGTGGCCGTGGCGGCCACTGCCGGTGCGCAGGGCGTGGTGGTGGTGGCCGCGGGCACCATCCACGGCGCGCAGCGCGTGCAGAAGGTGCATCCTTACCGCGTGGATCCGTTCAGTTCCGGTGACGCCGGGCCCCTGGGGTGGGTGGAAGAGGGCGCCGCCCGCCTGGTGCAGGCGTGGCCCCAGGCGCCTGGTGGCACAGCCGCCGCGGCCATTGCAGGCTTGCAGGCCGAAGCCTCCTGGCCCTGGGTGGAGCTGGTCGTGAGCCACGCCGGGGCCAGTGGCCGCGCGGTGGATGCCTTGGTGCGTGAAGGCGTGCAGGGGCTGGTGGTGGCGTGCACGGGCAATGGCACCATCCACCATGCGCTGGGGGCCGCACTGGCGCGTGCGCAGGCGGTGGGGGTGCGTGTGGTGCGATCCACGCGCTGCGCCGAAGGGCAGTTGCTGCCCACGGCCGGCGATGCCTTTGCGGCCGCACCCGGCCAGTCGCCCGTCAAGGCCCGCGTGAGCCTGATGCTCGACCTTCTTGCCTGACCACACCGTTATAGACGAGGCCGCTGCATGTTCACCGCACTCCGCTCCCACGTATGGGCCTACCCCGCGCTGGAGGTGGTCCACATCGTGGGCATTGCATTGCTGCTGGGCAACCTGGTGCTGCTGGAGCTGCGGGTGTTCGGCTGGGGCGCGGCGTTGCCGCCCCGGGACCTGGCGCGCCTGAGCCTCTCGCTGGCACTGTGCGGTTTTGGCATGGCGGCCCTGTCGGGCCTGGTGATGTTCGCCACCCAGCCGCAGGAGCTGCTCGCCAACCGGGCCTTCACCCTGAAGATGCTGTTGTTGATGCTTGCCGGTTGCAACGCGGCGTGGTTTCATGGGCGCGGTTCGCTCGCACGGCTCGATGGGCTTGCGCGGGCTCAGATGCTGCTGTCCACCCTCATCTGGCTGGCCATCGTCGCATGCGGTCGCTGGATAGCGTACTTGTAGCCCCCTGGGTCAGTTCGCGCCTTCCACTCCAGGGGGCGCCACCGGTGGCCTGGCAAAGCCAGTTCCATGGTGGCACTGGCCTGGGGCGTGGCTGTTTCAACGTGCTCGGCGGGCGCAAAATTTGGGTATGCCGAGATCTTTCATTTGCAAAGGAGAAGTTCCATGAACTTGCCACGTCGCCAAGTCCTCGCTGCCGCCACTGCGCTCCCGTTGGTGCCTCTGATGGCCCATGCCCACCACGGCTGGAGCAGCTTCGATGCGGATCGCCCGATCTACCTCGAAGGCACGGCGCGCAAGGTGCGCTGGCAGAACCCCCATGCCGAGCTGGAGCTGGAGCTGCCTGCCAACCTGGCGTTGCCGCCCAACCTGGCGCAGCGCGCCTTGCCCGCGCAGACGGCGCCGGTCGATGGCAAGGCCCTGCTGGCCCGGGCTGTGCTGCCCACGCGCAAGGACCGCAGGTGGGAGGTCGAGCTGGCACCGCTGACGCGGATGCAGGCCTGGCAGGTGGCCGAGATCAAGCCAGGCACGGCGCTGTCGGTGCTGGGCTTCACCTTGCGCGAGGAAAAGGGGGATGCGGTGCTGCGGGCCGAGTACCTGTTCGTGGATGGCAAGGTCTACGGGCTGCGTTCGAGTCCGGCCTGATCGCTGATTCCCCGTCGGGTGGGCGCGGGGATCGTCGAATAGTGCACGTTTCGTTTCCTTGATGTGCTTCGCTGCGTGCGGTGTCGGGGTTTCCCACCACTATCATCCGGCACATTACTTTGCAGGAGTCGTCGTCATGCGCTTTGTATCCCTTTCTCTCGTGGCCGCTGCCGTGGCGCTGGCAGCCCTGCCTGCGCAATCCCTGGAGCTTCCCAAGCGCAAGCCGGGGCTGTGGGAGCTCAAGACGACCTCCGGCGACGGCGCGCCCCCTGCCGTCATGCAGCAGTGCACCGACGAAGCCTTTGAGGCGCAGATGCAGAAAACGGCCCTGGAGTATTCCAAGAGCGTGTGCAGCAAGAACGACATGAAGCGCGACGGAAATACCATCACGGGCATCGCGGAGTGCAAGATGGGTTCGATCAGCGTTGTCTCCCGCAGCATCATCACGGGCGATTTCACCAGCAACTACAAGGTCGTGTCCAACAGTACCTTCAGTCCTCCGATGATGGGCAAGGCCAGCGATTCCTCGGTGATGGAGGCCCGCTGGGTAGGGGCGTGCGCGCCGGGACAGAAGCCTGGGATGCCAATCATGCAGAACATGCCCGTGCCCGCCACGCCGGCCCCCAAGAAGTAGGAGTGATGGGGTGAACCCAGGCGGGTAAACAACAAAGCCGGGCATGCCCGGCTTTGTTGTTGGTGCCGCTGAAAAATCAGCGGATCAGCTGGCGAGGGCCGTGAAGGCGCGCTGCGTGATGTCGTCCACGCTGCCCATGCCGCTGATGGCATGGTACTTGGGGGCCGCGGCCGGGTCGGCCTTGGCCCACTGGCTGTAGTAGTCCACCAGGGGGCGGGTCTGGTCGCTGTAGACCTGCAGGCGCTTCTTGACGGTCTCTTCCTTGTCGTCATCGCGCTGGATCAGGTCTTCACCGGTCACGTCGTCCTTGCCCTCCACCTTGGGCGGGTTGAACTTGACGTGGTAGGTACGGCCGCTGGCGGGGTGCGAGCGGCGGCCGCTCATGCGTTCGATGATGGCTTCGAAAGGCACGTCGATCTCCAGCACATGGTCGAGCTTCACGCCCGCGGCCTTCATCGCGTCGGCCTGGGGGATGGTGCGGGGGAAGCCATCGAACAGGAAGCCCTTGGCGCAGTCGGGCTGGGCGATGCGTTCCTTGACGAGGTTGATGATCAGGTCGTCGCTGACCAGTGCGCCCGACTTCATGACGGCATCGGCCTGCAAGCCCAGCGGGGTGCCTGCCTTGACGGCGGCGCGCAGCATGTCTCCGGTGGAGATCTGCGGAATGCCGTACTTCTGGCAGATGAACGTGGCTTGCGTGCCCTTTCCGGCGCCAGGCGCGCCCAACAGAATCAGTCTCATGAAGGTCCTCGAAGGTTAGAAATCGGCTGGCACTGCTGGCAGGGGTTGCACCACACGCGGGCGCTCGATCACGGCCATCGCAGCAAAAAAAGACCGCAGTGCTCCACGGATGGGGCGGTGCCTGCGGGGGATGTGCTGCAACGGCAGTGCTCGCGCAGGCGCTTGTGGGGCCCGGGATGCAATGCTCTCGTTGCGGTCGAGGATAGCATGTGACCGCCTTGCACTGGCTTACACGCGCGATATGACGTGCGTATAAATGCGTAGGATTGCGTGTTCGTGCACCAGCGTGGGGCGTTTGACCGCCCCTGCGGTTGCGCCTGCCCGCCTACGCCAACAGGGCGCGCACGCGTTCCAGGTCCTGGGGCGTGTCAACGCCTGGGCCCGGCGCGGTATCGGTGACGTGCACGGCAATGCGGTGGCCATGCCACAGCGCGCGCAGTTGCTCCAGCGCCTCCATGACCTCGGTAGGGGCCTGGGGCAGGGCGGGGAACTCGCGCAGGAAACCCGCGCGGTAGCTGTAGATGCCGATGTGGCGCAGCGGGGCGAAGCCGGCGGACACGGCGCGGCCGGGGGTGTCTTGCCACCAGGCAGTGCCTGCATGGTCGCGTGCGAACGGAATGGGTGCGCGGCTGAAGTAGTGCGCCAGGCCCCGGCCATCGAGCACGACTTTCACCACGTTCGGGTTGTCGTAGTCGGCCAGGGTGGCGATGGCGTGGGCCGCGGTGCCCATGCTGGCCTCGGGGCGCGCGGGCAGCAGGGCGGCCACGGCATCGATGAGGCCCGCGTCCATCAGCGGCTCGTCGCCCTGCACGTTGACGACGATGTCGTCGCCCGCCAGGCCGAGCTGCTCGCAGGCCTCGGCCAGGCGGTCGCTGCCGCTGGCGTGGTCGGTGCGGGTCAGGATGGCGGGCACGCCATGCGCCTGGCAGGCCTGCAGCACGCGCGGGTCGTCGGCCGCCACCACCACGCGGGCTGCGCCACTCAGCGCGGCGCGCTGGGCCACGCGCACCACCATGGGCAGGCCGGCAATGTCGGCCAGCGGCTTGTCCGGCAGCCGGCTCGAGGCCATGCGTGCCGGGATCACGACGGTGAAGGCTTCGGGGGCGGCCACCGGGGTCACGCCTCGATTTCTTCGTCGGTCAGCGTGCGCGCCTCGTTCTCAAGCAGCACGGGGATGCCATCGCGCACCGGGTACGCCAGGCGCGCGCTGCGCGAGACGAGCTCCTGGTGCTCGCGGTCAAAGGTCAGCGGGCCCTTGGTGACGGGGCATACCAGCAGTTCAAGCAGTTTGGGGTCCATGGCGGCAGCTTTCCGGCAAACGTTCGTTCAATCGATTGATCAATTGATTGATCAATCACCCTGCAGGCGGGCAGGGGGCGATGATAGCGAGGGTGTGGGCACCAGTGATGCCAACCTGGCATCCAGCGCCGCAAAAAAGGCCGGGGCCACACCCACTTCCAGCGGCACGGCCAGGGCATCGGGGCGCAGCGGCCAGAGCTTCACGGCGTCCTTGGCCGTGCACAGCAGGGGCCATTGTCCGCCCTCCTGGGTGGCTCCATCCCCATCGCTCCAGCCGGCGAAGTCATGGTGGTCCGGCAGCGCGCTGGTGCGCGCCAGGGTCAGCCCCTGGGCCCGCAGCATGCCGAAGAAGTCCTCGGGCCGGGCAATCGCCGCCAGGGCATGCACGGGCTGCGCCCGCAGCGACTGCAAAGGTACGCTGCTGCCATCGGCGCGCACGGCATGGTCGGCCAGGCCGCGCCGCAGTGCAAACGCAGGTGCGGTGCTGCCAGGGAGCACCGCGGTATCCGGGTACAGAACCCAATCCACCGCACGTGGCCAAGGCTCGCGCAGCGGCCCTGCGGGCAGCAGAAAACCGTTGCCCACGCCCTGGTCGTTGAAGACGCAGACCTCCAGGTCGCGCCTCAGCGCCAGGTGCTGCAGGCCGTCGTCGCAGACGATCACATCGGTGGCGGGGTACTGCGCCAGCAGCGCGCGCGCGGCGGTGGTGCGTTGGCGGTCCACGAAGACCGGCACGCCGCAGCTGCGCGCAATCAGTGCGGGCTCGTCGCCGACCTCGCTGGCCGGGCTGTCCGCCAGCACCTCGCGGCAATTGCTGGTGCTGCGCCCGTAGCCGCGCGAAATCACGCCAGGGCGCAGGCCCCGGGCCTTCAGATGCTGCACCAGCGCCATCACCACCGGCGTCTTGCCGGCGCCGCCGGCAATCACATTGCCCACCACGATGGTGGGCCGGCCGGGATGTTCAGAGCGCAGCACGCCCCTGCGGTACAGGATCCGGCGCAGGCGCACCAGGCTTGCATAGAGCAGCGAGAGGGGCCACAAGGCCCATGCGGCTGGGCCCCGGGCCTGCCAGGTCCGTACCAGGCTGGCAGAAGAGGGCGGCTGCGGCCCGGCTGCAGCCATGTCCGCTAGCGGCCGCCGTTGCCTGCGCGCGCGCCAGCCGACGACTGGGTGGCAAAGGTGATCTGCGTGAGGCCCACGCGGCGTGCGGCCTCCATCACGGTCACCACGGCCTGGTGGGGCGACATCGCGTCGGCGCTGATGATCACCACGCTGTCCTTGCCGATGGCCGCAGCGGCTTCGCGCAGGGCCCGGGCCACGGCGTCGACGCTCTTGCCCTCCACGCCGGTTTTGTTGACGGCATAGCGGCCATCCGCCGCTACCGCGACCACGACCTCCTTGGGGTGGTCGCGCTGCTGCTCCGTGTCGGCCACGGGCAGGGTCAGCTGCAGTTCGGTGAACTTGCTGTAGGTGGTGGTCAGCATCAAAAAGATGAGGATCACCAGCAGCACGTCGATGAACGGGATCAGGTTGATCTCGGGTTCTTCCTTGGTGCGGGGGCGGAAGTTCATGGCCGCCCCGTCACTTCTTGTGGCGCAGGATGTGGCGCACGAACTGCTCGGATGCCAGTTCCAGGGTCAGCAGGTAGGCGTCCACGCGGCCGCGGAAATAGCGCCAGAAGATCAGCGCCGGGATGGCCACGATCAAGCCAAAGGCCGTGTTATACAGCGCGATGGAGATGCCGTGCGCCAGCCGGGCCGGGTTGCCCCCACCCATGGCCTGCCCGACGCCGCCGCTGCCGACCTGCGAGCCGAAGATCTCGATCATGCCGATGACGGTGCCCAGCAGGCCGAGCAATGGGGCCGCCGAAGCGATGGTGGCCAGGGCGCTGAGGTATTTCTCGAGCCGGTGGGCCACGGAGCGGCCCGTGCCCTCCATGGCCGCGCGCAGGTCGGCCTCGCTGCACTGCGGGTTGCTGTTGAGCGTGCGCAGGCCGCTGGCCAGCACTTCGCCCAGGGCCGAGTTCTGCGCCAGCTGGTTCACCACATCGGGCGTGGGCAGGCTTTTCGACGAGACGGTGATGGCTTCGTCGAGCAACTTGGGTGGCGCGACGCGGGCCGTCTTGAGGGCCACGAAACGTTCGATAACCAGGGCCATTCCGAGGATGGAACACACGATCAGCGGCCAGATGGGCCAGCCTGCGGCTTGTATGATGGACAGCAAATCTCTCTCCGCGCAGATGAGGGGCAATCGGCGATTATGGCCCAGCTTTTTGACGGCTCATGGTCACAAACCGTTACGTTGCCGTGTCCATTCCGTGACCGGATCGTCACCCACAAAATCTGTGGATAACTTTGTGGGCAACCGGGCTTGCGATGCCTGCAAAGTGGCGTGGCGCCGTGGTTGCAACAGATTGATGAAAAATTGCGCAGTGAAAAACACATATAAATCAATGGCTTGCACGTGTCCTCGTGATTTGCAACGGGTAAATGCTTCTCAGGTCCTCGTTGCCGCTGCATCGCCGCTTCTGTGGAAGACTCGACCCGCCGATGGGGCGCCAATGGGCGCCATTGCTCATGTTTGAGCGCGGGAACCCAGCCGTGGCGCCGCGCGTCTGGGAAGTTGGCGCGCTGTGCCGCGCCATTGCTGATGCGCTGGAGGCGCGCTTCAACCCTGTCGCGGTGCGCGGGGAGATCACCGGCTTCTCGCGCGCATCCAGCGGGCATTGTTATTTCTCGGTGAAAGACGCCCAGGGCCAGCTGCGTTGCGCCATGTTCCGCCGCGCCGCCAGCCTGCTTGACTTTTCGCCGAGCGATGGCGAATTGGTGGAAGTGCGCGGAAAGCTCGGCGTGTACGAGGCCCGCGGCGACCTGCAGTTCATTGTGGAAAGCATGCAGCGCGCCGGCCAGGGGGCGCTGTTCGAGCAGTTCCTGCGCCTGAAGGCCCAGCTCGAGGCCGAAGGCCTGTTCGATGCCGCCCGCAAGCGCCCGCTTCCCCTGCAGCCGCGCGGCATCGGCCTGGTCACCTCGCTGGGCGCTGCCGCACTGCACGACGTGGTCACGGCACTGCGCCGTCGGGCGCCGCACATTCCCGTGGTGCTGGCACCGGCCCAGGTGCAGGGCGCGGCCGCACCGCAGTCCATCGTCGCGGCATTGAATCGGCTGTACCGGCTGGCAGAGCCAGGGCCTTCGGCCGGCCAGCCGCACATCGACACCATCCTGCTGGTGCGCGGTGGCGGCTCCATCGAGGACCTGTGGGCCTTCAACGACGAGCACCTCGCCCGCACCATCGTGCAAAGCCCGGTGCCGCTGGTCAGCGGCGTGGGGCACGAGACCGATTTCACCATTGCCGATTTCTGCGCCGATCTGCGTGCGCCCACGCCCACCGCCGCGGCCGAGCTGGTGGCGCAGCCGCGCGAAGTGTGGCTGGGGGCTTTGGACCTGATCGAAGGCCGCATCGCCGATGGGCTGCAACGCCAGCTCGATGCCCGGCACCAGCGGCTGGACCAGGCCGCCGCCCGCCTGGGCCGCCCCTCGGGCCTGGTGGCGCGCGAGCAGATGCAGATGGCGCGCATGGCCCAGCGCATGCGCCACGCCGTGCTGCTGCGCCTGCAGCGCATGGAGCAGTCCCAGCAGGCGGCCGCAGCCGCCTTGCCCGTGCAGGTGCAGCGCCGCATCGACAGCCTGCGCGAGCGGGTGGACCGGGCTGCGCTGCGCCTGCAACTGCTCGACCCGCGCCTGGTGCTGCAGCGCGGCTATGCGCTGCTGGCCGATGCGGACGGCCACGCGGTCACCAGCGTGCGCCAGGTGCATCCAGGCGACGCCCTGCGCGCCACGCTGGCCGATGGGGTCGTGGACGTCACCGCGGCAGCACAGCCACGCTTGCTGTAGGACAATTGCCGCATTGTCATGGACATGCACGAATCGTTGCACCCTTCGCTGCACAGGTCACACGATCTTCCTACAATGCCCGTTCAGCCGCAGGCGCGCCGCGTGGTCCACACCGCGCAGCGGGCCCACCACAATTCAAACCACCACGAGGAAAACACCATGGAACATACCCTTCCCCCGCTGCCCTACGCCATCGACGCCCTGGCTCCGAACTACAGCCAGGAAACGCTGGAGTACCACCACGGCAAGCACCACAATGCCTACGTGGTGAACCTCAACAACCTGCAAAAGGGCACCGAATTCGAGACGATGACCCTTGAGGAAATCATCAAGAAGTCCAGCGGCGGCATCTACAACAACGCAGCCCAGATCTGGAACCACACCTTCTTCTGGAACTGCATGGCCCCCGCCGGCGGCGGCGAGCCATCGGGCGCGCTGGCCACGGCCATCACCGCCAAGTGGGGCAGCTACGCCGCCTTCAAGGAAGCCTTCGTCAAGAGCGCCGTGGGCAACTTCGGTTCGGGCTGGACCTGGCTCGTGAAGAAGGCCGACGGCAGCGTCGACATCGTGAACACAGGCGCCGCCGGCACGCCCCTGACCACCGCCGACAAGGCCCTGTTGACGGTGGACGTGTGGGAACACGCGTACTACATCGACTACCGCAACCAGCGCCCCAAGTTCGTCGAAACCTTCCTGGACAAGCTGGTCAACTGGAAGTTCGCCGAAGCCAACTTCGCCTGATTGCCGGTTACCGGTCTGCCTGCCCTTGCCGGGTGGGTACAAAAAAACGGCCTTCGGGCCGCTTTTTCATGGCGCCATGGCATTGGCTGGCCGCGCTCTACCTGCCCTCGGCTTGTGGGGCTGCACGGCCGATCCGGCATTCGCTGGTGAACAGCCGCTCGGCGACGAAGTCGACGAAGACGCGCACCTTGGGCGAAAGGTGGCGGCTCGATGGCCAGATCAGGTTGAACTGCCCCGGCGCGTCGAGATAATCCAGGAGCAGCGGCACCAGTGTGCCGGCCTCCAGCGGGGCTTGCGCCAGAAAATCCGGCATGCAGCCGATGCCCAGTCCGCGCATCACCGCGCCGCGCAATGCCTCCATGTTGTTGCAGGTGATCCCATGCCGGATATGCACCTCCGGCTCGCCTGCGGCTTGCACCAGCGGCCAGTCCTGCAGCTTGCCGCTGTTGGGGTAGCGAAAGCCGATGCCGCGGTGCTCTTTCAGGTCGCGGGGGCATGTGGGCGTGCCATGCCGTTCGAGGTACGCGGGCGAAGCGCAGAGCAGCATCTGAAACGGCCGCAGGGTGCGCACCATGAGGCGGCTGTCGGGCAGTTGCCCGCTGCGAATTGCGACATCGACGCCTTCCTCGATGAGGTCCACGATGCGGTCGGAAAAATCCAGGTCGATCTCGATGTCCGGGTAGCGCGCCATGAACTCCGGCAGCACCGGAAGAAGCAGGTGGTAGGCGACGATAGGGCTGGACACGCGGATGCGCCCGCTCGGGGCCTCGCGGGTGCTCAGCAGGCTTTCGTGCGCGTCGTCCAGGTCGTCGAGGATGCGCCGGCAGCGTTCGTGGAATGCGCGGCCTTCTTCGGTCAGGCGCAGGCTGCGCGTCGAGCGCTGCACCAGGCGCACGCCCAACTGGTTCTCCAGCCGGGTCACCGCCTTGCCGACCGCCGAGGCAGACAGACCCAGCACGCGGCCCGCCGCGACAAAGCTGCCGAGGTCCGCCACGCGCACAAAGGCCGAAAGGCCGGTCAGTCGGTCCATGGATGTTTCATTGGAGCGCCGGATTTTGCGCGCTTTATTCGGGCGTTTTATTCCGCATTGTTCGGATCGAATGCCATCTTATATTCAATTCGAGCGTGAATAAACTGATTGGCATGCGCAGGCCAATCTTGGCCACCGCCATCGAACGGATCCATCCTTCATGCCAAACGACCCCATTGCCCCCCATCACCAGGCCAGGCCACTGCTTGCGCTGCTCGCGGTCTGTGCCGCCGCTGCGGCCATGCCGCTGACCTTCACGGGAACCGCCGTCGCGCTCCCCGCCATCGGCCAGGCGCTTGGCAGCAACCCCGTTGCCATGGCCTGGGCCACCAATGCCTTCATGCTGACCTTCGGCTCGGCGCTGATGGCTGCAGGGGCACTTGCCGACAGCCATGGGCGCAGGCGCGTGTTCCTGTCGGGCGCGCTCGCCTTTGCGCTGTTTTCGCTCGCCCTCGTGTTCTCGCCAACCATCCTCGTCTTCGATCTTCTGCGCGGCGGGCAGGGCCTCGCAGCGGCCGCCGCCTACGCGGGCGGCGCTGCCGCGCTGGCGCAGGAGTTCGATGGCAAGGCACGCCTGCGCGCCTTCAGCCTGGTCGGCACGAGCTTTGGCGCCGGTCTTGCGCTCGGCCCGATCGCCTCGGGCCTGATGATCGATGCCTTTGGCTGGCGCAGCATCTTCCTGGCGGTCGTCGCCCTGACGGCATTCGCCTTTGTGCTCGGGCGCATCGCGCTGGCGGAAAGCCGCAACACCGCTTCGGGTGGACTTGATGGACAAGGGGCGCTGTGCTTCACGGCCATGCTTGCGCTGTTCACCTGCGGCATGCTGCTGGTCCCCGAGCGGAGCTTGCGAGACACAGCCGTTCTGGGCCTGCTCGCCGGGTCGGCGATCTGCCTGGCGGCCTTCATCGCGACGGAGCGCCGGGTTTGGCGCCCCATGCTGGACCTTTCGCTGTTTGGCTACCCACGCTTCATCGGCGTGCAGCTTCTGGCCGCTGCGCCTGCCTACGGCTTCGTCGTCCTGCTCATCCTGTTGCCCCTGCGCTTCGTCGGCATCGAGGGCATGAGCGAGGTGGCGGCGGGCGGCCTGATGATCGCGCTGTCGGCGCCGCTCCTGGTTCTGCCCGTGGCGGCGGGCATGCTGGTGCGCTGGCTGCCGCCGGCAACGATTTGCGGCGCAGGGCTTCTTGCCTCGGCGGCCGGCCTGCTGTGGCTTGCCATGACGCCGGTCGGCGCGCCGGTCCTGGCGACTGCTTTTCCGATGCTGCTGATCGGAGTGGGCATCAGCCTGCCCTGGGGCTTGATGGACGGATTGGCGGTCAGCGTCGTGCCCAAGGAGCGGGCAGGCATGGCCACCGGCATCTTTTCGACCGTGCGCGTCGCCGGTAAGGGCGTGGCGCTTGCCGTGGTCGGCGCGGTCCTGTCCATGCTGGTCGCTGCCAGGATCGCCGCCGCGGGGCTTGCCGCCAAATCCTCTGCCGCGCAACGCCTGGCGGGTGGGGACCTGCGGGGGGCGTTGGCCCTCCTGCCGGATGCGGACGCTACGCTGCTCAAGGCGCTCTATGCCGAGGCCTTCGGGCAGCTCCTTGTGCTGCTGGCGGGCATTACCGCCATCACCGCGGTCGTGGTGTTCGTGTTCCTCGGAAGGGGAGAGTCACCCCCCGCCGCTGTCGCGACCGTCGAGGGATGAGGAATCGGCGCGTCCATGCAACGGGTACGCCACAAGCCATGCAGCCCTGCGACGGGGGCGTTACCCCCTGGCGACGGCGCGAAGTGGCACAGGAAAGCATCACTTCTTTGCGAAAGGCGCACCACCGAGCTTGAAGCCCGCCTTGATGCCCTTTTTGGCGAACCAGCCCTGGTTCATCTCCAGCACAAAGCGCACGGGCTTCCTGGAGCAGTGCGAATCCAGCGTCTGCGGCTTCATGTCCTCCAGGTTGACGATGGTGCCGTCGTCCGCGACGAAGGCGGCCGTCAGCGGCAGCAGCGTGTTCTTCATCCAGAAGCACTGCTCGCTGGGCTGCTCGAATACGAACAGCATGCCCTCTTGCTGGGGCATCTCGGGGCGGTTCATCAGGCCGATCTGGCGCTCCACGGGGGCCATGGCCACCTGGGCATCGATGCGGTGCATGCCGGCAGAGAGCTCCACGCGCTGCAGTTTCAGTTGGGGGCCTTCCTGGGCGCGGGCATGGGGTGCCAGGGCCGCGAGCGACACTGCCAGCAGGGCTGCCAGAAGGAGGGGGCGGCGAAATGATGAGGTCGGGGTGGCAGGGATCAGGCTGGGCATGGACAGGGTTCTTTCGGTGGGGAAAGACAACGGGCGCCAGAAACAAAATCGCCCGCGGTTGCGGGCGATTTTGAAGCAAACCGGAAGGGTAGGGGTCAGAGATCCGCACAAACCCCCAGCCGCATCAGGCGGCGGCCTTCTTGGCGTGTTTCTTGGTCTTCTTTTGCGCCACTTTCTTGGACTGCTTGTGGGCCGGAGCTGCCTTGGCCACAGGGGCGGGGGCTGCCGCGGGAGCAGCTGCTGGGGCGGGTGCGGCAGCAGGGGCGGCTGGAGCCTGTGCGAAAGATGCACCGGCAGAGAACAGACCAGCCATCAGGACAGCGAGGAGTTTTTTCATATATGCCATTTCCTAGACGAACTATCGGGTTGAGGGCTTTGCGAAAAACTCGCAAAGCTCCACCTGCAACGATAGCAGCACACGCACGGTTGACAGGGGTTTTCGCTATTTTTTTGTCGATAGAATCTGGCCGGTTGAGAGCGCATCGCCAACCTGCTGAATTCTTGTTCGGCATTCCAACGGAGACCTCCCGTCCATGACCAGCTACCAGCACATCCAGGTGCCTGCCCAAGGGCAGAAAATCACCGTCAATGCCGACATGTCCCTGAACGTGCCGGACGAGCCGATCATCCCTTTCATCGAAGGTGACGGCACCGGTCTGGACATCACGCCGGTCATGATCAAGGTGGTCGATGCCGCCGTGGCCAAGGCCTATGGCGGCAAGAAGAAGATCCAGTGGATGGAGGTCTATGCGGGCGAGAAATCCACCAAGGTCTACGGCCCCGACGTGTGGCTACCCGAGGAGACGTTGGCCGTGCTGCGCGAGTACGTGGTCTCCATCAAGGGCCCGCTGACCACGCCCGTGGGCGGCGGCATCCGCTCGCTCAACGTGGCCCTGCGCCAGGAGCTCGACCTGTACGTCTGCCTGCGCCCCGTACAGTACTTCAAGGGCGTGCCTTCGCCCCTGAAAGAGCCTGAGAAGACCAACATGGTGATCTTCCGCGAGAACTCGGAAGACATCTACGCCGGCATCGAGTTCGAAGCCGAATCCGACAAGGCCAAGAAGCTCATCAAGTTCCTGCAGGAGGAGATGGGCGTCAAGAAGATCCGTTTCCCCAACACATCGGGCCTGGGCGTCAAGCCTGTCTCGCGCGAGGGCACCGAGCGCCTGGTGCGCAAGGCCATCCAGTACGCCATCGACAACGACAAGC
>JAZKEE010000155.1:0-5512 GCA_040387235.1 Pseudomonadota bacterium
CGCGCCCTGTTCCAGTGCGTTGTCGGTCGTTGTCTGCATGGCGCTGGTCCTCAGATGGGGGTGGCGAGCAAGGTGGCTACGCGCAGCGTGTCGTACACCACGCGCTTGCTGCGGTAGCGCCATTCGCCTTCGTGCAGCACCACCTCGTCGAGGTAGGTGCCGGCCTGGTAGACGCTCGAATCGCCGGCCGTGCCTGTGATCACCACCACGTAGCTCGACTGCGTGTGCACCACACCATCCTTGACGGCAGTGATCACCAGCCCCGAGGTGCCGTGGCGGTACACGTGGTCCTCGAAGATGTTGGCGTTGCGCAAGGAGAGCACGCGGTCGCGCAGCATGCCGGCATTGCGGCAGTACATGATGGGCGCGGGAAAGCCTGCGTCGAAGTTCTCCTTGGGGATGATCTCGTAGCGGCCTTCCTCGACGAAGAAACCGGGCCACTCCTCGAGGCGGTTGTTGTCCAGCACGCTCACGTAGCGGTGCTGCAGCTCCAGCAGTTCGGTCCACAGCTGCAGGCGCTCCTGGCGGCTGATCAGGGCGGGGGCGGTGGGGGGTGTCATCGTGGTCATGGTGTGCGGTGCCTCAGTAGCCCATCAGTCCCTGGTAGCCCACCCAGAAGCGGCGGATCAGGTTCTCGGTGATCACGGTGTCCATCTGCTCGGGCGCCTCGCGCGCCATGGCGATGTAGGAGTGCTTGTCGCCGTCGCGCGCGGTGCCACGCTGCACCAGCTCGGTGGCCTCGGTGTCCTCCATGGAGATGTAGCCCGCGGGGCCCACCAGGTTGGCCTGCAGCATGCGCAGCTCGCGCAGCTCGGGGCTGTCGTCGACATAGCCGAAGAAATGGAACACCAGCTCGAAGTTGCCCGGCCCCTTGGGAAGCAGCTGGCGCGCCACCAGCGTGTTGTGGATCTGCTGCACCACCAGCTGCGGAAAGATCGGCTGGATGTGGTTGGTGGTCATCTCCTCGAACTCCTGGATCTGGCCGAGCAGCGCGGGTTCTTCGAGCGCAAAGCCTTCGTCCATGGAGCGGATGTTCTGCGCGCTGTAGGCGGCGGCGGTGTCGGTCTCCACCTCGGGCTTGGTCACGGTGATGATGCTGTGCAGGCCGTGGTTCGCATCCGGGATGGAACGCGCCTTCATGCCCACGCGGAAGATGTTGAAGGTGGTGTGGAACAGGTGCAGCAGGCTGGCGTGGTAGGGATCCTTGACGTTCTCGAAGTACAGCTTCCAGTTCGACTTGGAGTATTGGCGGGTGCAGCCCAGGTACTCGATGGGCTTGTTGAAGATGCGGTCGATCCACGGGCGCATCTGCTCGCCCAGGTACTCGGGCAGCGGTGGCGTCTCGTCGCTGAAGGTGGCGAACAGCAGGCCCTTGTAGCTGTCCACGCGCAGCTTCTGCAGGCCGTGCTCTTCGGTCTTGAAGTCCTTGGGCATGCCGACCATGCCCTTCTGGCCGCGGCGAAACGGCACGCCCTGCAGGTCGCCGTTGGCGGCAAAGCTCCACTGGTGGTACACGCAGGTATGGCTGGCGGCATTGCCGCGCTTTTCGCGGCACACCATGGCGCCCCGGTGGGCGCAGCGGTTGACCCAGCAGGCCAGCCCGTCGGCCGTGCGCGTGACCACCACGGGGGTGTCGCCGACGAAGGTGGACTTGAAGTCGCCCACGTTCGGGATCTCGGCCTCCAGCCCCAGAAAGTTCCACACCGGGCCGCGGAAGATGCGCTCCTGCTCGCGGTCGTAGACCTCCTGCGAGCTGAACACCCGGTAGGGCACGTTGGAACCATCGGGCTGCGGGAAGAACACCTGCCGCTGCGCCTTGAGCGAGACGGGTGGCGCGACTTCGACGACGGGGATTTCAGACATGGGCGAGACCTCTTCGATTGCTATGCCTCCATGCTAGAAACGCTCGCCCTGCCCCGCTATCCAGTATCGGCACACGGGGTCCCTCGCCTGTCCGGTTCTTGCAAATGTGGGGGATGCGGAACGGGTCGGAGACAGATGGCGCACGCATCCGCCCACACAGGGGCGGCGCAGATCGCAATCCACGCAGGCCGTGGCAGGCGCAAGGCGTCAGCTACCGGCCGTCTGGCTCGGCAGCTCGCCAAAGCGCTCGCGGTAGTAGCTGGAAAAACGGCCCAGGTGGCCGAAGCCGAACTCCAGCGCCGCATCGGTCACGCAGTGGCCGGGGCGCTCCTGCAGGCGCGCACGCACCGCATCGAGCCGCATGTTGCGCAGCAGCGCCATGGGTGATTCGCCATGGTGGCGCTGGCACAGCATGTTCAGGCCACGCACGCTCACCCCGGCGGCGCGCGCCAGGTCTTCGAGCGCCACGGGCGCACACAGGCGGCTGCGCATGTAGGCGTCCAGCCGGTCAAGCCGGCGCACATCGCCATGGGCGGCCTGCAACAGGCTGTCGGCGCCCCCGTCCAGCAAGGGAGCCGCCGGCACCGGCACGCTCTGCGCACAGGAGGCCAGGAACAGCGCCACGTTGCTCTCCATGTGGTCCACCCAGCGCGCGTGCGCAGTGCTTTCCACTGCCTGCTGGCTCACGTGCAGCAGCGATTGCATGAGGAAGTGCCATTGCTGGCCCTGCCCCGGGCTGAGCGGCAGCAGCGGGTGCACGAAGGTGGAATCACCCACCAGCGATTCGGGCGCCCAGGCGCGCAGCAACTGGCACGGCACCTTGAGGATGAGCTGGCGCGCGCCCTGCTGCCACCGCATGTGCAGGTTGTGGCGCGGCGCGATGAGCGCGGCGGCGCCGGCAGGCAGGCGGATGGGCACGCCGTCGGACACCATCTCGGCCGTGCCCGAGAGCGACAGGTGCACCAGCACGAAGTCGTCGAAGGGGCGTGGGCGGATCTCCACC
Source organism: Pseudomonadota bacterium (assembly GCA_040387235.1). Lineage (GTDB taxonomy): Bacteria > Pseudomonadota > Gammaproteobacteria > Burkholderiales > Burkholderiaceae_C > Acidovorax. The sequence goes on from JAZKEE010000155.1 coordinate 2,867, forward strand.
TCCGCACCGTATTGCAGCATGAACAGCTGCAACTGGCGCACCCGCACCTTGGACAGCGAGGTGGCCACCGGCCCGCCGCACCATTTCAGCCCATGGTCCGAGAACTCGCGGGCCACCAGGTCATGGGAGTCCACCCGCAGGTCCGACGTGAACAGCGGGCGCTGCTGCAGCGCCGACAGATCCAGGGACAGGGCAGACATGGGAACCATCAAGCAAGACCTCGGCGTGGGAAGGGGCGCGGCATGCGTCAAGGCATGCGGCTTTGATTTGCATCAAGCACAGCAATTTCCGTACCCACGGATCCACAGCCGCCAATGCGACAACCCCGCAGCCACATCGGGGCAGCCGTGGACGTACCATCGGACCCAAGGCCCCGTTCGACCGCAGGGGCCCGCCCCACTTTCCACCCGCTTGCCCATGTACCCCATCTCACGCACCTCGCGCAGCGAGTTCGTCCCCATCCGCACCCTGAACTACCACGTCCGCCACTGGGGCGAGGTCTCACTGGACAAGACCAGGACCCCGCTGGTGCTGGTGCACGGCTGGATGGACGTGGGCGCCTCCTACCAGTTCGTGGTGGATGCGTTCTCGGCCGCGTTCGCCGATGGCCGGCACATCATCGCGCCAGACTGGCGCGGCTTCGGCCTGAGCAAGTTGCCCACGCCCTGCGACCACTACACTTTTCCCGACTACCTGGCCGACCTGGACCTGCTGCTCGACCACTACGTGGGCGACCAGCCGGTGGACCTGGTGGGCCACAGCATGGGCGGCAACATCGCCATGATGTATGCGGGCGTGCGACCCGAGCGCATCCGCCGCCTGGTCAACCTGGAGGGCTTTGGCATGCCCGCCACAAAGCCCGAGCAAGCGCCCAAGCGCTATGCCCAGTGGATCGACGAGATCAAGAAGCTGCAGACGGGCGACATGGCCCTCAAGGCCTACGATGGCGTGGACGGCGTGGCCCAACGCCTCATGAAGACCAACCCGCGCCTGTCGCAGGACAAGGCCGACTGGCTGGCCCAGCACTGGGCCGAGCCCAATGCCGGGGGCCGCTGGGAGATCCTGGGCGACCCGGCGCACAAGATCACCAGTTCGCAGCTGTACCGGCTGGACGAGGCCTTGGCGCTGTACGAGCGTATCGATGCCCCCGTGCTTGCCGTGGAAGCCAGCGACGACAGCCTGGGCCAGTGGTGGAAGGGCCGCTACGCCCTTCCTGAATACCACCAGCGCCTGACCCACGTGCGCAACTGCCGCACGGCCGTGGTGCAGGATGCCGCGCACATGCTGCACCATGACCAGCCCGAAGCGGTGGCGCGGCTGATCGAAGAGCACCTGTCTTACTGAGAGGCTGAGAATATTTCGTCCATGCCCGCCTTGCTCGTCACAACGCCCCGGCTTGTCGTTGCAAACGCTCGCCATAGCCCGAGCTATGGCTGCGCTTTGCGCCTAGATCCAGGGCGTTGTGGCGCGCCTTTCGGGCACGGTCAAAAAATTCTCAGCCTCTGAGCCATCCTGCGGCCCTGTTCTGCGGTCGTTTTCACAAGGGCAAGGGGCATTGCCGGCCCCCGTGCCCATCCATGAGAAAATGGCCGATTCGGGCGATGCTGAACCGTCCCGCCCCGGTGCGGGTCATCCCCTTGCGTGCGCACACCGGCGCAGCGCTTCGGGGGCTTGTTCAGCCTTGTCACCCTCTACAGAACATACCTACCAGGACACCATCATGGACGCAGAACGCATCAACCTCATCGGCAACACCTTGAGCGACCTGACCGTGCGCACGCAAGAGTTACGGAGGTATCTTTGACTTCGATGCCAAATTCGAACGCCTGAGAACCGTCAACGCATCGCTCGAAGACCCGTCGGTCTGGAACGATCCGAAAAAGGCCCAGGAGCTGGGCAAAGAGAAGAAGTCGCTGGACGGCGTGGTGCTCACGCTGGAAAGACTCACGCGCGAGCTGGCCGACAACACCGAGCTCTATGACATGAGCAAGGAAGACGGCGACGAAGACGGCCTCTTGACCATCGCGGCCGAGACCGCCAAGCTGCAGCCCGAGATCGAGCAGCTTGAGTTCCGCCGCATGTTCCGCCACGAGGCCGATCCGCTCAACTGCTTCGTGGACATCCAGGCTGGCGCCGGCGGCACCGAGGCCTGCGACTGGGCCGGCATGCTGCTGCGCCAGTACCTCAAGTACGCCGAACGCAAGGGCTTCAAGACCACGGTCGAGGAAGAAACCCCAGGCGACATCGCCGGACTCAAGAGCGCCACCATCAAGGTCGAGGGCGAATACGCCTACGGCCTGCTGCGCACCGAGACCGGTGTGCACCGCCTGGTGCGCAAGTCGCCGTTCGACTCGTCGGGCGGGCGCCACACCAGCTTTGCCAGCCTGTTCGTCTACCCCGAGATCGATGACTCGATCCAAATCGACATCAACCCCTCGGACGTGCGCACCGACACCTACCGCGCATCGGGCGCGGGCGGCCAGCACATCAACAAGACCGACTCGGCCGTGCGCCTGACCCACATCCCCACGGGCATCGTGGTGCAGTGCCAGGACGGCCGCAGCCAGCACGGTAACCGCGACATCGCCTGGCAGCGCCTGCGCTCGCGCCTGTACGACCACGAGATGCGCAAGCGCCAGGAAGAGC
>JAZKEE010000156.1:0-4052 GCA_040387235.1 Pseudomonadota bacterium
TCGTCCATCTCGCCGTCGCCGCAGAACACCCAGACCTTGCGGTTTTCGGTGTTGGCGATGCCACGGGCGTGCAGGTACTTGAGGAAGCGCGCCTGGTAGATGGCCATCAGCGGGCCCAGGCCCATGGACACCGTGGGGAACTGCCAGAACTCGGGCATCAGCTTGGGATGAGGGTAGCTCGACAGGCCCTTGCCATCCACTTCCTGGCGGAAGCTGTCGAGCTGCTCTTCGTTCAGGCGGCCTTCGAGGTAGGCACGGGCATAGATGCCGGGCGAGCTGTGGCCCTGGATGTACAGCAGGTCGCCGCCGTGGTCTTCGCTGGCTGCATGCCAGAAATGGTTGAAACCGGCGCCGAACATGCTGGCCACCGAAGCGAACGAGCCGATGTGGCCGCCCAGGTCGCCGCCGTCGGCGGGGTTCAGCCGGTTGGCGCGCACGACCATGGCCATGGCGTTCCAGCGCATGTAGGCGCGCAGGCGCTTTTCGATGGCGATGTTGCCGGGGCAATGGGCTTCCTGGTCGGCCTCGATGGTGTTCACGTAGGCCGTGTTGGCCGAGAACGGCATGTCGATGCTGCTCTGGCGTGCGTGCTCGAGAAGCTGTTCCAGCAGGAAATGGGCGCGCTCGGGGCCCTCCTTGTCGATCACGGCGGACAGCGCATCCATCCATTCGCGGGTTTCCTGCTGATCGACGTCGGTACCGAGGCCGAAAGCGGCCTGAGGGTCGGGCTGAGCTGACATGCTTTGTCTCCTATAGGTGTGGCAGCAATTTAGAACACTGCCCCTAGTTTCGCACAACTTTTCGCGAATTTCAAATGGTGCCCATCGATATCATATTATGAGAATTTGCTGCAAACGCACAAGAACGGGCGTTCGCAAAACGGCCACGGCCTGCCCGCAAAACCCGCCGCAGGGATCGTGGACAGGTTTGCCCCCGCTGTCCGTTACCAGGTGTGCACTCCTCTACACTTGAGGGACATGCATCCCACCGACCCAGCGCCCCCCACCACGGTCTCGCCCATCGCGGCCCCTGCGCGCTGGTGGCGCAAGTGGTGGCGCAGCCTTTCGCCCACCCGGCAGGACCGGTTTGCCGCGCTTGCGCCGCTGGCGGCGGTGCTGATGTTCCTGGCGGCCATCGTGGCGGCCTTCTGGTACCTGCGCGCCGAAGAGGCCGAGCGCGAGCAGGAGGCCCTGCGCCGCGACGTGGAATACGCCCAGCAGAGGGTGCGCCTGCGCCTGTTGGAGCGCCAGGAGCAACTCATGCGCATTGCGCGCGACCTGTCCAACCAGGAGCTGGAGCGCTCGGAGTTCGTGAGCCGCGCCGAAACTCTGATCAGCCAGTACCCCGAACTGCAGGCCATCACCTGGATCGACGAGCGCCGGCGCATCCGCGCCAGCCACGCCGCCCCGACCCTGGCCAGCAGCGAGCTGCGCATTGCCGGCGAGGTGCTCAAGGCCGGTGACACGGCCGACACCTATGGCCTGGCGCGCGACCTGCAGCAGCCCGTGTATGCCCAGCCGGCCGCCACGGCGGGCGACATCACTCCCCTCCTGCAACTGCAGGTGCCGCTGAACAACCAGGGCAAGTTCAGCGGCGTGGTGCTGGGCGAATACTCCATCGACAGCCTGCTGCGCTACGGCACGCCGACCGAGGTGCTGGCGCGCTACGCCGTGACCCTGCTCGACAGCAAGAACCAGGTGCTCGCGGGCACGCCCCTGGGCCCGCGCAACCCGGCCACGCAGTTGCTGCCCTGGAGCCCGCGCGCCAATGAGTACGAGGTGCCCGTCTCCCCCGTGGGCAACGGGCTGGTGCTGCGCGCCCAGGCCTACCGCACCTCTCTGGGCGTGGTGGGCAGCGGCCTGTTCTGGCTGGTGGGCACCCTCTCCGCCATGACGGCATGGATGCTGATCGCCACCTGGCGCCACACGCGCCGGCGCATGCAGGCCCAGCAGGCCCTGGTGGCCGAGACCAATTTCCGCCGCGCGATGGAGAACTCCATCCTCACCGGCATGCGCGCCCTGGACATGGAAGGCCGCATCACCTACGTGAACGCCGCCTTCTGCCAGATGACGGGCTGGAGCGAGGCCGAGCTGGTGGGCCTGAAGGCGCCCTTCCCCTACTGGCCCGACTCGGACCACGAGGCCCTGCACGCCAAGCTGCGCGACGAGCTGAGCGGCAAGACCATCGTCGGCGGCTTCCAGGTGCGGGTGCGGCGCAAGAGCGGCACGCTGTTCGACGCGCGGCTGTACGTGTCGCCACTGATCGACGCCCATGGCCACCAGACGGGCTGGATGACGTCGATGACCGACATCACCGAGCCCAACCGGGTGCGCGAGCAGCTCTCGGCATCGCACGAGCGCTTCACCATCGTGCTCGAGTCGCTCGATGCCTCGGTGTCCGTGGCGCCACTGGGCAGCGAGGAGTTGCTGTTTGCCAACAAGCTGTACCGCCAGTGGTTCGGCTCGCAGACCGGCGGCCACCTGCAGCTGGTGGCCCAGGCCGGCGTGGTGCCCGTGGCCGGCAGCACCAGCTCGGGGGTGGACGACGAGGACGGCCTGATGGGCCTGCCTACCGACACCTTGACCAGCGCCCGCACCGAAAACGCCGAGATCTTCCTGCCCGACCTGGGCAAGTGGCTGGAGGTGCGCTCGCGCTACCTGAACTGGGTGGATGGGCGCCTGGCGCAGATGGTGATCGCCACCGACATCACGCCGCGCCGCCAGGCCGAGGAGCAGGCCTCGCGCCAGGCCGAGCGCGCCCAATCGGTCAGCCGCCTGATCACCATGGGCGAGATGGCATCGAGCGTGGCGCACGAACTCAACCAGCCGCTCACGGCCATCAACAATTACTGCAGCGGCATGGTCTCGCGCATCCAGAGCGGCCAACTGACCGAGGAGGCCCTGCTCACCGCCCTGCAGAAGACGGCCCACCAGGCGCAGCGCGCCGGGCAGATCATCCAGCGCATCCGCGCCTTCGTGAAGAAGAGCGAGCCCAACCGGGCATTGGCCGACGTGCACTCGATGGTGACCGAGGCCGTGGAGCTGGCCGACATCGAGCTGCGCCGCCACCATGTGCGGCTCACGCTGTACATCGCTGCGCGCCTGCCGCCCGTGATGGCCGACACCATCCTGATCGAGCAGGTGCTGGTGAACCTGATGAAGAACGGCGCCGAGGCCATCCAGCACGCCAACCGCCCGACGGCGGGCCGCAGTGTGGAGCTGCGCGTGGTGCCCAAGACCATCGAAGACCGCGAAGTGGTCGAATTCTCGGTGCTGGACACGGGCAAGGGCCTGGCGCCCGAAGTGCTGGAGCGCCTGTTCGAGGCCTTCTTCTCGACCAAGCAGGAAGGCATGGGCATGGGCCTCAATCTGTGCCGCAGCATCGTGGAATCGCACCAGGGACGGATGCGCGCAGAGAACATCTACAATGGTTCCGACGTCACGGGCTGCAGGTTCTCCTTCTGGTTGCCGCTTGCCAAGCCTGCCGATGACACTACAAATTCTGTAGCAAACGCACATACTCCAAGGACAATTGCATGAGCTTGATTCCGAAAAAAGGCACCGTATACGTCGTGGACGATGACGAAGCGGTCCGAGACTCCCTGCAATGGCTGCTGGAAGGCAAGGACTACCGGGTGCGCTGCTTTGATTCGGCCGAGACCTTCCTGTCGCGCTACGACCCGCGCGAAGTGGCCTGCCTGATCGTGGACATCCGCATGGGCGGCATGACCGGCCTGGAGCTGCAGGACCGCCTGATCGAGCGCAAGTCCCCGCTGCCCATCGTGTTCATCACCGGCCACGGCGACGTGCCCATGGCCGTGAACACCATGAAGAAGGGCGCGCTCGACTTCATCCAGAAGCCCTTCGACGAGGAAGAGCTGGTCGGCCTGGTCGAGCGCATGCTGGACCACGCCCGCGAGGCATTTGCCGGCTACCAGCAGGCCGCCAGCCGCGACGCCCTGCTCTCCAAGCTCACCAGCCGCGAGGCGCAGGTGCTCGAGCGCATCGTTGCCGGCCGCCTGAACAAGCAGATCGCCGACGACCTGGGCATCA
>JAZKEE010000157.1:0-40623 GCA_040387235.1 Pseudomonadota bacterium
GCACCAACCTGGAAGCCGCCGACGAAGTGGCGCGCCAGATGCGCCTGCGCGACCTCGGCGGCCTGATCGTGATCGACTTCATCGACATGGAGGAGAGCAAGAACCGCCGCGAAGTGGAAAACCGCCTGCGCGACGCGCTGCGCCAGGACCGCGCCCGCGTGCAGTTCGGCACCATCAGCAAGTTCGGCCTCATGGAAATGAGCCGCCAGCGCCTGAAGCCCGCGCTGTCCGAAGGTTCGTCCATCCCCTGCCCGCGCTGCGGTGGCTCGGGCCACATCCGCGACACCGAGTCCTCGGCCCTGCAGATCCTGCGCATCATCCAGGAAGAGTCGATGAAGGACAACACGGCCGCCGTGCACTGCCAGGTGCCTGTGGAAGTGGCGTCGTTCCTGCTCAACGAAAAGCGCACCGAGATCGCCAAGATCGAGCTCAAGCAGCGCGTGGCCGTGCTGATGGTTCCCAACAAGACGCTGGAAACCCCCAACTACCGCCTGGAACGCTTGAAGCACGACGACCCGCGCCTGGACCACATCGAAGCCAGCTACAAGCTCGCCGAAGAAGTGGAAGACCCCACGGCCGTGACGCGCCGCTCGCAGGAGCCCACCAACAAGCAGACCCCGGTGATCAAGGGCGTGCTGCCCGATGCACCAGCCCCGCAGGTCGAGCCCCGCCCCGAAGGTGCGGCCCGCCCAGCGCGCGCCGGCCAGGGCCAGCGCCCCGCAGCCACGCCGGCTGTGGCCCCTGCGCCCGCACCGGCACCCGTTGCGACAGCACCCGCCGCGCCGCAGGAGCAAGGCATCTTTGCATTCATCAAGGGCTTCTTCGGCTTTGGTGGCGCACCGGCGGCAGCACCTGCACCGGTGGCCGCTCCTGCACCGGCAGCCGCGCCCGCAGCGGAAACCAGCGGCCGCGAACCGCGCCGCGACGGCCGCAACAACGAAAGCCGTGGCCGCCGCAGCAACCGCGATGCGCCTGGCCGCAGTGAAGGCCAACGCGAAGGTGGTGGCCGCGAGGGTGGCAACCGCGAAGGCGCTGCAGACGGCCGTGGCCGCCGTGGCGAACGCTCGGCCGAAGGCCGCGCACCCCGCGACGCCGAAGGCCAGGGCAACCGCCCACCGCGTGAAGGCGGTGAAGGACGCGAGGGCCGTGAAGGACGCGGTGGCCGCAACGGCCGTGGCCGCAACGACGGTGAGGCCCGCAACCAGGCCAATGGCACTGCCTTGAATGGAGAGCAGGCCGCGGCAGTGGCCGGCGCCCAGGTGGAAGGCCCTGTCGGCTCCGATGCCGCCGCCGGCCAGGCACCCCGTGGCGAACGCGCCGAGCGCGGCCCCCGCCGCGAGCGCGGCGACGGCTCCGGCCGCCGCGAGCGCGGTGAACGAGGCGAGCGCGGTGAGCGTGCGCCCCGCAATGCCGAGGGCGCAGAAGCCGCCGCACCGGCAGGTGACTTTGCCGACACCGCGCCGCTGGCGCTGCTGCCCGACCTGGACCTGACGGGCAATGAGTCGGCCGGCACGTCCGCCGCCGGCAGCGATGACCAGCGCCGCGAGCGCCGCTCGCGCGACCGCTATGGCCGTGACCGCCGCGAACGTGGCGAGCGCGGTCCGCGCGACAACGCCGAAGCCGCCGCACCCGCAGCAGCCCCCCTGCTGGACTTCGATACCTCGGCGATCCCGGCCCCAGCAGCCGAACCCCAGGACGAGCCGCCACGCCGCAGCTACTTCAGCGCACCGGCAGCAGCCGCCGCCGAAGCCGCCGCTCCCGTGGCAGCACCCGCCGCACCTGTGCAAGAGAGCGTCCCGGCCCCAGTGGCAGCCGCTCCCGCGGTGCAGGCACCAGCGCCCGTCGTGGCCGCACCGGCCCCCGTGGCACAGGCCCCAGCACCTGCACCTGTTGCAGCAGCCCCTGCGCCTGTAGCCGTCGCCCCCGCGGCCACGCCAGCGCCCGCCACCACGGGCCTGCCCCGCGTCCAGGCCTTCACGCTGCCGCTCGATGCGCTGCAACAGGTCGCCGAGTCGTCGGGCCTGCAATGGGTGAACTCCGATGCCGCCAAGATCGCAGCCGTGCAGGCCGCGATCGCAGCGGAGCCCAAGCCCATCCACGTGCCGCGCGAGCGCCCACCTGCGGCGGTGATCGACGAAGGCCCGCTGGTGCTGGTGGAAACCCGCCGCGACCTCTCGGCGATGAAACTCCCCTTCGAGCAGCCCCCAGCGGCTTGATGCGGTGAGCAAGCAAGAAGGCGGCCTCGGCCGCCTTCTTGCTTTCTGGGCCCCTCCTTTGCGCAGGTGCACGGCCGATGCCGGTATCCTTGCGACCACGACCCCGGTTCCCACTTTTCTTCTGCTCGACCTCGACGAATCCCAAGCCACCATGCTGTTCCTGCTGTCTCCCGCCAAGTCGCTGGACTATGACACCCCGCTACCGACGGACCTGCCGCACACCCTGCCGCAGTTCGTGCCAGAGGCCACGGCACTGATCAAGGTGCTGCGCGAGAAGTCGCACCAGGACATCGCCACCCTGATGTCGCTGAGCGACCCGCTCGCCGCCCTGAACGTGGCACGCTACCAGGCCTTCAGGCCGCGCTTCACGGCCGCCAACTCGCGCCAGGCCCTGCTGGCCTTCAACGGCGATGTCTATGAAGGCCTGAATGCGCGCACACTGGGCAGCGAAGACCTGCAATGGGCGCAGGACCACGTGTGCATCCTGAGCGGCCTGTACGGCTTGCTGCGCCCGCTGGACCGGATGCAGCCCTACCGCCTGGAAATGGGCACACGCCTGGCCACCGATGCCGGCAGCAACCTCTACCAGTACTGGGGCGGCCGCATCGCGGAGCACCTGAACAAGCGCCTTCGGGCCGACACCACGCCAGTGGTGGTGAATCTCGCCTCCCAGGAATACTTCAAGGCCGTGGACACCAAGGCCCTCAAGGCGCGCGTGGTCGAGTGCGTGTTCGAGGACTGGAAGGGTGGCGCCTACAAGATCATCAGCTTCCACGCCAAGCGGGCACGCGGGCTGATGGCGCGCTACGCCGTGACCAACCGCCTGGCGACCCCGCACGCCCTCCAGGGCTTTGACCTGGAAGGCTACACTTTTGCTCCCGCCGCCTCAGAACCCGAGCGCCTGGTGTTCCGGCGCAAGACCAACGTGTGAGATCTGCCATGGCATCGTCTTCCGAACAGTCGCCGTCCACCGCAAACGCCGCCGCAGCGGCACGCCAGGCCATCACGCCCGAACTGCGCCGCTGGATCATCGAACAGGCCGAGGCCGGCTTTGCCGCGCCCGTGGTGCTGCAGTCCATGCGCGATGCCGGCTGGAATGAGGACACGGCCGCCGAGGCGCTGGAAATCACGCTGCAGGACCACCTGAACGCACTGGCCGAGCAACAGGGCCAGCCATCCGCCGTGAAGGTGCCCGAACCCCTGCTGGACGAATCGCCTGCCCAGCTCGATGCCGGCGACCGCATGGTGAACATCCTGCTGGCCGTGGCCAAGCCGCGCATCGTGGTCTTTGGCAACCTGCTCTCGCCCGAAGAGTGCGACGCGCTGATCGCCGCGGCCGATCCGCGCATGGCGCGCTCCCTCACGGTCGCCACCAAGACCGGCGGCGAGGAGGTCAACGACGACCGCACCAGCGACGGCATGTTCTTCCAGCGCGGCGAGAACCCCGTGGTGCAGCGCATCGAGGAGCGCATCGCCCGCCTGCTGGACTGGCCTATCGAGAATGGCGAAGGCCTGCAGGTGCTGCACTACCGCCCCGGCGCCGAGTACAAGCCGCACTACGACTATTTCGACCCGGGCGAGCCCGGCACGCCCACGATCCTCAAGCGCGGCGGACAGCGCGTGGGCACCCTGGTGATGTACCTCAACACGCCCGAAAAAGGCGGCGGCACCACCTTCCCGGACGTGCATGTCGAGGTGGCGCCCCAGCGCGGCAATGCCGTGTTCTTCAGCTACGAACGGGCCCACCCGTCCACGCGGACCCTGCATGGCGGCGCACCGGTGATTGCCGGCGAGAAGTGGATTGCCACCAAGTGGCTGCGCGAGCGCGAATTCAAGTAAAGCCCCTGCCTGCCGCGCACCGCGGCCTGCACCACCGCCCAGAACCAGGGAAGCACCCGCCATGACCGACAACACACCCGAACAATCCCAGCTGGGCAAGGCCTCGGCCTATGTGGACCAGTACGACGCGTCGCTGCTGTTTCCCATCCCGCGCGCGGGCAAGCGCGCCGAGATCGGCATCACAGCCGCCCCGCCCTTCTTCGGCGCGGACCTGTGGACGGCCTTCGAGCTGTCATGGCTCAACCAGCGTGGCAAGCCACAGGTGGCGCTGGCGCACATCACCATTCCGTGCGAGACGCCGAACATCGTCGAGAGCAAGTCCTTCAAGCTCTACCTCAACAGCTTCAACAACACGCGTTTTGCCGATGCCTCCGAAGTGCAGGCGCGCATCCGCGCCGACGTGAGCGAAGCCGTGTGGCGCGGTGCCGAGCGCCCGGCCACCGTGGGCGTGCGGCTGCTGCTGCCGGAGATGTTCGACCAGGAGCCCGTGCACGAGCTCGATGGCCTGAGCCTGGACCGCCTGGACGTGGAGTGCACCCACTACCAGCCTGCGCCGCAGTTGCTGCACGCCGTGCATGACGAGCCCGCCGTCACCGAAGTGCTCACCAGCAACCTGCTCAAGAGCAACTGCCTGGTGACCGGCCAGCCCGACTGGGGCAGCGTGCAGATCCGCTACACCGGCGCACCCATCGACCAGGAAGGGCTGCTGCAGTACCTGGTGAGCTTTCGCAACCACAACGAGTTCCACGAGCAGTGCGTGGAGCGCATCTTCATGGACCTGTGGACGCGCTGCAAACCGCTCAAGCTCACGGTGTACGCGCGCTACACACGCCGCGGCGGCCTGGACATCAACCCGCTGCGCACCAGCCACCCGCAAGCCCTGCCGGGCAACGTGCGCACTGCACGGCAGTGAAAGGCAGCTCACCGCCTCGCCAGAGGTCCTGAGCAACGCTGAACGCTCCCGAAGCAGGGGAATAGACACGCAGGGCGAGTCAAGAGGGACCGCCCTGCTTGCCCAGCCAGTCGCATCGCAACCGGTGCAAGCGGTGCGCACGGGTGCGCCAGGCCACATACAGGCCGGGCAACAGGGTCCCGGCAAAACACAAGGGCATGGCCCAGGCCTCGCCAAAGGCACAGGCGGGCAGCCAGCCCACCCAGCCCATGAGCCAGAGCGTGAGCACCAGATCCCACAGGTGGTATTCCAGCGGATGCTCCAACCGGTGTTCCACATGCCATTGCTTGATGCGCTGGAGCTCGTTGAGCGTCATGACCATCTCCTGCCAGGGGAATGGACAATGTAAGTTTGACGTAAGATTTCGTCAAGCCCCGCCCGTAGGCCTCAGAAAAGCGGTCGGGTGTGCGGGTCGGTCTCTCGCACCCGGGGGGCGCGTGGTTCGGGCGGGCCGTCGGGCACATCCCCCACCCGCTCCAGCGTACCCACGCGCACGCCCAGCAGACGCAGTTTGCGGTCCAGCGGCACCCGCTTCAGGCACAGGCCCGCGGTGCGGCGGATGGTGGCAGCGTCCTGGGTGTAGCGGTCCAGTGTCTGGTCGCGCGTGGCGATCCTGAAGTCGTCGTAGCGCAGCTTGATGCCGATGGTCTTGCCGACATAGCCCTTGCGCTGCAGGTCGCCCGCCACGCGCTCGCACAGATCGGTGAAGATGCGGCCCAGTTCAGCCTTGTCGCGCACGGCATGCAGGTCGCGGTCGAAGGTCGTCTCGCGGCTCATGCTCACGGGCTCGCTCTCGGTGACCACAGGGCTGTCGTCGCGGCCCCAGGCCACGCGGTGCATCCAGGCGCCGCTCGACTTGCCGAAGCGCTCGATGAGCCATTGCGGGTCCTGCGCGGCGAGCTGGCCAATGGTCTGTATGCCCAGGGTCGCGAGCTTCTCGCCGGCCTTGGGGCCGATGCCGTTGATCTTGCGCACGTTGAGCGGCCAGATCTTCGTCTCAAGGTCGTTCTCATAGACGATGGAGATGCCGTTGGGCTTGTTGAACTCGCTGGCCATCTTGGCCAAGAGCCGGTTGGGCGCCACGCCGATGGAACAGGTCAGGCCGGTCACATCGAAGATGCTCTTCTGGATCAGGCGCGCCAGCACCCGGCCCCCTTCGCGCTGGCCGCCGGGCACGTCGGTGAAGTCGATGTAGACCTCGTCCACCCCCCGGTCCTGCATCACCGGGGCGATGTCGGTGATGGTGCTCTTGAACAGGCGCGAGAAGCGGCGCACCTCGTCGAAATCCACGGGCAGCACGATGGCGTCGGGGCAGAGCCTGGCAGCCTTCATCATGCCCATGGCCGAGCCCACGCCGAATTGCCGCGCCGCGTAGGTGGCGGTGGTGATGACGCCCCGGCCCACGTAGTCCTTGAGCAGGGGAAAGTCGGCCACCGGGATGAAATGCGGCTCGCGCAGGCCCGTGCCGTCGGGGGTATGGTGCAGCAGCTCGTCCACCTTGCGCCGGCCGCCGCCGATGACCACGGCCAGTCCCTTGAGCTGCGGGTAACGCAGCAACTCCACGGATGCGAAGAAGGCATCCATGTCCAGGTGCGCGATGCGGCGCAGGCGCGGTGCGGAAGGCTCGTCGGGCAGTGGTGAGGTCACGGCCTCCATTGTGCGCAAAAGCGCCGCCACCCTGCTGCCAGCCGCCCAGCCGTCTGCAGGGTGTGAGGGGCCGTTACTTCTTGGCGAGTGCCGCGGTGCGCAGGCCCTGCAGCGTGCCCGTGGGCGTGATGGCCTCGGGATCGATCAGGCAGTGCAGCACGCTGGGCAGGCCGCTGGCCCGCGCACGGGCGAGGGCCGGGCCGAACTCCTCGGTGCTGGTCACGCGCTCGCCGTGGCCGCCGAAGGCCGCCGCATAGGCCTTGAAGTCGGGGTTCTTCAGTGCGGTGGCGCTCACGCGGCCTGGGTACTCGCGCTCCTGGTGCATGCGGATGGTGCCGTACATGGCGTTGTCCAGCAGCACCACGATGATCGGCAGGCCGTACTGCACGGCAGTGGCGAACTCCTGGCCATGCATCAGGAAGTCGCCGTCACCGGCAAAGATCACCACCTCGCGCTGAGGCCACAGGCGCTTGCCGCCGACGCCGGCCGGCAGGCCGTAGCCCATGGAGCCGCTGGTCGGCGCCAGTTGGCTGGCATAGGTGGTGAAGGGCCAGAAGCGGTGGATCCAGGTCGCGAAATTGCCCGCCCCGTTGCAGAAGATGGTGTCGGCCGGCAGCACTTCCTTGAGGTGCTGCATGACCTGGCCCATCTGCAGCTCGCCGGGGATGCGGATGGGGGCCGTGTCGCTCCAGGCCAGGTACTCGGCATGGGCGGCCTCGGCATGGGACTTCCAGGGCACGGCGGCCACGGGGCGCACTGCGGCCAGTGCCGCCGTGAAGGCCTGCGGCGTGGCATGGATGGGTTGCGCCGGGCGGTAGAGCTTGCCCAGTTCGTCGGCGTCGGCATGCACGTGCACCAGGGGCTGCACCGGGTTGGGAATGGCGAACAGCTCGTAGCCTTGCGAGGGCACCTCCGACAGACGCCCCCCGACCACCAGCACCAGGTCGGACGCGCGGATGCGCGCCAGCAGCTTGGGGTTGACGCCCAGGCCCAGGTCGCCGCCGTAGCAGGCGTGGTTGGCCGGGAACAGCATCTGCCGGCGGAACGAGCAATACACGGGCAGCGACCAGGCCGCGGCAAAGGCGGTGAATTCGCGCACGGCCTGCTCGGACCAGCGGCTGCCACCCAGGATGGCCACGGGCTGCTTCGCGCCGCGCAGGCGCTCGGCCAGCTCGGCCATCTGCGCGGCGCCGGGGTGGGTCTCGGCCACCTGGTAAGGCAGCGCATCGGCCACAGCGGCGGCCTCGGTCAGCATGTCTTCAGGCAGTGCGACCACCACCGGACCAGGGCGGCCCGAGGTCGCGACGTGGAAGGCGCGCGAGATGAGCTCGGGCACGCGGGCCGGGTCGTCGATCTGCACCACCCATTTGGCCATGGTGCCGAACACGGCGCCGTAGTCGAGCTCCTGGAAGGCCTCGCGCCCGAGCGCGCCGCGCGCCACCTGGCCCACGAACAGGATCAGCGGCGTGGAGTCCTGGTAGGCGATGTGCACGCCGGCCGAGGCATTGGTGGCGCCCGGTCCGCGCGTGACGAAGCAAATGCCGGGCTGGCCCGTGAGCTTGCCCTGGGCCTCGGCCATCATGGCCGCGCCTCCCTCCTGGCGGCAGACGGTGACGGCGATGTCTGCGTCGTGCAGCGCATCCAGCACGGCCAGGTAGCTTTCACCAGGCACGCAGAACAGCTGCTTCACGCCATGGGTGATGAGCTGCTGGACCAGGATCTGGCCGCCCGTGCGGCTGGCGGCGTTGCTGGAAGTGGAGGGCGTGGTCATGTCAGGGTTCCGGAACGAAAGAAACAAACAAAAAAGGGAATCAGCAAATCATCGGCGCAGCGCCTCGCAGGCACGGCGGATGCGCGCGCAGGCTTCCTGCAGGTCGGCCATGGACGCAGCGTACGAGATCCGGAAGTACGGCGCCAGCCCCAGCACGCTGCCAGGAACTACCGCCACGTGGAACTCGCGCAGCAGGTAGTCGCAAAAATCCGCATCGGTGTGCAGCGTGGCGCCGCCCGGAGTGGTGCGGCCCAGCACGCCTTCGCAGCTGGCAAAGGTGTAGAAAGCACCTTCGGGCGCACGGCAGCGCAGCCCGGGCGACGCGTTGAGCGAGTCCACCACCAGGTCGCGCCGCGCCTGGAACTCGCGGCAGCGCTCGGCCACGATGTCCTGCGGGCCGGTCAGCGCCGCCACGGCCGCGGCCTGGCTGATGGACGATGCGCAGGAGGTGGCCTGGCTCTGCACCACGGCCATGGCCGCGATCAGTGCGCGCGGGCCCGCACCGTAGCCGATGCGCCAGCCCGTCATGGCGTACGACTTGGAGACGCCGTTCACCGTGAGCGTGCGCTCGCGCAGTGCGGGCATGACCGCCACCGGCGTGGCGAAGGCATGGCCGTCGTACAGGATGTGCTCGTAGATGTCGTCCGCCAGCACCCAGACCTGCGGGTGGCGCAGCACCACCTCCAGGAGGGGCCGCAGCTGCTCGGCGCTGTAGGCCGTGCCGCTGGGGTTGGAGGGGGAGTTGATGAACACCCAGCGGGTGCGCGGCGTGATGGCGGCTTCGAGCTGCCCGGCCGTGAGGCGAAAGCCGTTGGCCTCGCTGCACGGCACCACCACGGGCACGCCACCGGCGATCAGCACCATGTCGGCGTACGAGGTCCAGTAGGGTGCGGCCAGGATCACCTCGTCGCCAGGGTTCAGGCTGGCCATCAGCGCGTTGTAGATGACCTGCTTGGCACCCGCCCCCACCGTGATCTCGCTGGCGGCAAATTCCAGGGCATTGTCGCGGCGGAACTTGAGCGCGATGGCCGCCTTGAGTGCGGGCGTGCCGTCCAGCACCGTGTAGTGCGTGTCGCCCCGCACCATGGCCTGCTGCGCTGCCTCCTGGATGTGGACCGGCGTATCGAAGTCCGGCTCGCCCAGGCCCAGCACGATCACGGGCTGGCCCTGGCGCTTGAGCTCGTTGGCGGCCTGGGTGATGCGCACGATGTCCGACACGCCGATGGCGCTGATGCGATCGGCCGCGCGAAAGGCCGTGGCAGGGATGGCGGCGTTCATTGCTGGTAGGACTCCAGGGGCTTGTCGTTGGGGGCGGCGAACAGCTGGCGCAGCGTGGTGCCCAGCGGCAGGTTCAGGGCCACGTTCTTGGGCGGGATGGGGGTCATGAACCACTTGGTGTAGATCTTTTCCATCTCACCGCTCTGCATGAGCCGGGTGAGCACGCCGTCCACGGCGGCCTTGAAGCTGGGGTCGTCCTTGCGGAACAGCAGCGCAATCGGCTCGGCGCCCAGCGGCTCGCCCACGATGCGGTAGGCCGACGGGTCCTTGGCGTTGGCGATCATCCCGGCCAGCAGGTTGTCGTCGAGCACGAAGGCATCGGCGCGGCCCGATTCGAGCAGCAAAAAGCTTTCGTGGTGGTCCTTGCCCAGCACGGTCTTGACGGGCGCGCCACCCAAGGCACGTTCCTGCTTGCGCAACAACTGCACGGCCGTGGTTCCGGTGGACGCCGCAATGGTGCGGCCCGCGAGCTGGCTGACGGACTTGAGGTCCGAATCCTTGCGCACCGCCATGCGCACTTCACTCACATAGGTGGTCACCGCGAAGGCCACCTGCTGCTGGCGCGCGGTGTTGTTGGTGGTGGGACCACAGCCGATGTCGAGCGTGCCGTTCTGCACCAGGGGCAGCGTGTTCTGCGCCGTCACGGCCATGTACTCGAGCTTGGCGTCGGGCACGATCTCCTTGAGCACGCGCTCGCACAGCTCGACGTGGTAGCCCACGTATTTTTCGTTGGCGCCCAGCGCGTAGGCCATGGGAGGCGAGGTCTCGCGCACCCCGAGCACGACCTTGCCGCTGGCCTTGATCTTCTCGAGGGTGGTCTGGGCACTGGCACCTGCTGCGCACAGCAGTGCGGCCAGGGCCACGGCCATCATCTTGCGGTTGGGGGAAAAAGCCATGTCGTTGTCTCCGGTGGTTGTTGTGGATGGCGTTGGGAAAGCGGTGGGGGTGCGCCACACGAATGCGGCGTTGCTCCGATTCAGATGACGTTCTTCTCCAGCAGCGGCCGGTTGTCGGCGATGCGCGTGATGGACAGGGGCGACAGGTCCAGGCTCTGGTAGGCGCCAGTGAGCAGCAGCTCGGCCACGCCCCGGCCCACGGCGGGGCATTGCTGCAGGCCATGGCCCGAGAAGCCGTTGGCGAACACCAGGTTGTCGCAGGCGGGGGAGAGGCCGACGATGGCGTTGTGGTCGAAGGTGTTCATCTCGTAGTACCCCGCCCAGGCGCCCTGCATGCGCAACGCCTCGAAGCCCGGGATGCGCTCGGCAAGCAGGGGCCACACATGCTCTTCGAAGGCGTGGTACTCAGGATCGAGCGGGGCGAAGTCAGCGTCCTGGTCGGCAGGCGGTGCAAAGCCTGCAATGAAGCCCTGGCCCTCGGGCCGCAGCCAAATGCCGCTGGTGTCGATGAGCAGCGGGCAGCGCGGCAGTTGGGCAGGACTGGCGAGGTGGAACACGGTGCGGCGCTTGCCCACCACGGGCAGGTCAATGCCGGCCCAGCCTGCAATGGCGGCAGCCCAGGGCCCAGCGGCGTTCACGGCATGGCTACAGGGCAGCGTGGTGCCGCCTTCCAGCTGCACGGCGGCCACATGCTGCACGCCGCCGCTGGTGACCAGATCAAAGCCCATGGCCTCGTCGGCCACGTAGCGCACGCCCTGGCTCTGGGCCTTCTTGCGCAGCGCGGTCAGCAGCAGGTAGCCGTCGAACCAGCCTTCGCCCGACAGGCCGAGCGAACCCAGCACCACGTCCTGCAACGCCAGCCAGGGAAAGCGCTCGGCCAGTTCATCCGGGCCGAGCAGCGCCACGTCGGCGCCATGGCGCCTTTGCAGCGCATGGTTGTCGCGCAGCGTGGCTTCGCCGGCGGCAGTCGCCAGGTAAAGGTAGCCGCCCTCGTGCAGGCCGATGTCGGGCACGTCGCCGTTGCAGGCCAAGAGCGTGCCCACATTGCGCAGAAAGCCGATGCCGTAGGCCGAGATCAGGACATTGATGTCGGTGGAGAACTGCTGGCGGATGGAGCTGGCCGACAGGGCCGAGGAGGCGCGCGCGTAGGTCGAATCGCGCTCCACCACCACGACCTCGCAGCCCGGCTGCTGCTGCGTGAGGAAGTACGCGATGGCACTGCCGATAACGCCGCCGCCGATGATCACGATGGGCATGGGGTGCTCCTGGGCGTTTGCGTAGCGAACAGCATGGTTAGAAGGTGTGAATGGACCCGGCGTGTCCGAGCAGGCCGCCAAAACGCGTGCGATCTAGGCGCAAAGCACAGCCATAGCTCGGGCTATGGCGAGCATTTGCAACGACGAGCGCGCGCGTTTTGGCGGAATGAGCGGGCATGTCGGGTTCGTTCGCACCTTCTTAGACGTCGAACTTCACGCCCTGTGCGAGCGGCAGCGCGGTGGAGTAATTGACGGTGTTGGTGGCGCGGCGCATGTAGGCCTTCCAGCTGTCGGAGCCGGCTTCGCGGCCACCGCCGGTTTCCTTCTCGCCGCCGAAGGCGCCACCGATCTCGGCACCGCTCGGGCCGATGTTGACGTTGGCGATGCCGCAGTCCGACCCCGCCGCCGACATGAACTGCTCGGCCTCGCGCACGTTGAGCGTGAAGATCGAGGACGACAGCCCGGCGCCCACGGCGTTGTTCCAGGCAATGGCCTCGTCGAGCGTGCCGTAGCGCACCACGTAGAGAATGGGTGCGAAGGTCTCGTGCAGGGCCGGGCCTTCGTGCCGTGCGAGCTCGACCAGCGCGGGGCGCACGTAGTAGGCATCGCTGCCGGCCACGCCCTGCACGCGCTCGCCGCCATGCACCTTGGCATCCAGGGCGCGGGCTTCGTCCAGTGCCTTCTGCATGCCGTCGTAGGCGCCGCGGTCGATCAGCGGTCCGACGAGCGTGCCGACGGTGCGCGGATCGCCCACCTGCACGTTGGCATAGACCTTGGTGAGCTGGGGTACCAGCGTGTCATAGATGCTGTCGTGCACGAACAGGCGGCGCAGCGTGGTGCAGCGCTGGCCAGCCGTGCCCATGGCGGCGAAGGCGATGCCGCGCAGCGCCAGGTCCAGGTCGGCCGATGGCGCGACGATGGCGGCATTGTTGCCACCGAGCTCCAGGATGGCGCGGGCAAAGCGGGCCGCCAGGCGCGGCCCGACCGCGCGGCCCATGGCGGTGGAGCCAGTGGCCGAGAGCACGGCCACACGGGCGTCGTCCACCAGCACCTCACCAATGGCACGCTGGCCGATCAGCAGTTCCAGCAGGCCCTCGGGCGCATCCCCGAAGCGGGCCAGGGCGCGCTGGGCGATGGCATGCGTGGCCAGGGCCGTGAGGGGCGTCTTCTCGGACGGCTTCCACACCACCGAGTCGCCGCAGACCAGGGCCAGGGCCGCGTTCCACGACCACACGGCCACCGGGAAGTTGAAGGCCGAGATCACGCCGCACACACCCAGCGGGTGCCAGGTTTCCATCATGCGGTGACCGGGGCGCTCGGTGGCGATGGTCAGGCCGTAGAGCTGGCGCGACAGGCCGACGGCAAAGTCGCAGATGTCGATCATCTCCTGCACCTCGCCCAGGCCTTCCGACGGGATCTTGCCGGCTTCGATGGTCACGAGCAGGCCCAGGTCGTCCTTGGCGGCGCGCAGCTCTTCGCCCAGCAGGCGCACAAGTTCGCCGCGGCGCGGGGCCGGCACATTGCGCCAGGCCAGGAAAGCCGCCTGCGCACGGGCGATGGCGTTGGTGGCGTCGGTGGGCGAGACTTCGCGCACGGCACCGATGGCCTCGCCAGTGATAGGCGAGCGCACCAGCAGGTCACCGCCGGTGTAGGCGGCGCGCGGCACACCCAGGCGCTGCAGCAGCGCATCGACGTCGGTCACGAGAGAGGCAGAAGAAGTGGCAGCGGCAGAGGTATCGGACATGGCGGCGTTGGATGGGGGTTCAGCAATGCCAGCAATATCCCCCAATCGCCACCCGTGGGATAGCAAAAAATTGGAACAACTTGATTCGCAAATAGAATCAAGTTTCTTCAACACATGCCCATTTCCGGGATAAACAGAGCGCCATGACAGTGCGCCAACGGTGTAAACCCTGATATTCATTCTCCAGGAGCATGAACAGCCATGTTTCGCAAGACCTTTCTGCCGCCCGTGGCCGACCTGCTGGCCTTCGAGGCGGCGGCGCGCCACACCAGCGTCTCGCGCGCGGCCGAGGAACTGCACCTCACGCAGAGCGCTGTCTCGCGCCAGATACGCCAGCTGGAGGAGCAATTGGGCATGGCGCTGTTCCACCGGGTGCGTCAGCGCGTGGTGCTGACCGATGCCGGGCGCGTCTACGCGGCCGACGTGCGCGCGCTGCTGCAGCAGTTGTCGGCCGCCACGCAGAAGGCCATGGCCTTTTCGAGCGCGGTGGGCCTGCTCAACCTGGCCGTGCTGCCCACCCTGGGCACGCGCTGGCTGATTCCACGGCTGCCGGGCTTCATGGCGCTGTACCCCGATGCCACGGTGAATTTCTCGGCCCGCTCCGAGCCCTTCGACTTCGCGCAGGAGCCGATGGACGCAGCCATCCACTTCGGCGCACCGCACTGGGCCGGTGCCGTGTGCGAGTACCTGATGCACGAGGAGGTGCTGCCCGTGTGCAGCCCCCACTACCGCGCCCAGCAGCAACTGCACACACCGGCCGACCTCGCTGGCGCCGTGCTGCTGCAGCAGAACACCCGGCCCACACAGTGGACGGAGTGGTTCGAGCGCGTGGGCGCGCCCACGCCGCAGGCGCTGCGCGGCCCGCGCTACGAGCAGTTCTCGATGATCGCGCAGGCGGCGGTATCGGGCCTGGGCGCAGCGCTGCTACCGCGCTTTCTGATCGAAGGCGAACTCGCCTCGGGCGCGCTGGTGGCCCTGTCCACCGAGGTCCTCACCAGCAGCGAGGCCTACTACCTCGTCTACCCCGAGGCGCGCGCCCAGACCCCGCTGGTCAAGGCCTTCAGGGACTGGCTGCTGGCGCAATGTGCAGGCATCGCCACTGCCGCCCGCTCCACCCTATAGATGGCTGTGTGCGTAGGCGTGTATGGCTTCGCCCAGAAATTCCACCATGCGCGGGTGGTAGGCATTGTGGAAGGACTTCATGTCGGGGTTGTCGGCGTAGAACAGTGCCGTGCCGACATAGGCCTCGCGCGATGGCGCATAGAAGCGCGACACGATGGCATGGTGCCGTGCCATGAGGGACTGGATGGCCGGCGAGGAAGGATCGGTGCCGTCGACCAGCGGCGCCAGTTCCTCATAGAAGCGCTGAAAGTCCTGGTGCACCTGGGCCTTGTCGACATGGGCCCACTGGTGGGTGGCGGCCAGCGAGGCAGCCTGTTCGGCGGCCTGCGCGTCGCGGCATTGCTGGAGGTATTCGGGGCTGGCGTCGTGCAGTGTGGTCATGGGTGCGGCGCTTGGCCGGATGGGAATGAGCACCGACTGTAGGCCGTGCACCGTGCTGCGGTGGCAGATCCATACCACCCGCTGTGCCGGGCGTCACCGCCGCCCACCATTCGCAACGCGCACGTTGCGGGCGAGCTACAGCAAGGCTGCCACCATCATCGCCAGCCCGGCAATGCTCACGGCCCAGGTCGCCGTGCGGACATAGGGAATGCCGATGTAGTACACCGGGATGTAGACCATGCGCGCCCAGAAGAACACCTGGGCGCCCAGCAGCACCTGGCTGCCGGTGCGGTTGCTGGCCGTGGCCGCCAGGCCCAGGATGGCAAAGAACACGAGGTTGTCGAAGCTGTTGCGCGCCGTGCGCTCGGCGCGGCCGGCAAAGGCCCCAGGGTCGGCCAGATGGTCGCGGTTGCCGAAGGCCAGCAGCAGGCCCGAGGGCGTCCAGGCGCGGGAGCGAATCAGGCTGGCCACGACCACCAGCAGCCAGGTGATGATGGCGAAGTACACGACAAAGGTGAGGATGGGGTTCATGGCAACTGGCAAGGGGGTGGAAAGCGCCGCATCCCTGGAACCCGGTGCGGCAGGAACCCGCAGCATACGCCGCTGGCAGCAAGCTCAGTGGGGTGTGGCCGGCGTGCCGCCCGGCACCAGGCGCTGCTCCGGCTGCTGGCCCGCAAGGCTTTGCGTGGGGCGGCGCAAGGTGGCATCGAAGGGGTGGATGCGCGGGCCGATGGCCGCGGCCTCACGCTTGAGCAACTCCACCACGGTGGGCAGGCGGTCCTCGTTGAGGCGCGCAGCGATGGTGCCCACGCTCAAGGCAGCCACCGCCCGGCCTTCGCGGTCGAGCACGGGCACACCCACGCCGGCCATGCCTTCGAGCAGGCCCGTGTTGCGGGCGGCATAGCCCGTCTGGCGCACGCGCTCGATCTCGGTGCGCAGGTAGACCTCGTCGTACACGCCGTACTCGCGCACCCGCGAGAGATTGAAGCGGATCACCTCCTCGCGCTCGGCTTCCGGCAGAAAGGCCAGGATCGACAAGGCGCCCTGCCCCACCCCCAGCGCCACACGCCCGCCGATGTCGCCGGTGAAGGAGCGGATAGGGAACGGCCCCTCGCTGCGGTCCAGGCAGATCGCGTCGAAGCCGCTGCGCACCAAGAGAAAGATGCTGTCGCCCAGGCTGGCGCTCAGGCGCAGCAGCGCGGGCCGGCACAGGCTGCGCAGGTCCCCGGGGTTGCCGGCCTTGGCGGCCAGCGCGAAGAAGTCGATCGACAGCCGGTAGAGCTTGCTGCGTTCGTCCTGCTCGGCCATGCCTTCCGCGACCAGCGATTGCAGCAAACGGTGCGTCGTGCCCTGGGTCAGGCCCACGGCGCGCGCCAATTGGGTGACTCGCCCGCCTTCGGCCTGCACCTCGGCCAGGGCCCGGATGACGGCGAACATGCGGGGCACGCCGCCGGTGGAGGTGGACGTTGGTTCCATGCACTGCTCCTGTGGAATAGATGGCATTTTCGGTCACCATCATATTCCATTAAATGGAATAAATTCAATAAATATTCTGATTAATGGAATACCCGATGCGATCTGGCCCGATTACTGCAATACATTGAATCGAAAGCGCAAGACAGTCCACGGAATACCGAAACCCGCACCGCACCGGTGCAGACCAGGGAAGAGGTACCGCAGGAACTGCCTTGGCGCGGCGATGAAACAGCGACCAGAAAGGCCCGTGCATGTCCTTCCTTCAACTCACTGACGTGACCAAGTTCTATGGCAGCACCTGCGCGGTGCAGGCCATGAACCTCTCGGTGGAAAAAGGCGAATTTGTGTCGCTGCTGGGCCCGTCGGGCTGCGGCAAAACCACCACCTTGCAGATGGTGGCGGGTTTCGAGGCCGTGACCAGCGGCCGCATCGTGCTCAATGGGCGCGACATTACGCATGCCAAGGCCAACACGCGCGGTCTGGGGATCGTGTTCCAGAGCTATGCGCTGTTCCCGCACATGACGGTGGCCGACAACGTGAGCTTCGGCCTGGAGATGCGCAAGATGCCCAAGGCCGAGCGCAAAGAGCGCGTGGCCCAGGCCCTGGGCCTGGTGCACCTGGAGGCACACGCCACCCGCTATCCGCGCGAGCTCTCGGGTGGCCAGCGCCAGCGCGTGGCGCTGGCACGCGCTCTGGTGATCGAACCACCCGTGCTGCTGCTCGATGAACCCCTGTCCAACCTCGACGCCAAGTTGCGCGAGGAAATGCAGTTCGAGCTGCGCCAGATACAGCGCAAAGTGGGCACGACCACGGTGATGGTCACGCACGACCAGAGCGAGGCCATGTCCATCAGCGACCGCGTGGTGGTGATGGAGGCAGGCCGCGCCACGCAGATCGACCACCCGCACCGCGTGTACGAACACCCGCGCACGCGCTTCATCTCCACCTTCGTGGGCAAGGCCAACCTGTTGCCCGGCAAGGTCACGGCCAGCGGCGGCGCTCGCACGCATGTGGCGGTGGGCTCGTTGGCGGTGGAGGTCGAGGGCCCGTCGTTCCGCCCCGGTGCCGCCGTGCTGCTCAGTGTGCGGCCCGAGAAGCTGCAGTTGGTGCCCGCCGTGCAGGGCCGGCTCGACGGCGAGGTGGGCGAGCGCTTCTTCCTGGGCAGCCAGTGGCTGTACCGTGTGGCCACCCCCGTGGGCGACCTGATGGTGCTGGCCCCCAACGACGGCCGCAACGCACTCAACGAAGGCGATCGCACCGGTGTGGACTGGCCCGACCACTGCATGCGCCTGCTGCCGGCCGACGAGACCGCCATGGCCGAACCCGAGGCCGAGGTGGCCCCATGAGCGGCGCCAGCCGAAAGGCCGCGCCCTGGTGGCTCTCGGGCCCGGCACTGGTGCTGTTCACCGCCCTGCTGCTGGTGCCGCTGGCGCTCACGGCCGTGCTGTCGTTCAACGCCTTCGACCCGGCCACGGGCGTGAAGGCCGGTGTGTTCACGCTGGAGCACTACGTCCACGTGTTCACCGACTCGTACTACCACGCCATCTTCTGGCGCACCTTCTGGATCTCGGCGCTGGTGACACTGATCTGCGTGCTCGTCGGCGCACCCGAGGCCTACATCCTGAGCCGCATGGGCAACCCCTGGCGCTCGGTGCTGCTGCTGGTGGTGCTGGCGCCGTTGCTGGTCTCGGTGGTGGTGCGCGCCTTCGGCTGGAGCATGCTGCTCGGGCCCGAGGGCCTGGTCAACGGCACGCTCAAGCTCATCGGCA
This sequence comes from Pseudomonadota bacterium, assembly GCA_040387235.1. Taxonomy (GTDB): domain Bacteria; phylum Pseudomonadota; class Gammaproteobacteria; order Burkholderiales; family Burkholderiaceae_C; genus Acidovorax. The sequence goes on from JAZKEE010000157.1 coordinate 18,348, forward strand.
TCGGCCCGGTGAAGATGCTCTACACCGAGATCGCGGTGATCATCGCCCTGGTGCACGTGATGTTGCCCTTCATGGTGATCCCCGTGTGGACCTCGCTGCAGAAGCTCGACCCCGGCGTGCAGAACGCCGCCCTATCGCTCAAGGCCTCGCCATTCACCACGCTGCGCCGCATCGTGCTGCCGCAGGTGCTGCCGGGCATCCTCTCGGGCAGCCTGATCGTGTTCGGCCTGGCCGCCAGTTCCTTCGCCATCCCGGGCCTGCTCGGCGGGCGGCGCCTGAAGATGGTGGCCACGGTGGTGTACGACGAGTACCTGCACGAACTGAACTGGCCGCTGGGCGCGGCCGTGGCCCTGACTCTGCTGGTGGCCAACCTGGTGGTGATGCTCAGCTACAACCGGTTGGTCGAAGGTCGCTACAAAAAGGCGCTGGGATGACCATGACGATCCCGCAGGAAATCTGACCATGCACAAGAACGGCCCCCTCGCCCTGGCGTTCAACGCCCTCGTCATCGCCTTCATGCTCGCGCCCCTGGTGGTGGTGTGCGTGGTGGCCTTCACGCCCGAAAACACGCTGACCCTGCCGACCACGGAGTTCTCGCTGCGCTGGTTCAGGGCGGTGTTCGACCACCCGGATTTCGTGCAGTCGTTCTGGAACAGCCTGTGGCTGGCGCTGGCGTCGGCCACGCTGGCCACCGTGCTGGCCGTGCCGGCAGGCATCGCCATCACGCGCTACGACTTCCCCGGGCGCGGCTTTCTCAATGGCCTGTTCCTGTCGCCGCTGATCATTCCGCACCTGGTGCTGGGCGTGGCGCTGCTGCGCCTGTTCGCGCTGGTGGGCGGCACGGGCAGCTTCGGCTGGCTGGTGCTGGCGCATGCGCTCATCGTCACGCCCTACACGCTGCGCCTGGTGGTGGCGGCGCTGGTGGGCTTCGACCGCAGCGCGGAGCATGCGGCGCTGTCGCTCGGTGCCAGCCAGGCCACGGTGTTCACGCGCATCACGCTGCCGATGATCCTGCCGGGCGTCACGGGCGGATGGATGCTGGCCTTCATCAACAGCTTCGACGAGGTGACCATGTCGATCTTCGTCACCTCGCCAAGCACGGTGACGCTGCCGGTGCGCATGTACATGTACGCCACCGAGTCCATCGACCCGCTGATGGCTGCCGTGTCGGCCCTGATGGTGGCCGTGACGGCGTTCGCCATGGTGCTGCTGGACCGCGTGTACGGCCTGGACCGCGTGCTGGTGGGGCGCAAGTAAGCCCATGGCCATGACGACGACTTTCCCTGCATCGCCACTGCTGCGCCGCGTGGCCGAAACCGCGCGCAAGGCCGTGCCTTTCGTCCTCGATGGCCAGCCGGCCAGCGCCCTCGAAGGCGACACCGTGCTCACCGCCATCCTCACCCTGCAGGCGCGGCTGCGCCACAACGAGTTCAGCCTCGAGCCGCGCGCCGGCTTTTGCATGATGGGCGCCTGCCAGGACTGCTGGGTGCAGACCGACAGCGGCGAGCGCCTGCGCGCCTGCGCCACCTTCATCGCGCCGGGAATGGCCCTGCGCACCGGCGAAAGCGCGGCATGAGCACGACCACCATGCAGGCGGCCATCGTGGGCGCAGGCCCCGCCGGCATACGCGCCGCGCAGACCCTGGCCGCGCATGGCGTGCGCCCCGTGCTGCTCGACGAATCGGCGCGCGGCGGCGGCCAGATCTACCGGCGCCCACCCGCACACTTCGCACGCCCGGCCTCGGCCCTGTACGGCACCGAAGCCGCACGCGCCACGGCAGTGCATGCCGCGCTCGACGGCATTGCGGACCAGATCGACTACCACCCCGACAGCCTGGTCTGGAACGCCCAGGGCGGTTTGCTCGACGTGCTGCACGGCCCCACGCAGACCACGCGCACCGTGCCCTACCGCCAGCTCATCGTGGCCAGCGGCGCGGCCGACCGGGTGCTGCCCGTGCCGGGCTGGACCCTGCCTGGCGTGTACAGCCTGGGCGGCGCGCAGGTGGCGCTCAAGTTCCAGGGCTGCACCATCGGTAGCCGGGTGGTGCTGATGGGCACCGGGCCGCTGCTGTACCTGGTGGCCTACCAGTACGCGCGTGCCGGCACCACCGTGGCAGCCGTGCTCGACACCGCGCGCCTGGCCGACCAGGTGGCCGCCATGCCGGCCATGCTGACCCAGCCCGCGGTGTTCGCCAAGGGTGTGTACTACGTGGGCTGGCTGCGCGCGCACGGCGTGCCCCTTCACACCGGCGTGCGCCCTGTGCGCGTGCTGGGCGATGACCGAGTGGCGGGCGTGGTGTGGAGCGATGGAACGCGCGAGCACACCCTGGCCTGCGATGCCGTGGGCCTGGGCTACGCCCTGCGTTCCGAGACCCAGCTCGCCGACCTGCTGGGCTGCCGCTTTGCCTGGGCGCCGCTGCACCGCGCCCATTTGCCCGAGCGCGATGCCGCGGGCCGCGCCAGCGTGGCGGGCGTCTACCTGGCCGGCGATGGCGCGGGCATCATGGGCGCCGATGCGGCCGAATGGGCCGGCGAGCGCGCCGCCCTGGCGCTGCTGGCCGACCAGGGGGTACCCGTGGACGCCTCCCGCGCCCAGGAACTCGAAGGCAGGCTCGCCCGCCTGGTGCGTTTTCGCGAAGGGCTGGAGCGGGCCTTTCCCTTCCCCACCGACTGGGCCGCGCAGGCACCCGACGCGCTGGTGGTGTGCCGCTGCGAGAACGTCACGGCCGGCCAGTTGCGCGAGACCGTGCGCGAGGCAGGGGCCGACGAGATGAACCGCCTGAAGGCGCTGACCCGCGTGGGCATGGGCCGCTGCCAGGGCCGCAGCTGCGGCGTGGCGGCGGCGGAGATCCTGGCCCACGCCACCGGCAAGCCGGTGGAACTGGTGGGCCGGCTGCGTGGCCAGGCACCGATCAAACCCATTCCCATCCATCTGCAGGCCGCCAGCCAGAACACCGGAGCCGCCGCATGAGCGCCGCCGCACCCCACCTGACCAGCAACCCGCGCCGGATGGACACCGACGTGGCCATCGTCGGCGGCGGCATCGTGGGCGCCTCGGCGGCGCTGGCGTTGCGCCGGCGCGGCGTGGACGTGGTGCTGCTCGAGCGCGACCTGTGCGGCTCGCGCTCGAGCGGCGTGAACTACGGCGGCGTGCGCCGCCAGGGCCGCCCCTTGAGCCAGCTGCCGCTGGCGCAGCGCGCCCACGAGATCTGGGGCCGGCTGCCCGAGCTGCTGGGCACCGATGGCGAATACCAGCGCACTGGCCATTTCAAGATCGCGCGCAGCGAAGCCGACATGGCCTCGCTGGAACGCTACGAGGCCATGAGCCGCGACTACGGCCTCGGCATCGAGTTGCTGTCGGGCCAGGGCTTGCGCGAGAGCTGCCCCTGGCTGGGCGGCAAGGCCGTGGGCGGATCGCTCTGCCGTGAGGACGGGCAGGCCAACCCGCGCCTGGTGTCCCCCGCGTTCGCGCTGGCAGCCCGGCGCGCGGGCGCCCACATCCTCGAGCGCACACCATTGACCGAGGTGGAGCACGACGGCCGGCAGTTCACGCTGCGCTCGGGCACGGGGCTCACGGTGCGTGCGCCGCTGCTCATCAACTGCGCGGGTGCCTGGTCGGGCCCGCTGGCCACCCAGTTCGGCGAAGCCGTGCCGCTGCAGTCGGGCCATCCGGCCATGGCCGTGACCGAGCCCCTGCCTTTTTTCATGCACTGGAGTCTGGGTGTCGAAGGCGGCAGCATCTACTGCCGCCAGGTGGCGCGCGGCAACCTGGTGCTGGGCGGCGGTTCGGGCTTGGGCCTGGATGCAGACCGTGCACGCTCGGAGCGCAGCGCCATCGCGGCGCTGGCGGTGCAGGCCATCGAGCTGCTGCCGGTGCTCAAGAACGCGCATTTCATCCGCACCTGGAGCGGCACCGAGGGCTACCTGCCCGACCGCCAGCCCGTGCTCGGCAAAAGCCGCACCACACCGGGCCTGATGCACGGCTTCGGCTTTGCGGGTGCCGGTTTCCAGATCGGGCCGGCAGCCGGCGAGGTGCTGGCCGACCTGGCGCGCGACGGCCGCAGCAGCACACCCACCGATGCCTTTGCCATCGAGCGCTTTTCGCCCGCAAGCGCCCCGACGGCGGCCGCTGCCCATTGAGTTTCGATCCCCTGACCGCTACCCTTCCAACACCCTGAAAGGAAAGACCCATGACCTCTTCTCGCCAGACCTCTTTTCTGCGCCGCGCGCTGCTCACGGCAGCCGCGGCGGCGACGCTGGCTGCCAGCGGCATGGCCGGGGCCCAGACGAAAACGATCTACATCGGCATGAACGGCGGCACGATGGAGAAGGCGTACACGCAGTACGTCTTCCCGGCTTTCGAGAAGCTGCATGGCGCCAAGGTGGTGGTGGTGCCAGGCACCTCCTCGGACATCCTGGCCAAGGCGCAGGCCAACAAGGACAAGCCGCAGATGCACGTCATGTTCCTCGATGACGGCATCATGGTGCGCGCCATGGGCATGGGCCTGTGCCAGAAGCAGCGGCCCAACCCGCACCTCGCCGAGATCTACCCGGCCGCCCGCTTCAAGGACGACCTGGCCAGCGGCGTGAGCCTGGGCATGACCGGCATCGCCTACAACACCAAGATGTTCACCGAGAAGGGCTGGGCGCCACCGACCTCGTGGATGGACTTCGCCGATCCCAAGTACAAGGGCAAGGTGGTGTTCCAGTCCATGCCTTCCTCGTCCTTCGGGCTGCACGGCTTCCTGATGTTCAACCGCATCCAGGGTGGCAATGACAAGAACGTGGAGCCGGGCTTCAACAACTGGGGCAAGACCATCGGTCCGAACGTGCTCGAGTACATCCCGAGCTCGGCCAAGATCTCCGAGATGGTGCAGACCGGCGAAGCCGCGATGTTCCCGCTCACGCCCACGGCCGTGGCTGCGCTCAAGACCCGGGGCATCCCCGTGGAATACGCCCAGCCCAAGGAAGGCTCGGTGGTGCTGATGGTGGGCCAGTGCGTGATTGCCAACAACAGCGAACCCGAGCTGGCGCAAAAGCTCGCCGAGTTCCTGCTGAGCCCGCTGGCCCAGGCCAACGTGCTGCAGTTCGGCGCCCAGATCCCTACCAACCCCAAGGCCCCGGCCGTGGGTGAGGGCGCAGCCCAGGTCGCGCAGATCAGCCAATGGATGAAGAACGCCGTGACGCTGGACTGGGATGCCGTGAACGCCAGCCGCCCCGCCTGGAACGCGCGCTGGAACAAGACCATCGAGCGCTGATCGGCATCGGTGCTGGAACGCTAAACCCCTGCAGCGTTCTCGCCGCCGGCCCTTGAAACTGGTACGACCGAAGCCAGCGCCCCCGTGCAAGGGCCGCCCCGCCGCACCGGGGGCGTCCCCATCCCGACTCGCGCAGCGAAGCGACTCAGGGGGTGCTTCCTTTCGGGTGTCCGTGACATATGTCACCCGCCACGCCCGTGCATGCCATCGGCGGTGCGCCAAACAGCCTGCAGGACTTCAGAATCCGCTCCATCGAGTTTCTGAGCTCATTCCTACGAGGCTTCCCCACCATGAAACGCTGGATGAAATGGACGGCTGGCAGCGCCCTGGCACTGGGCGTGCTGGTTGCCGCCACGGCCGCTACCGGCCTGTACCTGGCTGAGCAAAAGCGCAACCGCTACATCGACGTCAAGCCCCGCCCCGTGGCCTACACGACCGAGGCGCAGACCATCGAGCGCGGGCGCTACCTGTTCAGCTCGCGTGGCTGCACCGACTGCCATGGCGCGCAGGGCACGGGCCGCGAGTTCGTCAACGACGGCAAGGGCACCCGGCTGGCCGGCCCCAACATCACGGCAGCCGGCGTGGTGGCCCGCTACCAGCCCGAGGACTGGAACAGCGCCATCCGCCATGGGGTCAAGCCCAACGGCCGCCCCCTGCTGGTGATGCCCAGTGAAGACTACAACCGCCTGACCAACGATGACCTGAACGCCCTGGTCTCCTACGTCCGCCAGTTGCCAGCCAAGGAAGGAACCCCTGCCGCCATCGAGTTGCCGCGCCCGGCCTGGGTGCTGTACGGCCTGGGAGTGATTCCCGACGCGGCCGCGCGCATCGACCACCAACTGGCCCCCTCGCGCCCCGTGCCCGCGGGCGTGACGGTGGCCAACGGCCAGTACGTGGCCAACATGTGCATCGGCTGCCACGGCGCCAGCCTGGCGGGCGGCAAGATCCCCGGTGGCCCGCCGGACTGGCCGGCCGCCGCCGACATCCGACCCGGCAAGGACAGCTCCATGGCGCGCTACCCGACGGCGCAGAGCTTCGTGGCCATGCTGCGCAACGGCAAGCGGCCCGATGGCACGCCCATCCAGGTCATGCCTTTCGAATCCCTGGGCCAGCTCAGCGATGTGGATGCGCGCGCCCTGTATGCCTACCTGCAGGCCCTGCCTGCCGATGGCAGCATGCCCCCGTCGCCTGCGGCCGAGGTGGCATTGAACCGCTGAAGCAGCCCGTTCCGGCCCCCGGTCAGTGCGCGTGCTGCACCGGCGGCTGTGCCTGGCTGTACGAGCCCATGGGGCCGCCCGGTGCGGTGGAGGGTGGTGGCGCACGGCGCACGCGCGGCACCACGCTCAGTTGCACCGTGTCGAGCACCGGCGTGGCCAGCACTTGCACGGCCTTGCGCGGCAAATCCACCAACTGCTCGGCATGCCACACGCGCACCTGGGCCGCGCCCTCGGGCACGCTGGCAAAGCGGGCAATGCCGTTGTCGTCGGTCTTGAGTGTCCAGGCCGAATCGGTCACGAACACATGGCCGCGCATGGAGCCGTGCAGGTGGCAGCCGAGCAGCACCACGCCGGCAGCGTCGAGCTTCACGTCGGCGAAGTTCGAGGGCTTGCCATCGGTCTTGCCAGCCAGCCGCAGCTCGAAGCCGCCGGCTCCTGGCGACGCACTGGCAGCGGGCGTGGCGGCATTGCCGCGCACATGGTGGTCCCAGCGGTCCTGGTTGGTGAAGCGCACCGTGGTGCCCGGCACCACCACCGTCACGGCGGGCACGAAACGCATCTTTTCCTGCTCGATCACGGGGCTGGGCGCCACCAGCGTGGGTGCGGCACCGCCCCCGGCGGGCGGGTAGACCACCACCACGGCGTCGGGCACGGGCTTGCCCTCCTTGTCGAGCACCTGGATCTGTACGTTGCCGGCGTGCGCCCCCAGGGCAAGGAGGCTGGCGGCGATGGCGATGAGCGTGTGTTGCATGGGCGAGGTTCCCTCTCTCTGAGTCAGTGAACGGTGATCACGTCGCGGTGCATGGGGGCCAGCAGGGCGAGCAGGCGGTTCTGCTGGGCAAAGGGAATGCCCTGCGCGTCCATGGCAGCTTGCAGCACTTCGACGAGTGCATGGAAGTGGCCCTTGTTGATCTGCATGTCGGCATGGGCCGATTTCATATCGGCGCCTTCGTATTTGCAAGGCCCGCCGCTGAGCTGGCAGAACTGGTCGGCCAGGCTCTCCTTGAGCGCTGCGGGCTTGGTGTCCCTGAAGTGGGCGCCGATGCGTGGGTCCTTCACGGCGCGGTTCACAAAGTCGTCCACCAGGCGGTCGATGCCGGGCTTTTCGCCCAGCGCCTGGTACAGGCCTGCGGGAGCGGCAGCGGTGTTCGATTGGGCGAGGGCGGGCAAGGCCAGCAGGCCAGCGCAGGCCAGGCACAGCGCCATCAGGGTATTTTTCATGGGAATCTCCGCAGAGGGGGCCGGGGTTTCAGAAGGCGAGCTGTGCCGACAGGTAGTAGCCCGTCTGGCGGCGGCCCTGGGTTACGCCGGGCACGATGCGGCCCAGGTCCACGTAGGCCAGCGTGAGCGAGAGGTGCTTGCTCGGCGCCCAGGCGATGAACAGGTCCTTCCAGTCGTCCTCGCGCAGCCCTGCACCCAGGCCTGCCGCAGCACCCAGCGCCTGCAGGTTGTTGGGCTTGAAGCGGTATTCGGCACCCACCGCCAGGTTCTTGCTCAGCAGGTAGGCCACCGAGAATTCTGGCTGCAGGCTGCGACCGTTCTTGCCGGGCGCCGCCGAGCCAAATCCCAGCAGGCCGTTCTGGTTGGCGTTGGTGGAGCGCAGCGTGGCATTGACCAGCAGGCTTTGCGCCAGAAAGAGCTTGGTGGCGCTCACGTACACATCGGTGCCGCTGTCCTTCACGCCCAGGAAGTTGTAGACCGACTGGATGGAGCCGGGGTGCGCGCGCTTGTGCTCGATGCCCACGGCGATCTGGGGCATGAAGCTGTCGGCGTCGAGCACGGCATCGCCGGCGACCTTGACCTTGAGCCCCACCACGTCCATCTTGATGTGCTGGCCGGGCGTGACGCCAAACGCCGCGATGCCGTTGAGCGCCAGCGCCGGCGAGGCATCGAAGTCCTGCCGCGCCAGCGACAGCTCGGCGCGGTCGAACAGCCCCACGGCCACGCCGTAGCCGGTAAGGCCGTAGTCCTGTGTGCGGGCCCGCGTGGCATAGCCGCTGAAACCGACCTCGCCCTCGGTGGCGTTGCTGCCGATCACGGCCCAGGGCGTGAGCCCCCCACCGGCCGAGCCAGCAATGGTGTTCACCCCGCCGGTGAGCAGCAGCTTGCCGGTATCGGCATGGGCCAGCCCAGCCGCCATGGCCAAGGCCGCGAACACGGTGAAAGGACGCCTGTGGTTCATCGGGGGGCTCCAGTACGAAAGCGATGTAAGAGGATGTTGCACCCTACTTACGCAAACTGGTGCGCCACGGATTCAAAAACCACAGATATTTTTGTTCCGCCAAACTTCGGGGGCACAACCCGGCCGCTTGGGTCGTCACGCGGTGCACTGGGCGCGTCAAAGCCGCAGAACTGCGCCAGCGCCGCCTTGCAAGGGCCGCCCCGCCGCACCGGGGGCGCGGCCCCCCCCCCAAGATTGCAAAGCCAGAATAGAGGGGGAGGCGCAAAGCGACCCGGGGGTGCTTCGTTCTTACAGCATGCGCTGGATCAGCTCACCCTTGAACAGCACCGGCCCGGTGGGCCCGCCCGCACTGGGCACGCCGCCCCGGGGCTCCAGGCTGATGGCCAGTGCCGGCACCTGGCGCACGTCGGCCTCGCCGGCCGTCAGGTTGAGCAGCTTTTCCTGCCCCAGCACGCCCAGCGAGCGCGGGCCGCCCGCTGGCGGCAGCGCCCACAGCTGCAGCGACTTGTCCGCCCCCTCCTGGAAGCCGCCCACGCGCTGCAGCACCAGCTGGTTGTTCTTGGGGTCGAAGGTCACCAGCATGGAGGCGGCGGCCTTGTCGTCGGCCAGCACGGCCACGTACTGGATCTGCGGCGCGGCCTGCAGTTGCTGGCGCAGCTCGGCGATCTGGGCACCGCTGCTGGCACGCAGCCCGCCATTGACCTGCACGCCGACCACCACAGCCACCAGCGTGGCGAGAGCCCCCGCCGCCGCCGCGCCACGCCACAGCAACAGGCTGCGCAGCCAGCCGCCGGGCCCGGCAGCTCCAGGCAAGGCAGGCTCCTGACCCACCAGGCGCGCAGCCCGCATGGCCTGGGCCTGCCGGTCGGCCTGCACCAGGTTGTCGATGCGTTTCCAGACGGCCGCATCGGGCTGGGCCAGCTCCTGCAATTCAGCCAGGCCCGACCAATGGGTCTGCCACACCAGCGCGGCCGCCCGCACGGCCGCGTGCTCGCGTGCCAGGGTTTCGAAGCGGCGCCGCGCGCCACCGCGCAGGGTGCCGAGCGCGTAGCTGGCCGCCAGGCGGTCAAGCAGTTCGGGGTGTTGGGTGATGTTCATGGTGCCCCCTCAGATGTAGCGGGCCATGCACTGGCGCAACTGCTCCAGGCCGCGCCGGATCCAGCTCTTCACGGTGCCCAGGGGCAGTTGCAGCTGCTCGGCCAGTTCGCTGTGGCTCTGGTCGCGCAAGTAAGCCAGGCTCACCACCTCGCGCTGCTTGTGTTCGAGCTTGCCCAGGCACTGGTGCAACGCAAATGCCTGTTCGCTGGCCTGGGTCACATCCATGGGGTTGGGCGAATCGCCCTCCAGGGTCTGTGCCATCTCGTCGTCGAATTCGTTGGTGAGATCGCTGCGCTCGGAGCTGCGCTTGCGCAGCGCGTCCAGGGCCCTGCTGCGCACGATCAGGCCCATCCAGGCCATGGGCGGGCTCAGCGACGCGCGGTAGTTGCCCGCCCCGCGCCAGATGCTCAGGAAGGCTTCCTGCAGCACGTCCTCGGCCACGTCGCGGTGGCGTACGATGCGCAGCGCCAGACCGAACAGCTTGGACGAGGTGCTCTCGTACAAGGCCTTCAGCGCGGAGTCGTCCTGCGCGGCAATGCGGTCAAGGAGGTACATCAGTTCACTGTCTGGGGTGAGGGTGCTCATGCGCCGATTGTGTGGGATGGGCCGGATATCACGGTGTAAGTTCCAGCGGGTCTGCTGTGGATACGCCACAAATCGGCATCTGGATGCACTGCCGTGCCTTCAATGCCGCCACCATGCGGTTGCATCCAATGGCTGGCCGGCTGCGTATAGGGGGCACAAGGCACGGGCGGCCCCGCCCCGCCCGGTACTGCCGTGTTCCCGCCATCCGACCCGCCTGGACCCATGAACGACCTCACTCCTCCCTGCTCCCTACCTACCAGGCACCCTCGGCCCAGGCGGCCAGGAGGGGCCTGAGGTGAAGCACGGAATCGCGGTGTTGGCCACCTGCATGCTTGGGCTGGCGGGCACGGGTGCATCCGCCCAATCGGTGGAACGCGGTCGTGCGGTGTACCAGGAACATTGCGCAGGCTGCCACAGCGTGGATGCGCACCGGGAGGGCCCGGCCCACCGGGGCGTGGTCGGTCGCCGGGCAGGTGCCCTCAAGGACTACGCCTATTCACCGGCCCTGCAGGGCAGCAAGCTGTTGTGGACACGCGCCACGCTCAAGGCCTGGCTGGCCGACCCCGAGGGGCTGATCCCGGGCCAGGCCATGGACTACAGCCTGGACGATGCGCAGGAGCGCGAAGATGTGGTGGCCTACCTGGCCACGCTCAGGCGTCTGGCTGCCGTGGCTCCCTGACGCAGCGCGCCACCGCTACCACTGGGCGCAGATGCCCACCAACCCCGCCAGCACCAGGGCCAGGCCGATGCCCTCTGTGCGCGACAGGCTCTCGCGGAACATGCGGCGCGAGACCAGGTAGCTGAACAGCACCTCGACCAGCCCCAGCGTGCGCACGTCGGATGCCGGGCGCATGGCATAGGCCGTGAACCAGGCAATGGAGGCCAGCGCGCCCATGGAGCCCGCGACCACCGACAACCGCCAGGCGCGCGCAATCGCGCCCGCCACGCCGGGCTGGCGCGCCAGCAGCCAGCCGCCCAGCACGATGCTTTGCAACAGCTGGGCCCAGAAAACGCCCCAGGCGCCTGCCACCCAGGGAGCCACGCCCTCCCCCAGCGCCAGCGACGCCCCGCGAAAGCCCACGCTGGCGAGCGCAAAGCACGCGCCCGAGGCCAGGCCGTAGACGACCAGCTTGCTGCTGCCCCCCTGGCCGGCGCGCAGTGCGCGCCAGCCGCCCGCAGGCAGCGACAGCAGCACCACGCCCAGCGTGGCGACGGCCATGGCGCCAAAGGCCAGCGGGCCCGGCAGCTCCTGCAGCAGCACGGCCGAGAACAGTGCCACCTGCAGCACTTCGGTCTTGGAATAGGCGACGGCGAGCACGAAATTGCGCTCCTTCATCGCCAGCAGCAGGAACGCCGTGGCCCCCACCTGCGTGAGCGCGCCCATGACCAGCCAGGCGGCATAGGGCAGCGAGAAATGCGGAACGGCGTAGCCCGCACCGGCGAAAGTCAGCCCCGCCACCCAGGCCGAGGCCAGTGGAAGCCCATAGAGAAATCGCACCAGCGTGGCCGCCAGTGTGCCCAGCTCGGCCGTGACGGAGCGCTGGGCCGCATTGCGCGCCGTCTGCGCGAGCGCCGCCCAGAGGGTGAGGGGAATCCAGGCCCAGGCCATCCATGAAAGAGTCATCGATGGGTTATAGCTCCCTGGCCTGGTGTCCCGCCCACTCCAACGGGCACGGCGGCCATCCAGGCAGGAGAAGGCCCGGACTGCCGGCCCAGCACCTACACGGGGTAGGTGCCCGGCAGCAGGATGGACCGGTCCACCTTGTTGATGTTGGTGTGGCCGCAGAAGGCCATGGTGATATCGAGCTCCTTCTGGATGATCTGCAGCGCGCGGGTCACGCCCGCCTCGCCGAAGGCGCCCAGGCCGTAGAGGAAACTGCGGCCGACCAGCGTGCCCTGAGCGCCCAGGGCGCGCGCCTTGAGCACGTCCTGCCCGCTGCGGATGCCTCCGTCCATCCAGACCTCGATGTCCTTGCCCACCGCCTGGGCGATGCCGGGCAGTGCGGCGATGGACGACGGCGCACCGTCGAGCTGGCGCCCGCCATGGTTGCTGACGATGAGCGCATCGGCACCGCTGTCCACGGCCAAGCGTGCGTCCTCGGCGTCCATGATGCCCTTGAGCACCAGTTTCCCGCCCCAGCGCTTCTTGATCCACTCCACGTCGCCCCAGTTGAGCTGGGGGTCGAACTGTTCGGCCGTCCAGGACGACAGCGAGGACAGGTCGCCCACCCCCTTGGCATGGCCGACGATGTTGCCGAAGCTGCGGCGCTTGGTGCCCAGCATGCCCATGCACCACTGCGGCTTGGTGGCCAGGTTGATGAGGTTGCGCAGGGTGGGCTTGGGCGGGGTGGACAGGCCGTTCTTGATGTCCTTGTGGCGCTGGCCCAGGATCTGCAGGTCCAGCGTCAGCTGCAGCGCCGAGCAGTTGGCGGCCTTGGCACGGTCGATCAGGCGTTCGATGAAATCGCGGTCGCGCATCACGTAGACCTGGAACCAGAAGGGGTGGCGGCCGGTGTTCTCGGCGATGTCTTCAAGCGAGCAGATGCTCATGGTGGACAGCGTGAACGGGATGCCGAAGGCCTTGGCCGCGCGCGCGCCCAGGATCTCGCCGTCGGCATGCTGCATGCCGGTGAGGCCTGTGGGCGCAATCGCCACGGGCATGGCCACGTCCTGGCCGAGCATGGTGGTGCGGGTGCTGCGGCCTTCCATGTTGACGGCCACGCGCTGGCGCAGCTTGATGGACTGGAAGTCGGCCGTGTTGGCGCGGTAGGTGCCCTCGGTGTACGAGCCTGAATCGGCATAGTCATAGAACATGCGCGGCACGCGGCGCTGGGCAATGGCGCGCAGGTCTTCGATGCAGGTGATTTTGGACAGGTCAGGCACGGGGTACCCTCGTTATGGATGCAGGCGTGGAAAGCAGGTCGCACATCGTAGCCCCGCCCCGGTTGGGGCGGGATGAAGGCTTTTACGGAGGGCTTGAAATTTTTGCATGGCCCCTGCGCGCCGTCAGCGGCGCGCGAGAGCCACCCCGGCGATGGCGACGAAAAAGCCCAGGAGCTGGATCGCCGAGAGCGTCTCGCCGAAGATGAACCAGGCCTGCAGGGCCGACAGCGGCGGCACCGCCAGCAGCAGCGCCGTGGTGCGCGTGGCCTCGCCCTGGCGCATGAGCCAGATGAGCAGCGTGGCCCCACCGATGGACAGCACCAGCACCGAGAACGCCAGGTAGCCCCAGAGCGCGGCCGAATTGTCCCAGTGCGGCCGGCCCACGCTGAAGGCCATGGCCAGCAGCACAGCCACGGCGCCGATGTTCTGCACGGCGCTGGCACTGCGCAGGTCGTCCCCCGCGGCCAATGGCGACTTCTGCACCATGGAGCCCACGGTGAGCGAGAAGATGCTGCCCGCCGCGACCAGCACCACGGGCAGCGACAGCGCGCTGGCATCGGCCGCCTGCAGGCGCGGCAGCAGCACCATGCCCACGCCGCCAAAGCCCAGAGCGAGACCCGCCCAGGTGCTGCCCGACAGCCGCCTGCCCAGCACCGCCACGGCCAGCAGCGCCGTGAACAGCGGCTGCAGCGCGCCGATGAGCGACATGATGCCCGCCGCCAGCCCCTGCGACATGGCCCACCAGCTGGGCCCCAGGTACAGCCCGCTCATGAGCGCGCCGGCCAGCAGGTGCATGGCGATGCGCCGCCACCCCTTGGGCCAGGCGGCCCGCACCCAGAGCGCCGCGGCGATGAAGGCGGCGGCCACACAGGCAAAGCGCAATGCCAGGAACCAGAACGGGTCGGCATGGCTGGCCACGCCGCGCCCCGCAAGAAAGCCCGTGGACCAGATCAGAACGAACAACACCGGGGCGAGCGCATGCATGGGAGGCGAGGACAGAGCGGACAGAACCGCCGAGCATAGGCGCATGCCGGCCGTTGCGCCGGGCAGGTCGTGGGAAGAATGGCCGCCGCGGACTAACCCGGCGCGGTCGCCGGCGGCCGGATCACCCGCGGCTCGGCTCCGGGGCCCGCGTACAGCATGAACTGCAATCGGCCGCCGCGCTTGGCGGCGTACATGGCGGCATCGGCATGCTGCGTGAGCTCCTCGAAGGTGGTGCCATGCTCGGGAAACACGGCGATTCCGCCACTCAGGCCGATGCGCAGCGCCTCGCCACCCAGCTCGAAGGGGTTGGCCGCGCCGGCCAGCATCTTGCGCGCCACGCTGCAGGCGCCCTCCGCGTCCTCCAAGCCCGGCAGCAGCACCACGAATTCGTCGCCGCCCTGGCGGCACACGGTGTCCGATCCGCGCACGGCGGCCTTGAGGCGCTGCGCGAACTGCACCAGCAGCCGGTCGCCCATGTCGTGCCCCAGCCGGTCGTTGACGGCCTTGAAGCCGTCCAGGTCCAGGTACATCACGGCCAGGCAACGGCCATCGCGCCGCGCATGGGCAATGGCGAGCTGGGCACGGTCCTGCAGCAGCAGGCGGTTGGGCAGGTCGGTCAGCGCGTCGTACTGGGCCAGGTGGGCCATGCGCGCCTGCATGGCCACGGCCTCGGTGACGTCGCGCAGCACGGCGACGGCGCCGGTCACCGTGCCATGCCGGTCGGTGATGGTGCTGGCGGTCTCCTCGACATCGAAGCGCTGCCCCGATGTGCGGTGCTGCACCACGCCACGCACGGGGGCCTCGGGCGGATGGCCCTGGATGGCGCTTTGCAATGCGCCGGGCAAGGGCCTGTCGGTGTCCGGCTCCTGCAACCGGACCACCGCCTCGACCCGGCTGCCTGCGGCATCGAAGGCCTGCCAGCCCGTCAGGCGTTCGGCCACGGGGTTGAGGTAGGTGATGTGGCCCTGCGCGTCGGTGCAGATCACGGCATCCCCGATCGACTGCAGGGTCAGGCGGATGCGCTCCTTCTCCTCGAACAGTTGCTCCTCCATGCGCTTGCGGTCGGTGATGTCGATGGTCTGCGAGAAGACGCCACGCACGACACCGCCGTCAAGGTCTGGCACATAGGAAACCAGGGCATGGCGCAGCACCCCGGCCTTGTCGGCCACGGTGCATTCGAAGAGCTGGCGCTCACCCCGCAACGCGCTGCGCACGAAGGGCTCGCACATCGCGTACTGGGCAGGGCCCAGCAGCTCGCGGTAACGCATGCCACGCAGTTGGTCGGGGGGTACGCCGAACCAGGTGTCATAGGCGCTGTTCGCAAAGCGGTTGTTCAGGTCCGCGTCCCAGTAGCTCACCAGCGAGGGCAGGTTGTCCAGGATGGTCTGCCGGTCGCGCTCGGCCATGCGCAACTCGGCACTCACCGCTTGGCGGCGCAGCAGTTCGCGCACGAACAGCGTGGCCAGTCCCACGCACCCCGCCATCAGCAGCGCCGAGAACACCCCGAGCACCCAGGCGCTGCGGTACCACTTGGCCAGCACGGTGTCTCCGGACTGAGAGACGTTCACGACAAGGGGGTAGCTGCCCACGTGCTTCCACGCCTGGAGGTGGCGTGCCTGCCCGGCACCTGCGGGGTCGGCAGCATGGGTGCCCACGGTGACCTCCTGCAGCCGGGCCAGGGCGGCCGTGCCTGCGATGCTGGAATAGGTGTCGTCCTCGGCGCGGGGAAAGCGCGAAATGGGCACGCCATCCATGCGGTACAGGTCCACACTGCTGCCGGCCCCCAGGTCCAGTGAGCCGAAGAGCCCATCGAAGTAGCTCAGGCGAATGGCCCCCACGACGACGCCCGCAAAGGACCCGTCACTGTGGTGGTAGGCCCGTGTCAGGGGCAGGATGGCGAGCCCGCTCATGCGCGAAGGCACGGGGCGGCCCACGTGCAGCCCCTGCTGCGGGTTCCCCGAGAGCGCCAGGAAATAGTCGCGGTCGGCAAAGTTGGCCTGCTGCGGGGCCAGCGTTGAAGAATGCAGCACCACCTTGCCCTGGGCATCGACCACCAGCACCGCACCCGAACCCGGCACCTGCAGGGAGCTGTCGAACAGCACGCCGCTGCGGATCTCCGGAGGCAGCGCCATTACCTCGGGGCGCTCCAGCCCCGCCACCACGCCCTTGAGCGATTCATCCAGCGAGCGGATGGAGTCGCCAATGCTGCGCTCCAGCGTACTGGCCAGGTTGGCATTGGTGCGGCTCGCATAGTCCCAGCTGTCTTCCCGCATGGTCCAGATGGTGCGGGCGAACAGCAAACCGATGCCCAGGGACACCAGCAGGGCCAGCCAGATCAGCCTGTGGGAGAAAAACTGGCGGGAGAAATGCATGGACAAGCGTGCGTTGCGGGGCAGGCGTCATGCAGACCCGGTTATTTGCAACACAGTGTAACGCCGCCCATGTTTTGGCCATACCCCGAAAAGGCAGGGCTTTTGCGGCATTTATCGGCGCGACGGCGGGCTGGCGCCGGCTGAGCGCACGCCCGCTCCCCGCACTTCGAACTGCAGCGTGTCATGCACCTTGCCCCGTGCATCCACCAGTTCCAGCTGGTGGCGCCCGGGCCAGGGCGGCCAGGCCCAGCGTGCACCGCGCCCCTGCTCGCGCCCGTCGATGCGCCAGAGCAGGTCGCGGCCGCCACTGGCCACGAACTGCAGGCGCTGGCGCGTGGGCGGAATGTCGGGGTCGAGCGCGATGATGGTGCCTGGCACCGGGGCCAGGATGCGCGCCGACGGCTGTTCGTCGGCAGCATCCATCGCCACCGCTGCGAAAGCCGGTGTGGCCCGCGAAGGCCTGGCGCCGCGCCTGGCCACGGATTCGTCGGCAGGCCCTGCGTCGATGGCAAAGCGGGCCTGCTGGGTACCGGGGACGAACCATTCCTCGCGTGCTGCCTCCAGCGGCAGCGGCGCTGGGGCGTCCTGCGCCGCCTGCAGGGCGCCAAACTGCACGGCCTGGCGCACCAGGCCCTTGGGCGCTGCCGGTGCGCGGCTGGGCTCGCGCGCATGCAGAAAGCCCATGACCGCGGCCCAGATGGGCGCCGCGCCACTGGTACCGCTCACATCGTGCATCGCCGCGCCACTGGCATTGCCCACCCACACGCCCACGGTGTAGCGCTCGGACCAGCCCACTGCCCAGTTGTCGCGCATGTCCTTGCTGGTTCCCGTCTTCACGGCCGACCAGAAGCGCGTGGCGAGCACGCTGTCGGTGCCGAAGGTGCGCGAGCGCGCATTGCCGTCGGACAGAATGTCGCCCACGATGAAGGCTGCGCCAGCGTCGATGGCACGCACCGGCACCGCACCCGGCTGGCCGGGCCACACACGCACCGGCCCGCGGTTGCCGCCGTTGGCCAGGCTGCGAAAGGCATTCGTCAGGTGCAGCAGCGGCACCTCGGGGCTGCCCAGGGCCAGGCTGTAGCCGAAATAGTCGCCGCTCTCGCGCAGCGGCACGCCCAGGGAGCCAAGCTGGCGGTGGAAGGCATCGGGCGTGACCATGACCAGGGTGCGCACGGCCGGCACGTTGAGCGAGGCCGCCAGCGCGGTGCGCGCAGAGACCCAGCCCTTGAACTGGCGGTCGTAGTTCTGCGGGATGTAGAGGCCGCCGGCCGTGGCGATGTGGGCCGGCGAATCGTCCACCAGCGAGGCCGCGGTGAGCCGCCGCTCGGCAATGGCCTGGGCATACAGGAAGGGCTTGAGCGTGGAGCCCGGCTGGCGCAGGGCCTGCACGCCATCGACCTCGCCGGCCTGGCTGAGCTGGCCCGACGAGCCGACCCACGCGAGCACGGCACCCGTGGCGTTGTCGAGCACCAGCACCGCGCCGTCTTCGACGTTGCGGCCCTGCAGCTCGCGCAGGTGCTGGGCCAGCGTCTGCACGGCAAAGCGCTGCAGCGGGGCCCGCAGGGTGCTGGCGACCCGCTCGGGCACGGCAGATGCGCCCGGCAGGGCCTGCTGCTGGCGCAGCAGGTAGCGGGCGAAATGGGGAGCAATGCCCTCGCTGGCGTCGAAGGCCCGGCGCTGCAGGGTGGCCGTGACGAACAGGTCCAGCGCATCGCAGTCCACGCGCGCGGCCGCCTGGCCTGGGCGTTGCTGCAGGTCGCGCAACACGCCGCAGGCACGCTGCGACACCAGTGCAGGCCGGGCATTGGGGGCACGCACCAGCGCGGCGGCCACGGCCGCCTCGCGGTCATCCAACCCATGCGCGGCCTTGCCGAACAGGGTGCGGCTCAGCGCATCGATGCCCACCAGCTCGCTGCGAAACGGCACCAGGTTGAGGTAGGCCTCCAGCACCTGGTCCTTGCGCCAGCGGCGGTCCAGCACCTGGGCGGCCACCGTCTGGCCGAGCTTTTGTACGACCGTGCGCCCGCCCGGCCCCTGTCGCCAATCGCCGTCGAGCAGGCCAGCCAGCTGCATGGTGATGGTGCTGGCGCCCCGGGTGCGCTGGTTCCACAGATTGCCCCAGGCCGCGGCCGATGCGGCGCGCCAGTCCACCCCGCTGTGCTCGTAAAAGCGCTTGTCCTCGCTGAGCACCAGGGCCGCGCGCAACGCTGGCGACACGTCGGCCAGCGGCACCCACTGGCCGCGGCGCACCGTGGCATCGGTGCGCAGGCGCTGGACGATCTCGCCTTCCTGCGAGAGGACCAGGGTGTCCGAGGGCCTGAAATCCTGGCGCACTTCGGTGAAGCTGGGAATGGCATGGGCAGGCAGCGCCACTGCGACCGCCAAGGCCAGCGCCAGGCGGCGCAAGTGAAGGGCTGGATCAGCCACCGGGGTGCTCCCGCTCGAAGCGCTTCTCGGCCTCGGTCAGGTGGTGCAGCAGCACATGCGAGATGAGGTTCACGCCGATGCCGCCGAACACCGCCGGCAGCACGTAGAGCGCGATCGACACCTCCGATGCGAACACCGCGTCGTCGGCCGCAGAAAGCGTCTGGCGGGCCAGTGCCGCCATGCTCTGCAGCAGGTAGACATCGACACCCGCAATCAGGACCAGTGCAATGCCAAAGCCCAGTACCGCCAGGCGCGAGATGGCGCGGGTGCGCAGCAGTGCCGCATAGATGCCGGCAGGCAGCACCAGCGAGAAGACCACCAGCACCCAGAACCGCAGCTCCACGAAGACGCTGGCGTTCATGGCCGGTGCCTCCATGGCGACGCTGCGGCGCGGAGTGTCACTTGGCGGCCTCCACCTTCACGCGGGCGTTGGGGAACTCGCCGAACATCTCGGGCGCGTACATGGCCTCCACGCGGCTTGGAGGCAGCGCGAAGTCGCCCACGTTGTTCAGCCGCACGGTGTACTCCATCTTCACCGTACCCTTGGGCAGGTACTGGTAGTAGCTGCGGAAGGACTCGAAGCTGCGCTCCTCGAACGCCGGCCAGCCGCTGCCGCTGCGCTTTTCGCCCTGGGTGGCGATCTCGGAGTCGCGGCCCAGGCCACTGCCGAGGATGGTGGCGCCGCCAGGCACCGGGTCGGTGATGGCGACCCAGGTCATGTCGGCGCTGGCGTTGACCTCCAGCGTCACGCGCAGCACGTCGCCGCGCGTGTACTGACCAGCGGGCAGCGACTTGTTGGCCTGCTCCACCGGGGTGATGGTCTTCTTGATGGCGTAGCCGGCTGCGAATGGCGCCTTGAGCTGGATGGCGGCCACCGATTGCAGCGTGAGCCAGGGCTTGCCCGTGCCCTGGTGGGCCACGGACAGGCTTTCCTTGCCGCCCGATGCCGCCCAGGGCAGGAACATGCCGTTGTTGCGCAGGTTGCCGGGCGCCGCCGGTGCGCCGAACCAGGTGGTCTGGTGCGCCGCGCCGCTGGCGTCAGAGGTCTTGATGCGCTCGACCTTGGCCCAGTCCACGCTGGCGCTGCCCGTACCCAAGGTGGCCTTGGTGCTGCCGGCGACCGGCGTGGCCTCGAACTTGGCCGAGAACTTCTCCAGGGCCAGGCCGCCCCAGAGGTTGGCCGTGGTGGTGTGCCAGGCGCCGCCCTGCTGGCGGCTGATGAAGCCGTTGGCCAGCCGGCCCATGTCGTCCTTCCAGGTCGGGTCGTCCATCACAGCCAGCATCAGGCGCGCGGTGTTGACGTCGCCGTTCTGCATCAGCCACCACCAGTAGTCGTCCTGCTCGGTGCTGAAGATCAGCTTGGTGCCCTGGAAGGACAGGCGGCTGCGCAGCACCTGCTTGGCCTCGGCCAGGCGCTTGTCGCGCTCGGGCACGTCGGCCACGCGGCGCAGCACGTTGACCCAGTCGATCACCGAGTGCGTGGGCCACTGGTTCGGCGCCACGGTGATGCTGCTGACCATGCGGCCCTGGGCCTTGCCATAGCGCGACAGGGCCTCGATGGCGGCCAGCTTGCGCATGTCCAGGTCCTTGCGCGGGCTCCAGAACTCGCGCTGGATGCGGCCTTCGACAAAGGCGATCAGGCCGCGCTCCATGGGCGCGCGCGCCTCGTCGGGCAGCGCGAAGGCCGGGTCGATGCTGGAGGCCTCGTGCGTGGCCGCCAGCAGGTAGGCCGTGAGCGTGTCGCTGCCGCGGTTGGCATCGCCGTCGCGCGGCGGGAAGTAGTTGGCCAGGCCGTCGCTGTCCAGGTAGGTCGGCAACTGGGCCACCACACTCTGCCAGAGCCTGCCGTCGCGCATGCCCACGGCCTTGCTGGTCTTTTGCTCCAGGCAGATGAAGGGGTAGTTGGCCCACCAGTCGCGCACGCCGGGCAGGCCTTCGGCCAGCTTGGGCTGCAGCGACATCTTCAGGCCCCCGCGGCCGGGCAATGCATCGGCCGGCGGGTTCACGTCGAGGTTGAAGCTGCCGTCGACCTGCACCAGCGTGGCCTGCTGCACCGTGAGCGGTATCGCCGGGATGATGCGCTGGCGCGCCTTGAGCGCATCGCGTGCGCCACTCACCGTGTCCTTGGCATCGATCTCCCAGAGGATGGCTTCGGCACGGGTCTGTGCCAGCTGCGCGGGCGCCGTCACGTTCCAGGCGACCTCGCGCGACTCTCCGGCAGGGATATCGATGGTCTGGGGCTTCAGGTCCAGCAGCGTGGCGCGGGGCGACACCTCGACCTTCATTGCGGCCTTGGTGGTGTTGCGCAGCGTGAGCTGGGCGCGGAACTGGTCGTCCTCGCGCACCAGCGGCGGCAGGCCGCTGATGATCTGCAGGTCCTGCGTGGCGCGGATGCTGGTGCTGCCGGTGCCGAACAGGCCCACCGAGGCATCGGCCACGGCGACGATCTTGAAGGTGGTGAGCGCGTCGTTCAGCGGCACCGTCACCTTGGCCTGGCCATTGGCGTCGAGCTTGAGCGCGGGCTCCCAAAGCAGCAGGGTTTCGAGCAGCTCGCGCGTCTGCGCGCGGCCGCCGCCGCCGCCGGCGGGCACGGCCTTCTTGCCGTAGTGGCGCCGGCCGATGATCTCCATCTGCGCGGTGGAGGTCTGCACACCCCAACTGCGCCGCTGCAGCATGGATTCGAGCAGGTTCCAGCTGTTGTTGGGCATCAGCTCCAGGAGTGCTTGGTCGACGGCGGCCAGGGCCACCTCGGCATTGGCGGCGGGCTTGCCATTGGGCAAGGTGGCGGTGATGGTGACCTGCGCCTTGCCGCGCACGGCATAGCTTTCCTTGTCGGCCACGACCTTCACGTCGATCTGGTGGGCCTTCGTGCCCACGCGGATCTCGGCCAGGCCCAGGCGGAAGGCGGGCTTGGACAGGTCCACCATGGCCGTGGGGGCCTGGTATTCCTTGCCCTCGTACCAGAACGAGTTCCACCACTCGCGCGGCGACTTGAAGCCCCAGGTGAAGAAGCTGTACCAGGGCACGTCGCGCAGGCGCCCGCGCAGGGCCAGCACGCTCACGTAGACGTTGGGGCCCCAGCCCTCCTCGATCTTCAGTTCGACGGTCGGATCCTGGCCGTTGAGCTGCACCACGCGGGTGTCGATGATGCCTTCGCGCTCCACGGCCACCAGGGCCGTGGCGAAGCGAAACGGCATGCGCACCTGGAACTTGGCGGTCTCGCCCGGCTGGTAGCTCTTCTTCTCGGGCAGCAGGTCGATGCGGTCATGGT
>JAZKEE010000158.1:0-2190 GCA_040387235.1 Pseudomonadota bacterium
ACTTCAAGCAGCTGTTCGCCCAGGTGACCAACCCGCCGATCGACCCGATCCGCGAAGCCATCGTGATGTCGCTCAACAGCTTCATCGGCCCCAAGCCGAACCTGCTGGACATCAACCAGGTCAACCCGCCGATGCGGCTCGAAGTGAGCCAGCCCGTGCTCGACTTCGCCGACATGGCCAAGCTGCGCGACATCGAAAAATACACGCAAGGCAAGTTCAAGAGCGCCACCATCGACATCACCTACCCCCTGGACTGGGGTCGTGAGGGCGTGGAAGCCAAGCTCGCCTCGCTGTGCGCACAGGCTGTGGACGCCATCAAGGGCGGCGCCAACATCCTCATCGTCAGCGACCGTGCCGTGAGCGCCACCCAGGTGGCCATCCCCGCGCTGCTGGCCCTGTCGGCCATCCACCAGCATCTGGTGGGCGCAGGCCTGCGCACCACTGCCGGCCTGGTGGTCGAGACCGGCACCGCGCGCGAAGTGCACCACTTCGCCGTTCTGGGGGGCTATGGCGCCGAAGCCGTGCACCCCTACCTCGCGATGGAAACCCTGACCGAGATGCACAAGAACATGCCTGGCGACCTGTCGCCGGACAAGGCCATCTACAACTACGTCAAGGCCATCGGCAAGGGCCTGTCCAAGATCATGTCCAAGATGGGCGTGAGCACCTACATGAGCTACTGCGGCGCACAGCTGTTCGAGGCCATCGGCCTGAACACCGACACCGTGGGCAAGTACTTCACCGGCACCGCCAGCCGCGTGGAAGGCATCGGCGTGTTCGAGATCGCCGAGGAAGCCATCCGCATGCACAAGGCCGCCTTCGGCGACGACCCCGTGCTCGAGACCATGCTGGACGCTGGTGGCGAGTACGCCTGGCGCGCCCGTGGCGAAGAGCACATGTGGAGCCCCGACGCGATTGCCAAACTGCAGCACTCCACGCGTGCCAACAACTGGAACACGTACAAGGAGTACGCGCAGATCATCAACGACCAGAGCAAGCGCCACATGACGCTGCGCGGCCTGTTCGAGTTCAAGATCGACCCCGCCAAGGCCATCCCCGTGGACGAGGTCGAGCCCGCCAAGGAAATCGTCAAGCGCTTCGCCACCGGCGCCATGTCGCTGGGCTCCATCTCCACCGAGGCGCATGCCACCCTGGCCGTGGCCATGAACCGCATCGGCGGCAAGAGCAACACCGGCGAAGGCGGCGAGGACGCGGCGCGCTACCGCAACGAACTCAAGGGCATCCCGATCAAGCTGGGTGACACCTTGAAGAGCGTGATCGGCGCCGAGAACGTCGAGGTCGATCTGCCTCTGCAGGACGGCGACTCCCTGCGCAGCCGCATCAAGCAGGTGGCTTCGGGCCGCTTCGGCGTCACGGCCGAGTACCTGTCCTCGGCCGACCAGATCCAGATCAAGATGGCCCAGGGTGCCAAGCCCGGCGAAGGCGGCCAGCTGCCAGGCGGCAAGGTCTCCAACTACATCGGCAAGCTGCGCCACAGCGTGCCTGGCGTGGGCCTGATCTCGCCCCCGCCGCACCATGACATCTACTCCATCGAAGACCTGGCGCAGCTCATCCACGACCTGAAGAACGTGGCTCCGCACGCCAGCATCAGCACCAAGCTGGTGTCCGAAGTGGGCGTGGGCACGATTGCCGCAGGCGTCACCAAGTGCAAGAGCGACCACATCGTGATCGCCGGCCATGACGGCGGCACGGGCGCATCGCCCTGGTCGTCCATCAAGCACGCCGGCGGCCCTTGGGAAATCGGCCTGGCCGAGACCCAGCAGACCCTGGTGCTCAACCGCTTGCGCGGCCGCGTGCGCGTGCAGGCCGACGGCCAGATGAAGACCGGCCGCGACGTCGCCATCGGCGCGCTGCTGGGCGCTGATGAATTCGGCTTCGCCACCGCGCCGCTGGTGGTCGAGGGCTGCATCATGATGCGCAAGTGCCACCTGAACACCTGCCCGGTGGGCGTGGCCACGCAGGATCCTGCGCTGCGCGCCAAGTTCTCGGGCAAGCCCGAGCACGTGGTGAACTACTTCTTCTTCATCGCCGAAGAAGTGCGCCAGATCATGGCCCAGCTGGGCATCCGCAAGTTCGACGACCTGATCGGCCGCTCCGACCTGCTCGACACGCGCTCCGGCATCGCCCACTGGAAGGCCCGCGGCCTCGATTTCGGCCGCCTCTTCGCCC
>JAZKEE010000159.1:0-29698 GCA_040387235.1 Pseudomonadota bacterium
GCCATCGAAGGCATGAAGGAGCCCTATGATGTGCCCATGAAGCTCTCGGTGCACCATCCGCAGGTCAATGTGCCCGTGCTGTGGTGGCGCAGCGTGGGTTCCACCCATACCGCTTACGCCATGGAGACGCTGATCGATGAGGTCGCCCGCACGACGAAGCAGGACCCTGTGGCCTACCGCCTGCGCCTGATGGGCGACAAGCACCCGCGCCACAAGGCTGCGCTGCAATTGGCGGTGGCCCAGTCGGGCTACGGCAAGAGGAAGCTGCCCGCCGGCCGCGCCTGGGGCGTGGCGGTGCACGAGTCGTTCGAGTCGGTGGTGGCCTATGTGGTCGAGGCCTCGGTGAAGGACGGCACGCCCAAGCTGCACCGCATCACCGCCGGCGTGCACTGCAACCTGGTGGTCAACCCGAAAAGCGTGGAAGCCCAGGTGCAGGGCGGAGCGCTGATGGGGCTGTCGATGTGCCTGCCCGGTGGCGCCATCACGCTCAAGGACGGCGTGGTGGAGCAGAGCAATTTCGGCGACTTCGCCGTGCCGCGCATCACCGACATGCCGCAGGTGGCTGTGCACATCGTGCCCAGCGCCGATCCACCCAAGGGCATGGGCGAGCCCGGCCTGCCACCGCTGGCGCCGGCATTCGCCAACGCCATCGCCCAGCTCACCGGCAAGACGCCGCGCGAGCTGCCCTTCAAGCTGGCGTGATGGGCGCAAACCCGCTGCCGTCTCCCGTCGTGCTGGTGCTGGCCTCCGGCCAGGGGGCGCGCTTTGCCGCCTCGGGTGGGGCGGTGCACAAGCTGAGCGCATTGCTCCACGGCCTGCCGGTGCTGGAGCACACGCTGGCCGCCGTGCGCGCCAGCGGCTTGCCCTGGCACGTGGAAGACGCGGGCCACCCGGGCATGGGGGATTCCATTGCGGCAGCGGTGAGGGCCACGGCCGATGCACCCGGCTGGCTGGTGCTGCCGGGGGATCTGCCCCTGGTGCGGCCCCAAACCCTGCGCAGCATGGCAGCTGCACTGTACGGTTGTGCGGTGGCCGTGCCGGTGCACCGTGGTGAGCGCGGCCACCCGGTGGCTTTTTCAGCGCAATGCCTGCCTGGCCTGCTGGCGCTGGCAGGAGAGCTGGGCGCCGCCAGCGTGGTGCGCGAGCAGAAAACGCAAGGCAGGGTGCGGCTGGTGGAGGTGGACGACGAAGGCACGGTGACCGATGTGGACACTGTGCAGGACCTCGCCCGGGCCGAGCAGATCCTGGCGGGCAGGCTTACTTCGCCGTGATCACGGCGCACGCCAGGCGCGGGCCGGCGTTGCCGGTGGGCTGGGTGGTGTAGTCATCGGGGTCGCGGTGCACGATCAGGCCCTTGCCGACGATGTCGTTGGCGGTGCTGCCCACACGGATGGAGCGCGATTCGAAGCTGATCTTGGCCACGCCACCGGCGTCGGCCTTCAGGCTGGGCAGGTCACCCGTGTGGTGCTCGGCGGCCCCATGGCTGCCGTGCGGCTTGCCGCCGGGGTTGAAGTGGCCGCCAGCGCTCATTCCGTCGCCGCTGGAGCAGTCGCCTTTTTCATGGATGTGGAAACCGTGCTCGGCACCAGGCTTGAGGCCGCGCACTTCGCCGTAGACCTTGACCACGTCGCCCGTCTGCACGAACGTCACCGTGCCGGTGGTGGTGTTGCCACGCGTGGCTTCGAGCTTGCCGGTGGCGCTGGGGCCGGAGGACGAAAAGGCGGCACAGCCCGCCAGGGATGCGACGGCGAGGCCAAGCGATGCAAAACGAAGATTCATGAAATTCACTCCTAGAACGGGGCAGGGGGCGGCTCACCGCAGTGGGCGCCCGTGCCTTGGAACATGGTGGCAACACCGGAGGGTGCGATGCATAGTGACGCACCTTGCAGGTGCGTCACTATGCCTGCTTTTTGTCGGTAAGCGAAAGTAATCTTCCCAAGGAGCGGTCGTGGATACCCAGGCGTCGCAACTCGTCGTAGGTGGCCTGGGCGTACTCGCGCGTGGTGCCGAACTTGCCGCAGGCCTGCTCGAAAATCCGGCAGTACTCCTGGTCGGGCAGCTCGCCCGTGTGGTTGGGGCTTTTGCGTGACAGGGTGAAGGCCAGTGCCTGCACGGTGCCATGGGGTGTGTGGCAGGTGAGCCAGCGCGGGTCGTACACGCCGGTCATCATCTCGCGCTGCCACAGGGTGATCAGCACCTGGCGCGCATGCGCCTTGTCCACGCGGAACACCATGCCCCGGCAACTGCCGCCCGAGAGCATGCCGAACACCAGGCCGGGGCATTCGGGCGTGCCGCGGTTGATGCGGCTCCACATCTTCAATGCGCGGTGCCAGCCATGCACGCGCGCAGTACGGCGCTCGGCAAAGTCGAAATCGGGGCGCCAGATCAGGGAGCCGTAACCGAACACCCACAGGTCCTTGTGGCCACCCCACTCGTGCAGGGCCCGCTCCAGCATGGGAGCGGGATCGCGCAGCGGTGCGGGAAGACTCGTCATGGCATCACTCTACAATGAAGAAGGTGCCCAAGCCTGGCACCCGACAAAATCCACCACCATAGATAGAGACACAGGGAGACTCCATGTCCGGTAGTTCCGATAACGACAGCCAAGAACGTTTTGCACTCGGTTTTCTTTTCATCCTGATCGCGTTGATCATCTCCACCGCGGTCGGTACCGTGGTGGTCAAGCGCCTGGGCGCCGCGTCTGCCAACAAGGCAGCGCCTGCGCCCACCACCGCCCTTGCAAACAACGCGCCAGCCGCCCCGGCCGCTGACACCGCCGCTGCAACTGCGGCTGCTGCCGACGCCGCCAGCGTGCGCGTGGACAACGGCGTGGTGAAGTTCTACTTCGCCAGCGCCAAGGCCGAACTGGCCGCAGGCGCCAACGAAGCCCTGGCCGACGTGGTCAAGGGCGTGGCCGAAGGCAAGAAGGCCGTGGTCTCGGGCTTCCACGACGCCACCGGCGACGCCGCCGCCAATGCCGAACTGGCCAAGCAGCGCGCCTATGCGGTGCGCGATGCGCTCAAGGGCCTGGGCGTAGCCGAGGACAAGATCGAGCTCAAGAAGCCCGAGGAAACCACCGCCAGCGGGAACAATGCCGAAGCGCGGCGGGTAGAAGTGGCCCTGGCTGCGGGTTGATCGCCCTGGCACGCCCCGCGCTCCGGCAGGGGGCGCCATAACGCAAAAACGAAAAAGCCCGGCGACGCCGGGCTTTTTTTGTTGGGGCCGCAGGGCGAGGGGGTCAGCGCAGGCCTGTACCACCCGTGTCGTTCTTGCGCTCGATCAGCTCGATCTTGTAGCCATCGGGGTCCGTCACAAAAGCGATCACCGTGGTGCCGCCCTTGACAGGCCCCGCCTCGCGCGTCACGTTGCCGCCCGCGGCCTTGATCTTGTCGCAGGCCGCATAGGCGTCGGGCACGCCCAGGGCGATGTGGCCGTAGGCCGTGCCCAGGTCGTAGCTCTCCGTGCCCCAGTTGTAGGTCAGCTCGATCTCGGCCTGGCCGGGGTTGCCGCCGTCGAAGCCCAAAAACGCCAGCGAGTACTTGTACTCGGGGTTTTCGGACTGGCGCAGCAGCTGCATGCCCAGCACCTGGGTGTAGAAATCAATCGAGCGTTGAAGGTTGCCAACGCGGAGCATCGTGTGGAGGAATCTCATGCCCTCGATTGTGCCGGCAGATCGAAGACCAGGCACGCCAAGGTGATGGCAGGGTCAGATCCGCGCGAGCAGTTCGGCCTTCTTCACCGCGAATTCCTGCTCGGTGAGGATGCCCCTGTCCTTGAGCGCGGCAAGCTGCGAGATGGTTTCGACAATGGACGCTTGCGTGTCGTTGTTGTTGCTGACGGGCGCTGCTTGTTTGGCCGGGACGGTTGCTTTGGGCGAACCCACGGGATCATCACCCTGGCGAACCACGGGCAGGGCCGAGAGGTCCACGGTGCCGTGCTGGCTGGTAAAGCTCAGCGTGCCGGCGCCACCTTGCTGCTGACCGAAGCCGTTGATCTGGTGTTCCAGCGTGTCATACAGCGACAGCTTGCCACCGACCTCCACCGCAAGGCGGCGCTTGTCAGCGAAGTAGGCATACCGGGTGGTGTTCTGCGAGCCGCTGCTGTGGGGTGTGCCCAGGTCCGCTGGATACCAGGCGGATTGAGGATCGGTGGCGAAGATCGATGGTGGCGCACTGGCGAACCCCATTGCGCCGCTGCTTTGGAATTGCGATGGGGGAGGGCTTGCCGGCAGGGGGGCTGGTGAACCGGCAAGGGCACTGGCCAGCTCGGTCGCCAGGGCATTCACGCGTGCCTTCAATGCGTCATTGAACATGTCGCCGATCATGACCATGCCGCCGCGCACCCATTGGCCGCTGCCGCCGAACTCGGGGTGCGCAA
Organism: Pseudomonadota bacterium; assembly: GCA_040387235.1. Classification (GTDB taxonomy): domain Bacteria; phylum Pseudomonadota; class Gammaproteobacteria; order Burkholderiales; family Burkholderiaceae_C; genus Acidovorax. Next base: position 4,378 of record JAZKEE010000159.1, read on the forward strand.
ACTGTGCCATCGTGCCGTTGCCCCTTTGCAGGGCCACCAGCAACTGCCCTACGGCATCCGGACTGAAGCCGGTGCGTGAAGACAGGTCCAAGACAAGTTGCTGACCGTGTTCGCTGAGTTCTGGTGCCATACGACCCTCGAAGAGGTTTCACTGCCGCTGCACTTCGCTGCGGTCCCGTAGGGTAGCACCAGGCATGCGCCGGAAGGCAGCGATCAGAACCCTCCGGATTCCTTACCTTGGAAAGCCTACGCCTTCGCCTGCGTCGGCAGATCGAAGACCAGGCAGGTGGTGGTGGCGTGGGCGTACAGGGTGCCGTCCGGCCCCACCAGGCGCGCCTCGGCCGTGGCCAGCTGGCGGCCGCAGTGGATCACCCGGCCTTCGGCGCGCACGCGCTGCACCTTGGGGGTGATGGCCTTGACCAGGTTCACGCCCAGTTCGGCCGTGGTGTAGCCGCGCCCGGGCAGCATGCGGGTGTGCACCGCGCAGCCCAGGGCCGAGTCGAGCAGGGTGGCGAACCAGCCGCCGTGCACGGTGCCCATGGGGTTCAGGTGGTCCACGCTGGGCGTGCCCTGGAAGATGGCCAGGCCTTCGCCCACCTCCACCAGGCGAAAGTCGAGGGTGCGTGCAATGGGAGGGTAGGGCAGCTCGCCGCGCAGCATGGCCTGCATCATCTGCAGGCCATCGAGACCCGCCACCTGGTCGGGCCGGGACACGCCGGGGCCCACGCCGCCGTCCATGCGGGCCATCACCTCTTGCTCCAGGGCAAGCCATTGTTCGAGTTGGTTGTGTTGTGTCATGGGGCCTTCTTCCGATCAGAGTGTTGCATATGCAATTATTGCAGATACAATCGAATCCATGCAAGCCGAAATCACCCTTCCTTCACCCGCTGCGGCGCGTCCGCAGGGCTGTACCAACTTCAAGCTGCGCCAGCTGTTGCGGCGCGTGGGGCAGCACTACGATGCCGAAATGGCCAAGTGCGGCCTCAAGACCACGCAGTACTCGCTGCTGTCGCATGTGCTCAAGCTCGGCCCCATCCGCCCCGGCGACCTGGCGGCGGAGATGAAGATGGACGCCTCCACCCTCACGCGCAATCTGCGCCCGCTGGTGGACGCCGGCTGGGTGACCCTGCAGGCCGGCGCCGATGGCCGCAGCCGCCTGGTGCACATCACCGATGCGGGCCGCGACAAGCGCGCCGAAGCCCAGCACTGCTGGAAGGTGGCCCAACTGGCGCTCAACGACCTGCTGGGCCTGGAGCGCGTGATGGCGCTGCACACCCTTGCCGACGAGTGCCTTGAATTGCTGTCCCCCATCTCGGAGCTCGACCATGGCGAATGAACAAGCCTTTTCCGCGCCAGCTTCCTCAAAGCCGGCTGTCCCGCCCATCGCCATCTGGCTGGTCTTGCTGGCCGCCGCGGGCGCCTTTGCCCTCACCATGGGCACGCGCCAGACCATGGGCTTGTTCCTTTCGTCCCTGAACACGTCCACGGGCCTGGGCGTTGGCAGCATCAGCCTGGCCTTTGCCTTCGGCCAGCTGTGGTGGGGCCTGACCCAGCCGTTTGCGGGCGCGGTGGCCGACCGCATCGGCACCGGGCGTGTGATCTTTCTGGGGGTGGTGCTGGTGGCGCTGGGCACGTTCATCACCCCGCTGATGACGACGACGGCCGGGCTGATCTTTGCCATTGGCGTGCTGGCGGCGGGTGGTGCCGGCATGGCCGGCCCCTCGGTGCTGATGGCCGCCAGCACCCGGCTGGTGCCCGCCAACAAGCGCGGCCTGGCCACCGGCATCGTCAACGCGGGCGGCTCGTTCGGCCAGTTCGCCATGGCGCCCATCGCCATTGGCCTCACGGCTGCGGTGGGCTGGGCCAGTGCCATGCAGTGGCTGGGCGTGCTGGTGCTGCTGGCGCTGCCGGCGGTCTTCGTGCTCAAGGGCAACTCGAAGGCACTGGCGGCACAGGCCGCAGCGGCATCGGGCGTGAAGGCGCTGACGGCGCGCGAAGCCATTGCCCAGGCGCTGGGCACGCGCAGCTACCTGTACCTGTCGGCGGGCTTCCTGGTGTGCGGGTTTCACGTAGCCTTTCTGGCAACGCACCTTCCCGGTGTGGTGGCCGCCTGCGGCCTGCCACCCGAGGTGGGCGGCTGGTCGCTGGCCATGATCGGCCTGTTCAACATCATCGGCAGCCTGGCCATGGGCTGGGCGGTGGGCCGCTGGCGCATGAAGTCGCTGCTGTCGCTGCTGTACGCCACGCGCGGCCTGGCGGTGCTGGTCTTCCTGTTCGCACCCAAGACCACGGCCGTGATGCTGATCTTTGCGGCGGTGATGGGCGTGACCTTCCTGTCCACCGTGCCGCCCACGGCCGGCCTGGTGGCCAAGATGTTCGGCACGGCCAACATGGCCATGCTGTTCGGGGTGGTGATGCTCTCGCACCAGGTGGGCGGCTTCTTCGGCGCCTACCTGGGCGGCAGCGTGTTCCAGGCCACGGGCAGCTACGACTGGGTCTGGTACATCGACATCGCGCTGGCGCTGGGTGCCGCATTGGTGAATCTGCCCATCCGCGAAGCGCCCCTGAAGCGCCTGGTTCCCGCAGCCGCTTGATTCCCCGGCACCGTTTCCAATGAGCCTGTTGACCATGACCGATACCACCACTGCAGTGCAACCCTTGTATTTCGACGACATGGCCGTGGGCCGCCGCTTCAAGAGCGGCGAGCATGCAATGGACGCCGGGCAGATCATCGCCTTTGCCAGGCAGTTCGATCCGCAGCCCTTCCACATGGACGACGAGGCCGCCAAGGGCACGCTGTTCGGCGGCTTGGCCGCCAGTGGCTGGCACACAGCGGCCATCACCATGCGGCTGCAGGTGACCACGGGGCTGCCCGTGGCCGGCGGCATCATTGGCGCGAGCGGCGAGGTGAGCTGGCCCCGGCCCACCCGGGCCACGGACGTGCTGCACGTGGTGAGCGAGGTGGTGGAGGCCAACCCCTCCAAGTCCAGGCCCGACCGCGGCATGGTCACCATCCGCAGCGAAACACGCAACCAGAACGACGAGGTGCTGCAGGTCTCCACCGTGCGCATCGTCGTGCCGCGCAAGCCCGGGGCTGCATCATGAGCGCTGTTGCCAGTCCAGCCACCGCTGCGGGCGCGGCAGCCATCAACCCTCGCACCCGCATGCTGCTGGAGGCGCCCATCGCCTCCACGCTGCTGCGCATGGCCGCCCCGAATGTGCTGGTGATGCTGGCCCAGGCCGGTGTGGGCCTGATCGAGACCTATTTCGTGGGCAAACTCGGCACCGATGCGCTGGCCGGCATGGCGCTGGTGTTCCCGGTGGTGATGCTGATGCAGATGATGTCGGCCGGCGCCATTGGCGGCGGTGTGGCGGCGGCCATTGCGCGGGCGCTGGGTGCCCGGCGCAAGGACGATGCCGATGCGCTGGTGCTGCATGCCCTGGTCATCGGCCTGGGGTTTGCGCTGTGCTTCAGCGTGGCAGTGGTCGGCGGCGGGCGCTGGCTCTACACCCGCATGGGCGGGGCAGGCGGCGCGCTGGAGGCGGCGCTCATCTATTCGAATTGGGTGTTTGCCGGCGCCATTTGCGTCTGGGTGTTCAACACCCTGGCGGCCATCATCCGGGGCACGGGCAACATGGCCGTGCCGGCCTATGTCACGGTGTGGGGTGCACTGGTGCTCATCCCCCTGTCGCCGCTGCTGATCTTTGGCTGGGGCCCGCTGCCGGGCCTGGGCATTGCGGGGGGTGCCATCGCGCTCATGGCCTACTACGTGCTGGGCAGCGCGGTGCTGGCCTGGTACCTGTGGTCGCCGCGCAGCCTGCTGCGGCCCTCGTTCAAGGGGTTGCAACTGCGCTGGGCGCTGTTCGTGGATATTCTGCGCGTGGGCCTGGTGGGGGCGGTCTCCACCGTGGCGACCAACGTGGCCATCGGCGTCACCACGGCGCTGGTGGGCGGTTTCGGCACGGCGGCCATCGCCGGCTACGGCACGGCATCGCGGCTCGAGTACCTGATGGTGCCGCTGGTCTTTGGCTTTGGTGCGCCCCTGGTGGCCATGGTGGGCACCTGTATCGGCGCCGGCCAGCGCGAGCGTGCCCTGCGCGCCACCTGGATCGGCGCCGCCATGGCGTTCGGGATGACCGAGGCCATCGGCCTGTGGGCCGCATTTTTTCCCGCCACCTGGCTGTCGCTGTTCGCCAGCGACCCGGACATGATCGCGGCGGGCAGCCAGTACCTGCGCACTGTGGGCCCGGTGTATGGCTTCTTTGGCCTGGGCCTGGTGCTGTATTTCGCCTCGCAGGGAGCAGGGCGCCTGTTCTGGCCGGTGGCCGGCAACCTGGCCCGGCTGGTGATCGCCGTGGCCGGCGGCTACCTGGCGCTGCGCTGGAACAGCGGCCTGGCCGGGGTCTTCGCCGCGCAGGGTGTGGCGCTGGTGGTCTACGGCATCGTGATCGGCTGGGCGATTGCCGGAGGCGCCTGGTTCGGCCGCGTGGGCTGGCCCAGCAGCCCGGCAGGGCTGCTCAGGCGTCAGACGGGCACGGTGTAGTTGAGGGTCATGCGGCCGCCGTCCACGGTGACGATCTCGCCGGTGACGTAGCTGGCTGCATCGCTGGCCAGCCAGGCCACCACGTCGGCGATCTCGGCCGGGTCGCCCAGGCGCTTCATCGGCGTGCGCGACATGATCTTGGCCTTGGCCTCGTCGCTGGTGAGCACGGCCTTGGCGGCCAGCTCGGTGGCGATGGTGCCGGGCGCCACGGCGTTCACGCGCACGTTCTTGTCGGCCAGGGCCAGGGCCATCACGCGCGTGAGCTGGTTGATGCCGCCCTTGCTCACGTTGTAGCTGGAGATGCTGGGGATGGTGAGCACGCCGTTGACCGAGCTCATGTTGACGATGGAGCCGCCGCCCGAGGCCACCATGGCCCGCGCCACGGCTTGGCCCACCAGGAACGAGCCCTTGAGGTTGACGCGCAGCACGGCGTCGAAGTCCTCCTCGGTCACTTCGAGGAAATCCGCCGCGCGGAAGATGCCGGCGTTGTTCACCAGCACGTCGATGCGGCCATGGGCCTGCAGCGTGCGCTCCACCAGCGCGTCGACCTGGGCCTTGTCGCCCACGTCGCAGCGCACATAGAGGGCGCCAAGCTCCTGGGCCAATGCAGCGCCACGGGCGTCGTCCACGTCGGCGATCACCGTGTGGGCGCCCTCGCGCGCGAAGCGCCGCACGCAGGCCTCGCCAATGCCTTGCGCGCCTCCGGTGACGATGCAGACACGGCCCTGGTGGCCGAAGTGGACGGTGGATGAGGCGATGGAAGAGGGCGCAGTAGGCAATGTCATGCCCGGGATGGTAGCGCCTGGACGGCACTGGCCTACCGGCGCGGCCGTGCGCGCTGGTAGGTTTTGGGTGTGGCGACCGTGCTGGCCCCCTTGGGGATGGCCTGTTTCGCACGGCGGCGCGGCAAGGGCTTGAAGCGGGCGCGCTCCTTGTTGGCCCGGTGGCCGCGCCACAGCCAGGCCAGCGCCAGCATGAGGGCCACGGCCCAGGCGGTCACCATCCGGGGGTTGCCGGCCAGCCAGGACACCATGAAATCGACATACTCCATGGGGCACAAGCTATCACAGCGCGAATCCCTGTCGCATGGGTGTAAACAATCATCAACAATCTGCCCGGAAGCCGGGTTTTCCTGAAACCCTTGGATACACTCCGTCCATGAGCGACCTGACGGCCACCATGACCGAAGCGCCTTCGCACACCAAGGCCTTGCTGCAGCTGTGCAAGCGCCTGGAGCGGGCGTGGAGCCTGTCCGATATCCTGGATGCGGTGTCTCCGGTGGCGGAGCAGGTGCTGGGATATCCCCATTGCTGGCTGGGCGTGTATGGGCTGAAGCCGGGGTTCGTATCGATCCTGCTGCATTCCAGCCAGATCAGCGATCCGGCGTTCGCCCGGGCCATCGACACCACGGAAATCCCCATCGCGGGTGACAGCATGGTCCAAGAGATCATGGCTGCTGACCACGTCGTGGTGGTGGTCGACGCGCGCACCGACCCGCGCACCAACAAGGAGATCGTGGCGGCGCTGCACAACCGCACCATCGTCAACGTGCCATTGCTCATGGCAGAGCAGCGGCTCGGCGCCGTGGGCATGGGCACCTATGGCGATGCGGAAGGCGTGCGCCCGCCCTTGCCCTGGCAGATCGACTTCATGCAGGCCATGGCGGCCCATGTGGCCGTCGCCATGGACCGTGTGCGTTTCATGCAGGCCCGCAAAGAGGCCGAGGACGCGCTCTACCATGAGAAGGAGCGCCTGCAGGTCACGCTGCATTCGATTGGCGATGCGGTGATATCGACCAATGCGCAGGGGCACCTGCTCTATATCAACCCGGCGGCAGAGGCGCTGACCGGCTGCAGCCTGACCGCCGCCGTGGGCAAGCCCTATGGCGAGGTGTTCCGCATGCTCGATCCGGATGGATCGGCGCAGCCGGCGCCCGACATCGTGGCCAGCACCATCGCAACAGCGCAGCCCCGGCGCCATCCGGAACTGCATTTGCAGACCCTGCACGGTGGCCGGGTGCTGGTGGAGGCGACGGTGTCGCCCATCAAGGATGCAGACGGTGAAGTGCAGGGCGCGGTGCTGGTGTTCCGCGATGTGACCGAGCAGCGCCGCCTGAGCCGCGAAATGGCCTACCAGGCGACGCACGACGAGCTGACCGGGCTGGGCAACCGGCGCGCGTTCGAACAAGCCCTGGCCTATGCCGTCGAGCGCACGCGCAGCCATGCGCTGCAGCATGTGGTGTGCTACCTGGATCTGGACGATTTCAAGGTGGTCAACGATACCTGTGGCCACGCGGCAGGCGATGCCATGCTGCGCGAGATTGCCCACCTGTTTGCCGCCCTGCTGGGCGAAGAGGACCTGCTGTGCCGCATCGGCGGGGATGAGTTCGGCATCCTGCTGATGGACCACAGCGTGGCCGCCGCACTGCAGGTGGCCGAGCGGCTGCAGCAACGCCTGGCAGGCTACCACTTCGCATGGCTGGAGCAGCGCTTTGGCGTGGGTGTCAGCATCGGCATGGTGGCGCTGGATGCCCACACCGAAAGCGTGGGCGCCTTGCTCCAGGCTGCGGACAGTGCCTGCTACGTGGCCAAGGATGCCGGGCGCAGCCGCATCCACCTGTACGCCATCGACGACCCGGCGCTGGCCCAGCGCTATGGGGTCATGGAGTGGGTGAGCCGCATCGAGCATGCCTTGCTGCACGACCGGTTCGAGCTGTTTGCGCAGCCCATCGTGCCGCTGCAGGGGGGTGAATCAAAGGGATTGCACTGCGAGATCCTGCTGCGCATCCGCAGCGAGCAGGGCGAACTGGTGCTGCCGGGGCTGTTCATGCCGGCCGCCGAGCGCTACCACCTGGCCGGCCGCGTGGACCGCTGGGTGGTCACCCGTGCGCTGCGCTGGGTGGTCGAGGAGCAGGACCGCATCGGGCAGTGCTCGATCAACCTGTCGGGCCAGTCGCTCGGGGATGCGGCCTTCACCGCCTTCGTGCTCCAGGCGCTGGAGAGTGCCGAGGTACCGTGCTCCAAGCTGTGCTTTGAAATCACCGAGACAGCGGCCATCAGCAATCTGCAGACGGCCAACCACTTCATCGAGAGCTTGCGTGCCTGCGGCTGCAAGATATCGCTGGATGATTTTGGCAGCGGCCTGTCCTCCTTTGCCTACCTGCGCAACCTTCCTGTCGACGTGCTCAAGATCGACGGCCAGTTCGTGCGGGACATCGACCGCGACCCGGTGAGCCTGGCCATGGTCAAGTCGATCCACGAGATCGGCTGCCTGATGGGCAAGCGCACCGTGGCCGAGTTCGTCGAGAGCCAGGCCCTGGTGGCCATGCTGCAGGACATCGGAGTGCACTATGCCCAGGGCTACGCCGTGGGCTACCCCGTACCGTTGGCGCAGGTGCTTGACGGGCACCAGGGCGTGATCCCATGAAACCCTCGCCAGGGCGCTTCGCGCTTCGGTGCCGCCACCCAATGCCGGAACCCGGCGGATGCGGCTGGTACCGCCTGGTGAAAGGCCGGTACGCCATGGCGCCACCGTTGCAGGCACGCGTGTTGCATGCAGCAGGCCCGTAACGGGAGCGATCCAGAATGCGTGCCTTCCAGTTGTCCCTGCGGACTGCCATTGCGGTGCCTTTTGCGGCACTGTTCGTGGCCACGGTCGTCCTGCAGGCGGTCACGCAGCACCGCCAGATCAGCCAGTTGATCGACCAGGAGAGCGTGCGCGTGCTGGAGGCCCTGACCAGCAACTCGCGTGCGCGCCTGGCGGAATTCCTCGAAACCCCGTTCCTGATCCAGAGCACGGTGGCCGATGCCATCGGCCGCCATGGCCTGTACCAGGAGGGGAACCTGCGTCCGGTGTACACCCACCTGCGCGGCGTCTTCTCCGACCTGTATGCCGGGCAGCAGCAGATCAGCCTGCTGAGCTTTGGGAGCAGGGCGGGGGAGTACACCGGCATCCGGCGTGAGCCCGGCGAGGGTTTTCGCCTGATCCTCAAGGATGCCACGACCAGCGGCATGATGAATGTCTACGAGGACGACACGCTGCGCAAGGTGGCGGCGGCCTTTCCCAACTACGATCCACGCGTGCGCCCCTGGTATGCGCCGGTGGCCGGGTCCGGGCAGTCCCGCTGGTCTCCCATCTACACCACGGCGGGCGAGCGCGGCGACATCACCATCTCGGCCGCGACACCCGTGGTGGCCGATGGCAACCTGCTCGGTGTCATGGAGGCCGATGTCCGGCTGGACAGCCTGAACCGCTTCCTGCGCGAAGAGCCGCTGCGGGGGGAGGGGCAGATCTTCATCGTCGATGCGCAGGGCCTGATCGTGGCCCATTCGGAACCGGGCTCGGTGCTCAGCGACCGCCGCAACTCTGCGGGCCAGCGGGAACGCCTTCGCCTCTCGGAAAGCACAAGCGCCCAGATCCGCACGGCCGAAACCTATCTGCGTGAGGTACCGGCGGTGGAGGGCGGCAGCTTTCATTTCCAGCACCTGGAGGCGCACTACTTCGGGCGCGTCACCCCTTACGCGGACCCGCGCGGCATCGACTGGCGCATCGTGGTGCTGCTGCCCGAGTCGGAGCTGCTCGGAGATTCCCGCAGCGCAGGCCAGGGCGCGCTGCTGGCTGCCGGTGCCATCGCCATCATTGGCCTGCTGCTCGGCCTGTGGGTGATCCAGTGGGCGGTGCGGCCCATTCTCATGACCGCGCAAGCCGCCAACCAGATCGCCCGCGGCGAATGGAACACGGACATCGTTGCCCCCAGCCCCTTGCGGGAGACCACGGTCCTGGTGCTTGCTTTCAATGAGATGGCCCACCGCCTGCAGCGCTCGTTCCAGCAGATGCAGGAGCTGCTTACCCATGACAGCCTTACCCTGTTGCTCACGCGCCGGGGTTTGCTCGAGCAGGTGCAGTGGGCGGAGCCCAGGCGCGCGGTGCTCAGCCTCGTGGGGCTGAACTCCTTTCGCGCCATCAACGACAGCGTGGGCTATGGCACGGGCGACCGGCTGCTGCAGGCCGTCGCCAACCGGCTGCGGGGGCACTTTCCCGCGCCGATGCTGCTCGCCCGCGTGGGTGGGGACGAGTTTGCCCTGCTGAGCCTGGTGGAGGAGGGGGACCTGTCCGCCGAGCGTTTTGGCAAGGCCGTGCTGGGCCTGTTCGCCACGCCGTTCTCCGCCGGGGCCGATGAGGTCATGGTGCATGCATCGGTCGGCCTGGTGGCGGGGCAACTGCGCGGAGAAGGCCTGGCGGAATGGCTGCGCAACGGCAGCATCGCCCTGGGTGAGGCCAAGCGCCATGGCCAGAGCCAGTGGATGGTGTTCGAACCCGGCATGGCGGACCAGTCGATGGAGCGCACGCGGCTGGCGTCCGAACTTCGGCAGGCCCTGGACAAGGACCAGTTCCTGGTGCATTACCAGCCGGTGATCGACCTGGCCACGGGCCGCGTGACGGGTGCGGAGGCGCTGCTGCGCTGGCGCAGCCCCGCGCGCGGCATGGTGCCGCCGAGCGTGTTCATCGCCATGGCCGAGGAAAGCGACCTGATACTGGCGCTGGGCGACTGGGTCATGCACCGGGCCACGCGGGACATTGCCCAACAACTGCCGTATCTTCCCGAAGACTTTGGTCTGCATGTCAACGTCTCGGCCCGGCAACTGATCCAGTCGGACTTCGTGGAACAGGTGCAGCGCACGCTGGAGGCCAGCGGCCTGCCCGCGCGCCACCTGACGCTGGAGCTCACCGAATCCGTGCTGATCGAAGGCGATGCCGTGACCCACCAGCAGCTTTCTCGCCTGCGCGCCCTGGGCCTGAAGATCGCCATCGACGACTTCGGCACCGGCTATTCGTCGCTGGCCTACCTGAGCCGCCTTCCGTTCGATTGCCTGAAGATCGACCAGACCTTCGTGCGCGACCTGCTCGAATCGTCCCAGAACGCCGCCATCGTCACTGCCGTGCTGCACATGGCCAAGGGCTTTGGCGTGACGGTTGTGGCCGAAGGGGTCGAGACCGAGGCCCAGGCCCGGCGCTTGTTGCAGATGGGCTGCGGCAACGCCCAGGGCTACTGGTTCGGACGTCCGGCGCCGCTGGAGCAGATGAACCTGGGCCAGCGCAGCCTGGATGGGCCGGGACAGGGGCTGAAGTGAGGCCGTGACTGGTGCGCAGCAGGCAGCGCGTGGGGAGCGGACTGCAGGCCAGGAGTGGATTGGGGGTTGGCGGGCATCGCCTGTCCCTCACTAGATACGATGTATATTATGTTAAATAAAAGAATCGCAATTTGATCGTTCTCGTGCCAAGACATGCACGGCACGTCTGGCCCGGTTTCCCTTTGCTCCCGCCTCTTCCCCTTCTTTTCGCTTTCCGGGATCGAACGCAAGACAGGTCTGACCGCCGAAGCCGACCCGTCGCCATATGATGGCGCCCATGTTGATCTGCCACCTCCAACGGGCGCTCCTGATAGCTGCTGTCCTTGTCTCGACCACGGCGGCTGCGCAGTCGGCCAGGGAGTCCTTCAGCGTGGTCGAATCCAAGAAGGCCATCCTCGACACCTTGCCCCATCCCAAGGGCACGCAATTTCGCCAGCTTTTCCTTTCGGAGCATGGCGACTCCAAGGTCACGCTCTGTGGCGAGATCAATGCGAAAGACCGCACCGGCAAGCACCTCGGGTTCCGGCGCTTCATGGTGGATGACCTCGAAGAATCGATGCGGGACCCCATGGTCACCGCTGCGGACTCTTGGCGGCAATCGATCTTCGATCGTGTCTACAAGCAGGCGTGCTCCAACAAGTTCAAGGACGTCAAATAGGCTAGGTCCTGCTCCTGCGCACCCTCGTTTTCGGTGCAGGCGCCGGCGGTGTCGTGGGGAGCCGGTCGCGCAATTCACTCAGCACGGCGAACATGTCGTTGCTGCGATCGTCGAATTTCGCCTGCAGGCCTTTCAGCTCGTCGCGGGCGGATTGCAGTTCCTGGGACAGGCCTGCCTTGTCGACCTGCAATGCGCCCACATGGGCGTCGAGCTCCCGGGTTCTGTCCAGGGCATCGGCCAGGGCCTTGGCTGCCTTCTTGCTATCGCCTTCCAGTTGCTGCGCCAGCCGCCTGGACTCCTGGCGGGCCCGGTCGACCTCGGCGTTGAGCCTGCGTTCCTGGGCCTGCGCGCGCTCTTCGAGCCGCGAGCGCTCGGCCTGGTGTTCGGCATCCTTGGCCTCCTGGCGCCGCCGCTGTGCATCCGCGGACTGCCGCAGTTGTTCGCCCTCGGAACGCGTGGTGTCCAGCAGCTGCAGGCTGGCCTGCAGTTGCTGCTGCAGCTCCTGGGCCTGGCGCGCCAACTCGGCGATCTGCGCATCCCGGGCCTGCATGGCCACTGCATAGGCCTCGCTGCGGTCATCCAGGCGTTGTGTTTCCCGTGCCAGCTCTTCCTGTGCACTGCGCAGTGATTCGGCCTGCGTCTCCAATGCGGTGCGCGCTAGCGCAAACTGGTCGGCAGCCCTTTCGTCAGCCTGCTGGAGCGCCCGTCCCCACAGTGTTTTCGCCGCCCGCATGACAGGCCCTGGCAGGGGAATTTCGGCATCTGCCGGCCCGTTGGCCGAGTCAGCCGGGTCGGCTGGCGCCTGCAATCGACCGGCCAGGGAGCCAAACCACCCGTCGAGCATGGGCCCCACCGTATTGGGCGAGCCACGGCCCAGTTGCAGGCGCACCCGCTCGATGGTCGGGCGTTCTCCCAGGGCGAGAACAGCGTCCGCTGCAGCCCACACCTCTTCCATCTGAACGCCGCGCGGACCCCTCGTACTTTTCGCTTGCATCGCCCGACCCCATTCCTGAAATTACCCACGATAATAGAAGATTATCGCGAGTAGATTGTTTTATTGATAGTAAAAAATACATCATATGTGCGAAATGTGCAAAATTTGACCTGAAGGAACACCAATGCGCTTGCCAGCCCTCCAAACGCATGCCGTGCTGGAGCCCGGCGTGCTCTCGGACGTGACGGCGCTTGCCGTCGATCAGCTGATGCGCGAGGGCGAATCCGCCAACACATTGGCCAGCTACCGATCGGCCCTGCGCTACTGGGCAGCCTGGTTCAACGTGCGCTACGGCCAGCCGATCACGCTGCCGCTGCCGCCAAGCGCTGTTCTGCAGTTCATCGTCGACCACGCCCAGCGAACGACCGCAGGCGGCTTGGCGCACGAGTTGCCGCAGGCCATGGACGCAACGCTCGTCGAGGCGGGTTTCAAGGGCAAGCCGGGACCCATGGCGCTCAGTACGCTGGTGCACCGCGTGTCGGTGCTGTCCAAGGCCCACCAGGTGCGGGGCATGAAGAACCCCTGCCAGGATGCCAAGGTGCGCGAACTGCTGTCGAAGACGCGCCGTGCCTACGCCAAGCGGGGTGCCTTGCCCCAGAAAAAGAATGCGCTGACCAAGGACCCTCTGATGGCGATTCTGGCAACCTGCGACGCAGCCACCTTGAAAGGGCTTCGTGATCGGGCCCTGCTGCTGTTTGCCTTCGCCAGCGGTGGTCGGCGGCGCTCGGAGGTGGCGTCGGCAGAGATCAGGCATCTGCAGCGAAGCGGGCCCGCTTCGTTCGTCTACACCCTTGCCCACTCCAAGACCAACCAAACCGGTTCAGACCGGCCGGAGAATCACAAACCCATCCAGGGGATGGCGGGCGAGGCAATGCAGGCCTGGCTGGCGGCCACGGGCATCACCGAAGGGGCGATTTTCAGGCGCGTGCGAAAAGGCGGCACGCTGGGCGAGGCCCTGTCTGCCGCAGCGGTGCGCGACATCGTTCAGGAGCGTGCCCGGGCCGCCGGGCTGCCCGACGTGTTTTCTGCGCACTCGCTTCGCTCGGGGTTCGTGACCGAGGCTGCCACCCAGAAAGTCCCCATGGCCGACACGATGGCCATGACCGGCCACCTCAGCGTGGCAAGCCTGCTGGGGTATTTCCGGGTCGCGGACGCCAGCCAGGCTGCGCGGCTGCTGGACGAAGACGCCCAGGGTTGATGCCAGCGGCGACCGGGTCTAGGGAAGATCCTGCGCACGGGCGCCCAGGCGCAGGCTGGAACAGAATGCCGAAAATTCGCCCGCCTCGTCGATGGGCGGGTTTTGCAATTGCACGAAGAGATCGGGCGCGAGCGGCACCAACGTGACATCGGCGCCACCCGAGCCGGCATAGATGCCGGTGTAGTTCTTGGTGCGCGCACGCCACCATCCCAGGCGCACAATGGTTTCGCCCTTCCACGCGGGCTTGCCGCAGAACTCGGCGGCTTGGGCGGGCTGGTCGCCGGCCTGTGCATTCGGCACCGTCCAGCGGCCATCCTCGCCCCGCGTGAACGAGTCCAGGAGCGCGGTACCCCCGGGCCGTGTGCGCACCACCTGTACGCTCGGCGACGGTGGACCGCCACTGACCATCCAGTCGCACACCTCGTAGGGCGGCTGGCCGCCCTCCTCCTTGTCCTTGCATTCGCCCCGCGGCGCAGGCCCGGGTCGGGTCTTGACGATGTCGAACGCGCACGCACGGCCGTCGCGCTCATCTGCCGAGCGTTTGGGGCGCGTGATCTTGTAGCCGGCCGGCAGATCGAATTCAAGGCCACAGGCCGCGACCTGGACGGTGGAAGCTGGCGCGGCCTGGGCGGCTGGATGGACGCAGATGCAGGCCAGCACCGCCAGGAAAGACAGGGTGCGGCGCGCGCTGACCATCATGCGGCTTCCGGGAGGTCATCGATGAGTTGCCGCAGCAGCGCAGCCCTGAAGTCTGCGCTGAAGTGCCACTGGCCCTCGGTCTGCGCCAGCTCGCCGGTGCTCACGCGCGCCTGGAACCAGTCCTCCACGAAACCCGCAGCCCAGCCACCGGTACCGAAATGTGCGCTGCCCACCATCGCGATGGCACCGGGGTAGGACTGCAGGAACCCCTCCATCGACCGCACCGGTCGGCTGTTGCTCAGCAGCAGGAACTGCGTGGCGTACAGCAGGTGCGAGTTCGCGTCCGCATGCAGCGCGAAGTAGCCTTTTTCCTGCACGATGGTTTCGGCCAGGCGGCGGATGGCCGCGGGCATGCGCGGGTCGGGCCACTGCTCGCACAGCCTGTGCAGCCGCGTGTTGAAAGGGGCGTTGCGCACGTGCTGCAGGGCCTCGTGCTTCACGTCCTCGGGGTCGTCTTCGTACTCGGATTCATGCACGAGGCCGCGCACGAAGGTTTCGAAATCCGGCGCGAGCGGCGTGATGCGGTAGTCATCCTCCTGGTCGACGTGCACCACGGCGGGCTCGCCGGACGGGCCGCAGGCCCGGTAGTCGAGCGCGATCATGTCGTGGCCGGCCGAGGGGCAGTCGCCGAAATACACGCCGATCTCCGGGTAGTCCCACTCTTCGATCTTGAACCGGCTGCCCAGGCCGCCGCACAGGCTCCACTGCTGTGCGAAGCCAATGCCCTTGAAGGCGCTGATCGCCACGTGGTCCTCGGCCCAGGAAGTCGGTGCTTGGGTGGGAAAGCACCCACGGACGGGAATGCCGCCGTTCTGCGACTGCATGAGTGCGGTGTAGCTGGCCGGCAGGCGGTAGCCCAACTCCGCCTCGACGGCGGCAATGGTCTCTGGCGTGGGCGGTGGCTCCACATACTCCTTGCGCGCGTAGTCGCTGTCTTCCCAGAAGGTGGACAGGTCGAAGCCAGAAAACGGCGTTGCCTTGGTGTTCATGCGCCCTCCCCCTCTTTCCCTTGTGCGGCACGTGCCTTGTCGAGCAAAAATTCGATGCACAGGCGCACGGCCCGCGTCTGGTGGCGGTTGGGCATGTACAGGAGGTGCATGCGGGTGCCGAAGATGCTCAGGCGGTAGTCGTCCAGCGTGCTCAGCACCTCACCGGATTCGATGGCGTCCTTCACCACATAGTCGGGCACCAGGCCCACGCCCAGGCCCGCGAGAATGCCCTGGCGCAGAAACGGAAAATGTTCCGAGATCAGCGTGGGCTCCAGCAACAGCTCCTGCCGCTCTTCGCCCTGGTAGGCGCTGAGGCGCAACTGGCGACCCGTCACGCCAGCGGTGATGAGCGGCGCGCTGCGCAGCTCCAGCAGCGTCTGCGGCAGGCCGTGCTCCTGGGCAAAGGCGCGCGAGGCGCAGGCGATGTAGCGCACCGTGCCCAGGCTGCGTGCCACCAGGGACAGCGGCGGCTCCTGGATCACGCGGATGGCGATGTCCACCTCGTCACGCAGGTTGTCGGCGCGGTTCTCGAATAGCACGTCGAGAACGATACCGGGGTACAGGCGCTTGAACTCGATCAGCCAGTCGCTCATCACGATCTGGCCGTAGCCGCTGGGCACGCTGATGCCCACGCGCCCCTGCAACCCCTGCCCCAGAGTGGCGATGGTTTCGCGCGCGGCCAGCATCTCGTTCTGGATGCTGCGGCCGTGCTCGTACAGGCGCAGGCCCACCTCGGTAGGCTCCACGCGGCGTGTGGTGCGCCGAACCAGCTGCACCCCCACGGACTTTTCGAGCTGGGTCAGGTGGTAGCTCACATTGGCGCGGGACACCTTGAGCTTGCGCGCGGCCTGGCTCAGGTTGCCGCTGTCGATGATTTCGACCAGCAAGGCCAGAGAGTGAGAATCCATGCGTCGATTGTTCTAAATATTTTGACAGTCTGTCAACTGATGATGGGATTGTTATAAATCATTGTCACCGCAAGAATCCCGGCTTTGCTGTTCAAGCCCCTTATGGAGACATGCGCGTGACCCTTCAAGCCCCTGCTTCTGTCGTTCGGTGGACCTCGCAAGAGGGTGTACTGCTGGTCAGTATCGACAATCCACCGGTGAATGCCCTGGGGGCCGCCGTGCGCCAGGGGCTGATGGCCGCGATTGCCCAGGCCGAGGCCGATGCCGGCATCCGGGCGGTGCTGATCGTGGGCGCAGGCCGCGCCTTCATTGCCGGTGCCGACATCCGAGAGTTCGGCAAGCTACCGGTGCCGCCGGCCCTGCCCGAGGTCTGCCAGGCCATCGAGGCCTGCAGCAAACCGGTGGTGGCCGCCATCCATGGCGCGGCGCTGGGAGGGGGTCTGGAGGTGGCCTTGTCGGCCCACTACCGCCTGGCGTTGCCGGGCGCCCAGTTGGGTCTGCCCGAAGTGTTGCTGGGACTGCTGCCCGGCTCCGGCGGCACGCAGCGGGCGCCTCGCCTCATGGGGGTGAAGGCGGCGACGGAACTCATGCTCAGCGGCAAGCACCTGGGTGCCCAGGCGGCACTGGCCGCAGGCCTGGTGGACGTGGTGGCCGAGGGTGACGACCCCATCGCCGCCGGGCTGGCCTATGTGCGCGAGCTGCTCGCGCGCCAGGCGCCGGTGCGCCCCACCAGCGCCGAGCCCGGGCGCCTGACCGACAAGGCCGCGGCCCAGGCCGAACTCGATGCCCTCAAGGCCGAGACCGCCAAGTCCGCGCGCGGCCTGTTCTCGCCCCTGAAGATCATCGACTGCGTGCAGGCCGCGCTGGACCTGCCTTTCGCGCAGGGCATGCAGTTCGAGCGCGCCCAGTTCCTCGCCTGCCTCGACAGCCCGCAGCGCGCCGGCCTGATCCATGCTTTCTTTGCCGAGCGCGAGGTCGCCAAGGTGCCCGAGGCCAAGGCGGCCGCACCCCGCCCCGTCACCTCCATCGCCGTGATCGGCGGCGGCACCATGGGTGCCGGCATCACCGTTTCGGCGCTGGACGCCGGCCTGCCCGTGACCATGATCGAGCGCGACGCGGAATCGATAGCGCGCGGCCGGGCCCATGTGGAAAAGGTCTACGACGCCCTGATGGCCAAGGGCCGCATGGCCCCCGAGGCCAAGGCCGCCACGCTGGCGCGCTACACCGGCAGCACCCGCTACGAGGACATTGCCGGCGCCGATCTGGTGATCGAGGCAGTGTTCGAAGACATCGAGGTCAAGAAGACCGTGTTCCGCGAGCTCGACCGGGTCTGCAAACCCGGTGCCGTGCTGGCCACCAACACCTCCTACCTCGACATCGACGCCATTGCGGCCGCCACCGCGCGCCCGCAGGACGTGATCGGCCTGCACTTCTTCAGCCCCGCCAACATCATGAAGTTGCTGGAGATCGTGGTGCCCGCCCGGGTCAGCGCCGATGTGGTGGCCACCGCCTTCGAGCTGGCCAAGCGACTCAGGAAGGTGCCGGTGCGTGCCGGCGTGTGCGATGGCTTCATCGGCAACCGCATCCTGGCCGTGTACAAGCAGGCGGCCGACTACCTGATGGAAGACGGCGCCAGCCCGTACGAGATCGACGCGGCCGTGCGCGGCTTCGGCTACCGCATGGGCCCTTTCCAGGTGACCGACCTGGCCGGTGGCGACATCGGCTGGGCCACGCGCAAGCGCCGCGCCGCCACGCGCGACCCCAAGGCGCGCTATGTGGAGATCGCCGACCGCATCTGCGAGCGCGGCTGGTTCGGCCAGAAGACCGGCCGGGGCTTCTACCTCTACCCGGAGGGTGCCCGCGTGGGCCAGAGCGACCCCGAGGTGCTGGCCATCGTCGATGCCGAGCGCGCCAGCAAGGGCGTGGTGCCGCGCCCCTTCAGCGCCGACGAGATCATGCGCCGCTACATGGCCGCCATGGTCAACGAAGGCGCCAAGGTGGTGGCCGAGGGCATCGCCCTGCGCCCGCTGGATGTGGACGTGACCTTTCTGTCCGGCTATGGCTTTCCGCGCCACCGTGGCGGCCCCATGAAGTGGGCCGACATGCAGGGCCTGCCCCAGATGCTGGCCGACATCCGCGAATTCGCCCAGGATGACCCCTTGTTCTGGAAACCCGCCGCCCTGCTCGAACAGCTGGTGGCCGAGGGCCGCAATTTCGACAGCCTGAATCAAACAACCGCCTGAACCAGGAGACACCCACCATGCGCGAAGCCGTCATCGTTTCTACCGCCCGCACCCCGCTGGCCAAGTCGCACCGCGGCGAATTCAACGCCACGCCGGCAGCCCAACTGGCCGCGTTCTCCGTCACGGCGGCCGTCGAGCGCGCGGGCGTGGACCCCGCCATGTTCGAAGATTTCATCCTGGGCTGCGGCAACCCCGACGGCTTCCAGGGCCGCAACCTGGGCCGCCAGACCGTGCTGCGCGCCGGGCTGCCGCTGTCGGTGGCGGGAACCACGGTCACGCGCTTTTGCGCTTCGGGCCTACAGTCCATCGCCATTGCGGCGGGCCGCATCGTGGCCGAAGGCGTGCCGGCGATGATTGCCGGTGGGGTGGAAACCATCTCGGGCATGCGCCCCGGCAACAACCTGCCCACCGACATGGACCCCTGGCTGGTGGAGCACAAGCCTGCGCTGTACATGGCCATGATCGACACCGCCGACGTGGTGGCCCAGCGCTACGGCATCTCGCGCGAGGACCAGGACGCCTTCTCGCTGCAAAGCCAGCAGCGCACGGCCGCCGCACAGGCAAAGGGCCTGTTCGACGGCGAAATCATCCCCTGCGCCACGCGCATGGCCGAAAAGAACAAGGACACGGGCGAAGTCACCTACCGCGAGGTGGTGGCCACGCGCGACACCTGCAACCGCCCCGGCACCACGCTCGAAGGCCTGCTGGCGCTCGAGCCCGTCAAGGGCGCCGGCCATTTCGTCACGGCCGGCAATGCCTCCCAGCTCTCGGACGGTTCGTCGGCCTGCGTGCTGATGGAGGCCAAGGAAGCGGAGCGTTTGGGCTTGCAGCCGTTGGGCGCGTTTCGCGGCATGGCCGTGGCCGGGTGCGAACCCGATGAAATGGGCATCGGCCCGGTTTTCGCGGTGCCCAAGCTGCTGGCGCGCCATGGCCTCACGGTCGAAGACATCGGCCTGTGGGAGCTCAATGAGGCCTTCGCATCGCAGGCCCTGTATTGCCAGCGCCGGCTTGGCATTCCCATGGAGCGGCTGAACGTCAACGGCGGCGCCATCTCCATCGGCCACCCTTTCGGCATGACGGGCGCGCGCCTGGCCGGCCACATCCTGCTCGAAGGCCGGCGCCGCAAGGCCCAGTGGGGCGTGGTGACCATGTGCATCGCCGGTGGCATGGGCGCGGCAGGCCTGTTTGAAATATTCTGAAGCAAGGCACGACATGGATCTCCAATTCACCCCTGAGGAACAGGCCTTCCGCGCAGAAGTGCAGGCCTTTCTGAAAGACCAACTGCCCGCCGCCCTGGCGCACAAGGTCAAGGCCGGGCAGCGTCTGACCAAGGCCGACCAGGAGGAATGGCACGCCATCCTCAACGCGCGCGGCTGGCTGGCCAACCACTGGCCCGCGCAGTACGGCGGCCCCGGCTGGGGGGCGGTGCAGAAGTTCATCTTCGACACCGAGTGCGCCGTCGCGGGCGGGCCGCGCATCGTGCCGTTCGGGCTCAACATGCTGGGCCCGGTGCTGATCAAGTACGGCAACGAGGCACAGAAGCAGCACTGGCTGCCGCGCATCCTTGATGGCTCCGACTGGTGGTGCCAGGGCTACTCCGAGCCGGGCGCGGGCTCGGACCTGGCGTCGGTCAAGACCACGGCCGTGCGCGGCGTGGATGGCGAGGGCGAGCACTACATCGTCAACGGCCAGAAGACCTGGACGACCCAGGGCCAGCACGCCAACATGATCTTCTGCCTGGTGCGCACCCAGCGCGAAGCCAAGGCCCAGGCGGGCATCAGCTTCCTGCTGGTGGACATGGACACCCCGGGCGTGGAGGTGCGCCCCATCCGCACGCTCGATGGCGACAGCGAGGTCAACGAGGTCTTCTTCACCGACGTGCGCGTGCCCGCCGAGAACCTGGTGGGTGAGGAGAACAAGGGCTGGACCTATGCCAAGTACCTGCTGACCTATGAGCGCACCGGTATCGCCGGCGTGGGCTTCTCGGTGGCTGCGCTCGAAAAGCTCAAGATCATTGCCGCCAAGGTGCAGCGCAATGGCCGCCCGCTGGCCCAGGACCCGCAGTTCGCCACCCGCATGGCCAAAGTCGAGATCGACCTCGAGAACATGAAGACCACCAACCTGCGCGTGATCGCGGCCGTGGCCGGCGGCGGAGTGCCGGGGGCCGAGAGCTCCATGCTCAAGATCCGCGGCACCGAGATCCGCCAGGAAATCCTGTCGCTGATCCGCCGCGCCATGGGCCCGTATGCCCTGCCCTACATCGAGGAAGCGCAGTACCAGGACATGGCCGACGCCTCTGCAGGCCCCGCCGAGGCGGCCACGGTGGCGGCGAACTACTTCAACTACCGCAAGCTGTCGATCTTCGGCGGCTCCAATGAAATCCAGAAGAACATCATCTCCAAGATGATCCTGGGCCTGTGAGGCTGATGCGATGAACTTTGAACACACCGAAGACCGCCGCATGCTGGCGGACACGCTGGACCGCTTCGTGGCCGGGCAGTGCCCCATGGAGACCCGCAACGCCATTGCCTATGGCGCGACTGGCATGTCGGGCGACCTGTGGGGCCAGTTTGCCGAGCTCGGCGCCATCGGCGCCCTCTTCCCTGAGGCCGATGGCGGCTTTGGCGGTGCCGGTTTCGATATCGCCGTGGTTTTCGAGGCCCTGGGTCGTGGCCTGGTGGTCGAGCCTTTTCTGGGTGCCCTGGTGGTGGGGCGCGCCCTGTCGGCGGCCGGTACGGCAGCGCAGCAGGAGCGTATCGCCAGCTTGGTCGACGGCAGCACCGTGGCCGCGCTGGCGCATGATGAGCCCGGCAGCCACTACGAACTGGCGCGCGTCGCCACGCAGGCGGCGCGCAACGATGAGGGTTGGGCACTCTCGGGCGCCAAGGCCGTGGTGGTGCAGGGTGGAGCGGCGCAGTTGCTGCTGGTTTCGGCCCGCACGGCGGGCGCGGTGGACAGCAAGGACGGCATCTCGCTGTTCCTTGTGCCCGCCGATGCACCCGGCGTGGTGCGTCGCGGCTACGGTCGCATCGACGGCGGGGGCGCGGCCGACATCACGTTCGACCAGGTGCAACTGGGCGCCGACGCGCTGCTGGGCGCCGAAGGCCAGGGCTTTGCCACACTGGAGCTTGCGGTGGGCTGGGGCGTGCTGGCACTGTGCGCCGAAGCGCTGGGCGCGATGGAAGTGGCCAAGAAGGACACGCTCGAATACCTGCAGACGCGCAAGCAGTTCGGCGTGCCGATCGGCAGCTTCCAGGCACTGCAGCACCGCATGGCCGACCTGCTGCTGGAAGTGGAACAGGCGCGCTCGGCCGTGATCAATGCCGCTGCGGCCATGGACGCCGAGCGACGGGTGCGCGAGCGCGCGCTGTCGGCCGCCAAGTTCACCATCGGCCGCATCGGCACCTTGGTGTCCGAAGAGAGCATCCAGATGCACGGCGGCATCGGCATGACCTGGGAGCTGCCGCTGTCGCACTATGCCAAGCGGCTGGTGATGATCGACCACCAACTGGGCGATGAAGACCACCACCTGGCGCGCTACATGGCGCTAGGCCAGCCCGGCTGACACCATTTCATCGGGCCTGAATTTTCCGGGACACCCAAGGAGACTGAACCATGACCAACCAACAACCGTCCCAGGAAATCGATTTTCCATTGGAGGGAGTGCGCGTGCTGGACCTCTCGCGCGTCTTCGCCGGGCCGCTGTGCGGCCAGGTGCTGGCCGACTTCGGCGCCGAAGTCATCAAGGTCGAACACCCGGGCCGCGGCGACGACACGCGCGACTGGGGCATGCGCATCGGCAAGACCGAGACCACCTACTACAACAGCATGAACCGCAACAAGCGGTCCATGACCATCGACCTGCAGACCCCCGAGGGGCTGGAGATCGTGCGCGAACTGCTGCCGCAGTGCGACGTGGTGATCCACAACTTCAAGACCGGCGGCGCCGAGAAGCTGGGCCTGGGCTACGAGCAGCTCAGGGCCATCCGGCCCGACCTCATCTACTGCGCCGTGGCCGGCTACGACGCGAGCGGCCCCGAGGCCAAGCGCCCCGGCTACGACCTGGTGATCCAGGGCGAGGCCGGCCTGATGGCGCTGAATGGCGAAGCCGAGCAGCCGCCCCTGAAGTTTGGCGTGGCGGTGGTGGACCTGGTGACCGGCATGCATGCCGCCCAGGCCGTGCTGGCCGCCCTGTTCCGCCGTGAGCGCACGGGCAAGGGCAGGCTCATCGAGATGGCGCTGTACGACTGCGGCATCATGGTTACGGGCTACTACGGGCTCGATGCGCTGCAGTTGGGCCGCGACCCGGCGCGCTACGGCAATGCCCACCCGTCCATCGTGCCGTACGGCATGTTCGAGGCGGCGGACGGCCCGCTGATCATCGCGGTGGGCAACAACTCGCAGTTCGACAAGTTCTGCCGCCAGGTCATCGAGCGGCCGGACATCGTCGAAGACCCGCGCTTTGCGACCAACGTGGAGCGCGCCAAGAACAGGCCGGCACTGGTGCCGCTGCTCAACGGCATGATCCGCTCGCTCGGCCGCGACGTGCTGCTTGAACGCATGACGGCCGCCGGCATCCCCTGCGGCAGGGTTGCGGGCCTGCACGAGGCCCTGACCAGCGAGCGCACGCGCGCGAGCGGCCTGGTGCAGGACATGCCCCACCCGGTGACGGGCACCACGCCCGTGTTCGCACCGCCCTACCGCCTGGACGGCCAGCGCCTGCCCGTGCGCAATGCCCCGCCCACCCTGGGTGAAGGCACGCGCGAGGTGCTGCAGCGCCTGCTCTCCCTGGGTGACGAGCAGTTGCTGCAGCTGCAGCAGCGCGGCGTGCTGACCCTGCCCGAACAGGCTCCGCCGGCCTGAAACCGCTTTTTTCTCCATCGCCTGCCGACATCAACGACACCCGAGACAACGACACCATGACAATGCACTTCAATCGCCGCACCGCCTTGCAGGGCCTCGCCGCACTGGGCAGCACGGGCCTGTGGGGCAGCAGCCTGGCCCAGAGCGCCAAGGACGCCTGGCCCGCCAGCCTCATCAAGCTGATCGTGCCCTTCCCGGCGGGCGGCCCTACCGACACGGCCTCGCGCATCGTCGGGCAGAAGCTGGCCGAGCGCCTCAAGCAGGCCGTGGTGGTGGAAAACCGCCCCGGCGCCTCGGGCTCCATCGCCGCGCTGCAGGTGATAAAGGCCGAACCCGACGGCTACACCCTGATGATGCTGGCCACCCCCACGCTGCTGGCGCCCCATCTGTACAAGAAGGCGGGCTACGACACGGTGAAGGACTTCGCCCCGGTGGCCACGGTGTACGACCTGCCCATCGTGGTGGTGGTCAACCCCACCCAGTTGCCGGACGTGACCGACCTGCGCAAGCTCATCGCCAACGCCAAGGCGCAAAAGACCCCGCTCAACTACACCAGTTCCGGCGCGGGCAGTTTCGGCCACCTGAGCATGGAGCTGCTCAAGCAGATGGGCGGCTTCGACATGCAGCACGTGCCCTACAAGGGCGGCGTGCCGGCCATCACCGACACCATCGGCGGCCAGGTACCGGTGATGTACGCCGACTTGGTGGCCGCCCTGCCCCACATCAAGGCCGGCAAGCTGCGCGCCATCGCCATCGGGTCGCCCCAGCGCGTGGCCATGCTGCCCGATGTGCCGACCATCGCCGAACAGGGCTTCAAGGGCTATGACGCCGTGTCCTGGGGTGGGCTGCTGGCGCCCGCGGGCACACCCAAGGCCGTGGTGGATCGCATCGCTGGCGAGGTGCGGCAGATCCTGGCCGACAAGGAGATCCAGGAAAAGCTGCTGCACGCGGGGGCGATTGCCCGCTTCCAGGATCCGGCGCAGATGGGCCAGCACCTGCAGCAGGACTATGCCAAATGGGGCCAACTGATCCGCGACAAGTCCATCGCCTCGGAGTGACAGGGCCATGAAGACACGCATCACCGAACTCTTCGGGATCCAGCACCCGATCATCCAGGGCGGCATGCACCACGTGGGCCTGGCCGAGCTGGCGTCGGCAGTCTCCAATGCGGGCGGCCTGGGCATGGTCACGGGGCTGACGCAGCGCACGCCTGAGCTGCTGGCCCGCGAGATTGCGCGCTGCCGCAGCATGACCGACAAGCCCTTCGGTGTGAATCTCACCTTTCTGCCCTCGGTCAATCCGCCCGACTACCCGGGCTACGTGAAGGCCATCATCGACGGTGGTGTGAAGGTGGTCGAGACCGCGGGCAACAACCCGCAGAAATGGCTGCCGGCGCTCAAGGAGGCCGGCATCAAGGTCATCCACAAGTGCACCTCGGTGCGCCATGCGCTCAAGGCCCAGGCCATCGGCTGCGACGCGATCAGCGTGGACGGCTTCGAATGCGGCGGTCACCCCGGCGAGGACGACGTGCCCAACTTCATCCTGCTGCCGCGGGCCGCCGAAGAACTGACCATCCCCTTCGTCGCATCGGGCGGCATGGCCGACGGCCGCTCGCTCGTGGCCGCGCTGGCGCTGGGCGCCGAGGGCATGAACATGGGCACGCGCTTCATCGCCACACAGGAGGCGCCGGTGCACGAGAACGTCAAGCGCGCCATCGTCGCGGCCAGCGAACTGGACACGCGCCTGGTCATGCGCCCGCTGCGCAACACCGAACGGGTGCTGAGCAACGCCGCCGTGGAGCGGCTGCTGCTCAAGGAGCGCGAGCTGGGCGCGGCGATCACTTTCGAAGACATCCTGCCTGAAGTGGCAGGCGTCTACCCGCGCATCATGCAAAGCGGCGAGATGGATGCCGGCGCCTGGTCCTGCGGCATGGTCGCCGGGCTGATCCACGACGTGCCCACGGTGCAGCAACTGATCGACCGGACCATGGCCGAGGCCCATGCCCTGATCCACGAACGCCTGGCGGGCTTGGCCCACTGAGCGCTTCTCCATCATCTTCAGAAAGAACTCCATGAAAGCAATCGTCGCCGTCAA